>NZ_JBFREQ010000002.1:0-382461 GCF_052114385.1 Variovorax sp. M-6 | reverse complement strand
GGCTCCAGCGCGTTCACGGTCTTGATCAGCGTCGACTTGCCCGAGCCGGAGGGCCCGCAGACCACGACCACGTCGCCCTTGGCGATGTCGACCGAGCAGTCGTTGAGCACCTGCACCGGGCCATACCACTTGGAAACGTTCTTGATTTCAATCATTTTGTCGGACATGTCAGGCCTCCCGCCGGGCCGACCCAAGGGCGGCCTGCGCCCCCTCGGGGGGCAGCGAATACACGAAGTGATGAGCGTGGGGGTTCATGGTTTCTCCTTCAGCGGATGATGGCGATCTTCTTGTGCAGGCGCTTCACGAGCCACGAGAGCGAATAGCACAGGATGAAGTAGACGACGGCGGCCAGCAGGTAGGCTTCTTCGGGCCGGCCGAAGTTCTTGCCCGCGGTGTCGAAGCCCTTGAACAGGTCGTAGGCGCCGATGGCATAGACCAGCGAGGTGTCCTGGAACAGGATGATGGTCTGGGTCAGCAGCACCGGCAGCATGTTGCGGAACGCCTGCGGCAGGATCACCAGCTTCATGTTCTGGCCGTAGGTCATCCCCATCGCCTGGCCCGCGGACACCTGGCCGCGCGGGATCGACTGGATGCCGGCACGCATGATCTCGCTGAAGTAGGCGGCCTCGAAGGCGACGAAGGTGATGATGGCCGAGTACTCGGGCCCGATCGGCCGCCCGATCATGGTCGGCACCAGCAGGAAGAACCACAGGATCACCATCACCAGCGGAATGCTGCGCATGCCGTTGACGTAGATGGCCGCCGGGATGTCCAGCCACTTGTTGCCCGACAGCCGCATCAGCGCCAGCAGGGTGCCGAAGAAGATGCCGCCCAGCGTGGCGACCACCGTCAGGAACACGCTGAAATAGAGGCCTTTCAGCAGGAAGGCGCTGACGACGTCCCAGTGGAAAAAGGTCAGATCCAAATTCATGTCAGTGTCCTCCCGTTCCGCCGGCCGCGACGAAGCCCGGCACGCGAACGCGTTTTTCGACCCAGGCCATGATGCGGTTGATGACCATCGCCGAGATCACGTAGAGCACGGTCACGGCCATGTACATCTCGGTCACGCGCGCGGTCTCCTCGCCGGCCTGCATCGCGAACTGGATCATCTCGGGAATCGACACCGCGAACGCGACCGACGAGTTCTTGAAGATGTTCATCGATTCGCTGGTCAGCGGCGGAATGATGATCCGGTAGGCCATCGGCAGGATCACGTAGCGGTAGTACTGCGGCGTGGTGAAGCCCACCGCCATGCCCGCGTAGCGCTGGCCCTTGGGCAGGGCCTGGATGCCGGAGCGCAATTGCTCGGCGATCCGTGCCGAGGTGAAGAAGCCCAGCGCGAACACCACCAGGATGAAGGGAGGCAGCCCGGACATGACCGGGAACAGCTTCGGCACCACGTGGTACCAGAGAAAGATCTGGACCAGGAGCGGGATGTTCCGGAACAGCTCGACCCAGGCATTGCCGAAGCGCACCAGCCAGGGACTGTTGGGCAGCGTGCGGATCACGCCGACGACGGAGCCGAGCACCAGCGCCACGACCAGGGAGCACAGGGACACCGAGACGGTCCAGCCCCACGCCGACACCAGCCACTGCCAGTAGGTGGGTATCTTCCCGCCCGGGTCCTCCAGGAATACCTGCCAATCCCATTTTCCCATTTCAACTCCTCGATGATTGTTGGAGGCCACTCATAAAACAAACGCCCGCCGGAAGAGGCGGGCGTTCGTTCACGCGTCAGCCCACGCGTTCTTACTTCTTGGCGTAGTCTTCCATCGGCTTGTCGTTGGGGTTGGCCCAGGCGGCCTTGGTGGCTTCGGACAGCGGCAGGCCGACCTTGGTGTTGGTCGGCGGGATCGGCTGCATGAACCACTTGTCGTACAGCTTGGCGAGCGAGCCGTCCGCGATCTGGCGCTTGATGCTGTCGTCCACGGCCTTCTTGAAGGCCGGGTCGTCCTTGCGCAGCATGCAGGCGATCGGCTCGACCGACAACGCGTCGCCGACGACCTTGAAGTCGGCCGGGGCCTTCGACTTGGCGATGTTGCCGGCCAGGATCTGGCCATCCATCACGAAAGCGTCGGCACGGCCCGATTCGAGCAGCAGGAAGCTGTCGGCGTGGTCCTTGCCCATGACTTCCTTGAAGTCGATGCCCTGGGCGCGCTCGTTCTTGCGCAGGGTCTGCACCGAGGTCGTGCCGGTGGTGGTGACCACGTTCTTGCCGTTGAGGTCCTTGATCGAGTTGATGCCCGAGTTGGCCTTGACCGCGATGCGCACTTCCTCGACGTAGGTGGTCACGGCGAAGGCGACGTCCTTCTGGCGGGTCGCGTTGTTGGTGGTCGAGCCGCACTCGAGGTCGACGGTGCCGTTCTGCACCAGGGGCACGCGGTTCTGCGAGGTGACCAGCTGGCGCTTGATGTCGAGCTTGGGAAGGCCGAGCTGCTTCTGGATGTCGGCCAGGATGCGTTCGGACATCTCGGTGTGGAAGCCGACGTACTTGCCGTCGCCGATCGTGTAGGCCAGCGCGCCGGAGGAGTCGCGAACGCCCATCGTGACGGCCCCGCTCGACTTGATCTTGGCGAGCGTGTCATTGGCCTGGGCGAAGGCGCCTCCTGCGGCGAGCGCCATGACGGCCAGAGCCAATACTTGCTTCTTCATATGGAAACTCCTGTGACTGAGAGATAACACGAAATTCTAGACGCCCGCATTCTGCGCCACACCCGGACCAACCCGGTGCGCCATGCACCGCTGGAGGGCGCGCCGGGTGTTCGGCAGCGCAAGCGTTCCGAACCCACTCCTCCAAGCAGCCTTTGTGCCCGAAAAAACGTGGGGCAGACTGTAGAGGGGCCGGCGCTCGGCGCCCAATGCCGATTGCAGCGGTCCGCATGTCGCCGCCTCATAGTTTGTGCGCCGCACAAGAACAGCACCTGTCAGGCCGCAGGCTGGGTCTGCAGCAGGTAGGCCCACAACGCATCGGCCGCGCCCTTGAGCCGCGGCGCCGCTCCGTCGCCGCGGCCCGTCCGGCCGGCGGCCTTGGCCGACGCCGGCGCACCGGGCCGCTCGCGGTAGGCGCGGATCTCCATCGTGGCCTCGAGGCGGTCGATCTCGGGCGGCAGCGCGCTCACCAGCGTGCGGGCGCGGACCTCCTTGCGCACCGCGCTCTGCGGCAGGAAGGCGATGCCGTGACCTTCGAGCGCCATCGCCTTCAGGCCCTCGGCCATGTCGGTTTCGTAGACCCGGTCGAGATGGATCGCTGTGCCGGATTCCTTCAGCAGCTGGTCGACCACGCGCCCCAGGTAGGCACCGGGTGCATAGCCCAGATAGGGAAGCGGCTGGCCGGGCCGGCCGGGCAGGCAGTAGCGCGGCGCGCCCTCGGCATCGGGCCGGACCCAGGGCGCGACCACCTCCTCCCCGAGGCTCACCATCTCGTAGCGGTTGGCGTCCAGCGGCAGCGGCTGCGAGGGGTGGTGGTAGGCGATCAGCAGATCGCAGCTGCCCTCGACCAGCCGCAGCACGGCGTCGTGCACGTTGAGCGCGATGAGCCGGCTCTTGATCGGCCCGAAGTGCTCGCGCAGGCCTGTCACCCAGGAGGGAAAGAAGGTGAAGGCCAGCGTGTGCGGCACGGCGATCTCGATCACGTCCTGCCCGGCGGCGGAATGGCCGCGCAGCATGGCGCGCGTGCTCTGCAGCGACTGCAGCATCTCGATGGCCTGGCTGTAGAGCGTCTGGCCCGCGGGCGTGAGTCGGGTGGGGTAGGAACTGCGATCCACCAGGTCGGTGCCGGCCCAGCCTTCGAGCGCCTGGATGCGCCGCGAGAACGCCGGTTGGGTCACATGCCTCAGTTGGGCCGAGCGGCTGAAGCTGCGCGTTTCCGCGAGGCTGATGAAATCTTCGAGCCACTTTGTTTCCATACGCGGCGATTATGCGAGCGCCGCGCCATACTGGAAGCCATGGCTTCCACCGACCTGCTCGAACTCAGCGCCACCGAACTTTCGCGCCGCATCGCGGCCCGCAGCGTGTCCTGCCATGCGTTGATGCAGGCCGCGCTGGCCCGCATCGAGGCGCTCAATCCGCGTTTCAACGCCATCGTGTCGCTGCGCGAACCGCAGCAACTGCTGGCCGAAGCCGGCGAGCGCGATGCCGAGCTGGCGCGCGGCGTACGGCGCGGCTGGATGCACGGCTTTCCGCTCGCGGTGAAGGACCTGAGCCACGCCGCCGGCCTGCCGACCTCGATGGGCTCGCCCCTTTCGCCGCGCTCCGCGGCGCGTGCCGACAGCCTCCACGTGGCGCGCATGCGGGCGGCCGGCGCCATCGTGATCGGCAAGACCAACACGCCCGAGTTCGGGCTCGGCTCGCACACCTACAACACGGTCTTCGGCACCACGCTGAACGCCTACCAGCCCGCGCTGAGCGCAGGCGGCAGCAGCGGCGGCGCGGCCGTGGCGCTGGCCCTGGGCATGCTGCCGGTGGCCGACGGCAGCGACATGGGCGGGTCGCTGCGCAATCCCGCGGCGTTCAACAACGTGATCGGTTTCCGGCCCTCGCGCGGCCGCGTGCCCGGCGCCCCGGAAGACGAGCTCTTCCTGCAGCAGCTCGGCACCGAAGGACCGATGGCGCGCACGGTCGAGGACGCCGCGCGCCTGCTCGCGGTGCAGGCAGGCTTCGATCCGAGGCTGCCGCTTTCATCGACCGACGCCCTGCCCACGCCCGACGCGATGCAGCTCGACAGCGATCCGAAGGGCCTGCGCATCGGCTGGCTCGGCAGCCTGTGGCCCGATCTGCCGCTGGCGCCCGGCGTGCGCGAGCTCTGCGAACGCGCGCTGCAGACCTTCCGCGACCTGGGCTGCGACGTCGACGCCCATCAGCTCGAGGTCCCGCGCGAGCAGAACTGGACCGCGTGGCTGCGCCTGCGCCAGTTGCTGGTCGGCGGCAAGCTGGGCGCGGCCCATGCCGACCCGGCGCTGCGCGAGAAGCTGAAGCCCGAGGCGCGCTGGGAGATCGAGCAGAGCCATCGGCTGGATGCGGCGGCGCTGTACCAGGCCTCGATCTATCGCTCGAACGTCTACCGCGCCTTCCTCCGGGCCTTCGAGCGCTTCGACTTCGTGGTCGCTCCGACGGCGCAGGTCTTTCCGTTCGACGCGACGCTGTCGTGGCCCGCCTCGGTCGGCGGCGTCGAGAGCGACACCTATCACCGCTGGATGGAGATCGTCACGCCCTTCACGCTGGCAGGGCTGCCGACGCTCAATGTGCGCGCGGGCTTCAGCGGATCCGGCCTGCCGATGGGGCTGCAGATCGCGGGGCCGATCCACGGCGACCTGGCCGTGCTGCGGCTGGGGCATGCGTACGACCTGGCCTGCGGCTGGGGCGCCGTTCGGCCGCCGGTGCTTGCCGAGGGCGGCTGAATCGAAGGCCCTCTGGCATCGAAGCTAGATCGGCGACACCACGCCGCGACCGGCGAAGTGCCCTTGCGCATTGGCCATGAAGCGATCGACCGAGGCCTGCGTCGCCTCCGGCGACCAGCCAGCCATGTGCGGCGTGAGCAGCACGTTGTCGAGGCCGATCAGCGCCTCCGGGCGCTCGGGTTCGCTCTCGTAGACATCGATGCCGGCGCCCGCGATGCGGTTCTCGCGCAGTGCCGCGGCCAGCGCCTCGGTATCGACCACACTGCCGCGCCCGATGCTGACCAGGAAGCCCTGCGGCCCCAGCGCGTCGAGCACCTCGGCATTGACCAGGTGGCGCGTGGCCGGGCCGCCCGGCGCGGCCAGCACCAGGAAGTCGGCCCAGGTGGCAAGCGACTTCAGGTCGTCGAAGTAGCGCTGCGTCGCGCCTTCGCGCGGCTTGCGGTTGTGATAGCCGACCTCCATGTCGAAGGCGGCCGCGCGCCTGGCGATCTTCTGGCCGATGGTGCCCAGGCCGAGGATGCCGAGCTTCTTGCCCGAAACGTTCGGCGGCTGCGCAATGGCTTCGCGCCAGACGCCGTCGCGGCACAGGCGATCGAGCTTGCGCAACTCGCGCACGGCGCCGATCAGCAGGCCGAAGGCGTGGTCGGCCACGCAGTCGTCGTTGGTGCCTGCACCGTTGGCCGTGGCGATGCCGCGGGCGCGCGTCAGTTCGAGCGGAACGCCTTCGTAGCCTGCGCCCATGCAGCAGATCAGTTCGAGCGCCGGCATGGCCGCGATTTCTTCCGGCGTGATGCCGATCACGCCGATGGTCAGCACGGCGCGGAATCTCGGGCCGTGCGCGGCGATCGCGGCGGCGCGCTCGGCGGCGCCGAAGGCATAGGTCAGGTCGTAGACCTCGGCAATCTGGGCCTGGTGGGCGCTCGACAGGCTGTTGAGCACCAGCAGGGGAATCTTGTTCGACACGTCCGAGCTCCTGGATCTGGATCGTTGAAAAGGGGCGCGCGAACACACGAAGTCGCAGCGCGCGGGGGCTAGAGCATCGGCACCGCTTCGCTCTTCTGCAAGGCCCACATCTGAGCGTAGCGTCCCTGCTTCGCAAGCAGCTCGGCGTGCGTTCCGCGCTCGACGATCACGCCCGACTCGAGCACCAGGATCTCGTGCGCATCGACCACCGTCGACAGTCGGTGCGCGATGACCAGCGTGGTCTTGTCCTGCGCCGCGCTCCTGAGCTCGGACTGGATCGCTCGCTCGTTGGCCGAATCGAGCGCCGAGGTGGCCTCGTCGAAGATCACGATCGGCGGATTCTTGAGCAGCGTGCGGGCGATGGCCACGCGCTGCTTCTCGCCGCCCGAGAGCTTGAGGCCTCGTTCGCCCACGGTGGTTTCGTAGCCCTTGGGCGTGGCCGCGATGAAGTCGTGGATGCGTGCGGCCCGCGCCGCGCCCTCCACCTCTTCGCGGCTCGCGCCCGGACGGCCGTAGGCGATGTTGTATTCGACGGTGTCGTTGAACAGCACCGTGTCCTGCGGCACGATGCCGATGGCGCGGCGCACGCTGGACTGCTGCACTTCGCGGATGTCCTCGCCGCCGATCGTGATGCGGCCCCGCTGCACATCGTAGAAACGGTAGAGCAGCCGTGCCAGCGTCGACTTGCCCGATCCCGAAGGGCCGACCACCGCCACCGTCTTGCCGGCCGGAATCTCGAAGCTCACGTGCTTCAGGATCGGCCGCGCGGCCTCGTAGGCGAAACTGACGTCCTCGAAGCGCACGGTGGAATCGGTGCCCGCCAGCGGCCGGGCATCCGGCGCATCACGCACTTCGCGCTCCTTCTCGAGCAGCACGAACATCTTGTCGAGGTCGGTCAGGCTCTGCTTGATCTCGCGGTAGATCACGCCCAGGAAATTGAGCGGGATGTAGAGCTGGATCATGAAGGCGTTGACCATCACCAGGTCGCCCAGCGTCATGTGGCCGTCGACCACGCCCTGCGTGGCGCGGTAGAGCATCGCGACCAGGCTGATCGCGATCAGGCATTGCTGGCCCGCATTGAGCAGGCTCAGCGTCGTCTGGCTCTTGACGGCGGCCTTGCGGTAGCGCTCCAGGCTGGCGTCGTAGCGGCTGGCCTCGAAGCCCTCGTTGTTGAAGTACTTGACGGTCTCGTAGTTGAGCAGCGAATCGACCGCGCGGCTCTGCGCCATCGAATCGAGCTCGTTCATGGTCTTGCGGAACTGGGTGCGCCACTCGGTCACGGTCACGGTGAAGCCGATGTAGAGCACCAGCGCCGCCAGCGTGATCCAGACGAAGCCCGAGTCGAACTTCACGCCCAGGATGGTCAGCACCAGCGTCAGCTCGATGATCGTCGGCACGATGCTGTAGAGCGACATCGAGATCAGCGAGTGCACGCCCCGCGTGCCGCGCTCGATGTCGCGCGTCATGCCGCCGGTCTGGCGCTCCAGGTGGAAGCGCAGGCTCAGCGCGTGCAGGTGCTGGAACACCTCCAGCGAGATGCTGCGCGCCGCGCCCTCCGTCGCCTTGGCGAAGACCAGCTCGCGCAGTTCGTTGAAGACCGCGGTGGAGAGCCGCAGCAGGCCGTACGCGACCAGCAGGCCGACCGGCACCACCAGCAGCGCCGCCGCGCTGCCGGGCTTGATCGACATCGCGTCGACCAGGTTCTTGAGCAGCACCGGCACGCCGACGTTGGCGACCTTGGCGCCGACCATGAAGGCGAGTGCCGCCATCACGCGCCATTTGTAACGCCACAGGTAGGGGAAGAGCCGGCGCAGGGTGGCCCAGTCGGAACGGTCGCTGCGCGCGGGCGTGCCCGCCGAGGCGGGGTGGTGGGGAGAGGAAAGTGCTTCGCCGCTGCGGCGCATGGGGGACAATCGTGGCTGGGAACTGCTCACCCCATGCTTCGCGCACGAGGAGTTGAGCCGTTTCCTTGGTTATTCGTTTCTATCCAGATTGTGCCCATGTCCGCCAATTCCAGCGCCAACCTCACCGCCAAGCTCAAAAGTCTCCCGGCCGACATGGAGCTGGTGCTCAAGGTCATCCCGATGCCGGC
Organism: Variovorax sp. M-6; assembly: GCF_052114385.1. Classification (NCBI taxonomy): domain Bacteria; kingdom Pseudomonadati; phylum Pseudomonadota; class Betaproteobacteria; order Burkholderiales; family Comamonadaceae; genus Variovorax; species Variovorax sp. M-6. The sequence goes on along the minus strand of NZ_JBFREQ010000002.1, from coordinate 374,010 downwards.
CGACTGCAACGCCAATGGCGACATCTTCGGCGGCTGGGTGATGGCGCAGTGCGACCTGGCCGGCTCGGTGATCCCGGCGCGCTACGCCAAGGGCCGGATGGCCACCGTCGCGGTCAACGAATTCATCTTCAAGCAGCCGGTGCGGCTGGGCGACATCCTGTCGTTCTACTCGAAGCTCGAGCGTATCGGGCGCACCTCGGTCACCGTGACGGTGGAGGTGTTCGCCGAGCGCTTCAAGGCCCAGGGCGAATACATCAAGGTGACCGAGGCCACCTTCACCTACGTCGCGATCGACGACAGCGGCCGCCCCCGCCCCATCGAAAAAGCATAGGCTCGCCCCCAGGTTGGGCTCACTTCGTGTAGCCCGCCCACCCCCTACCGGGGGCGCAGTCAGCGGCCCGGCGGAGCCGGTTCCGCGACTGCCCACGAACAGGCGTGCGCTGCGCGCCGCCGAAGAACAACCACAGTGCCGATTTCCCGGCCGGCGCAGCCAGGCCCGTTGGTGAAACACCGCGGAACCGGCTTCGCCGGGCCGCTGGTGTTGCCCCCGGAGAGGGGGTGGGCGCCCCGACACGAAGTGCGGGGCAACCTGGGGGAGATCAAACTTTCGAAAAATCCGGCCGGCGCTTTTCCATGAAGGCCGTGAAGGCCTCGCGCGCCGCCGGCTCGCGCAGCATGCGGCCGAAGCTCTGGCCTTCTTCGCCCATGCGCTCCAGCACCGCGGGCTGCTGCGACTTCTTCATCAGGCGCTTGGTCTCGATCAGGGCGCTCAGCGGCTTGGCCGCGAGCTTGCGGGCCTGCGTCTGGGCGATGGCATTGGCCTCGGTCGGCGGCACCACGCGGTTGACCAGACCCACCTCCAGCGCCGCTTCAGCCATGAAGGGCTCGCCCAGCAGCAGCGCCTCGGCCGCGCGGTGGTAGCCGAGCATCTGCGGCACCAGCAGGCTCGAAGCGGCCTCGGGGCAGAGCCCGAGGTTCACGAAGGGCATCGAGAAGGCCGCGTTGTCGCCGGCGTAGACCAGGTCGCAATGGAACAGCAGCGTGGTGCCGACGCCCACGGCCGGGCCGCAGACCGCCGCCACGATCGGCTTCGGGAAGCTGGCGATGCCCCGCAGGAAGCGGAACACCGGCGACTCCTGCGTCGACGGCGGCTTGTCGAGGAAGTCGCCGATGTCGTTGCCGGCGCTGAAGATCGTGGCGTCGCCCTGGATCAGCACGGCGCGCACGGCGCCGTCCTGCTCGGCGCTCGCCAGCGCGTCGGCCAGCTCGCCGTACATCGCGCTGGTGATCGAGTTCTTCTTGTCGAGGCGGTTGAAGGTCAGGGTCATCACACCGGCTTCGGTGTGGACGAGGATGTCGCTCATGGGTTTTCCTTGCTGTGGATGAGGGTCAGGCCTGGAGGGCCTCACGGACGAAGTCGAGCCGGTCCTGGCCCCAGAACATCCGGCCGCCGACGAACATCGTCGGCGCGCCGAACACGCCGCGCTGCACGGCTTCCTGGGTGTGGGCCTTGAGCAGGTCCTTGACGTCCTGGGCGTTGGCGAGCGCCAGCAGCTGCGCGGCGTCGAAGCCGGCTTCCTGCAGCACGGCGCCGATGCAGGCCGGGTCGTTGAGATTGCGCGGCTCGACCCACATCGCGTGGAACACCGCATCGACGTAAGCGCCGAAGCGCTCGGGCTCGCGCATCTGCAGGCCGGTGGCGCCGCGCATCAGCAGCAGCGTGTTGATCGGGAAATGGGGGTTGTGCTGGAAAGGCACCCCATAGCGGCGGGCGAAGCGCTTCAGGTCTTCGTTGAGGTAGGGCCTCTTGGCCGGGATCTCGGCCGGCGAATGGTTGCCCGTGGCCTGGAACACGCCGCCCAGCAGCATCGGCTTCCAGACCAGCGTGGCGCCGGTGTCGGCACAAACGTGCGGCAGCTGCGTGTAGGCCAGGTAGGCGGCCGGGCTGCCGAAATCGAAATAGAAGTCGACGGATTTCGTCGTCATGCGGGTCTCCTTGCCGTGCCCTTCATTGTCGCGGCTTCGGCCTCATTCCTTGAAGTAGACGATCTGGCTGCTGGTGGCCAGCAGGGCGCCCGCCTCGCTCCAGAGCTGCGCAGCCTGGTCGAAGTAACCATTGCGGAACTGCTGTCCGGTGGCCCGGCCCAGCAGGTAGCCGGTGCCCACGTCGCCCAGCAGCGCGGCGTCGGTATGGAAGTAGGTCGTGAGCGACACCGTGCCGATCGGCACCGGCGTGGCGCGCCGCAGCCAGACCCGCGGGTAGAAGGTATCGCTGAGCGCCATGAGCGCGGCGAAATCCAGAGGCCGCGGCTCGGCGTCGCGCAGCCACATGCGCGTTTCGCTGGCGTCGCCGCTGCCGTCCCATCGGCTCGGGATCGAGCCGATGATCGGTCGCATCTCGTAGTGGCGGATCCATTCGACGCCCTTCGGTCCGATCTGCATGGGCTCGACCGCCGAAGGCGGCGGCACCTCGGGCATCGGGAAGTCGTTGGTGCCCCAGGTCTCGCGCCGGACCGCGGTGACCGCAGTGCCCGTGGTGGTCACGTGCAGCTTGCCGTCGGCGCCGGCCTGGGACATCTGGATCGTCCAATGCTGGGTCGAGCGGTTGGTGCGCACCGGAACGGCGAGCACCTCGAAGGCGCCTTCGCCAAGGGCCGCCGCGAAGTTCACCGTGGCCGCCACCGGCTCGCCGAGCAGGTCCGGATGCCGCAGCACCGCCTGCAGCATCACCGCGGCGGTCATGCCGCCGAAGGGGCCGACCATGTTCCAGTAGTCCGGGCTCGTGGCACCGGTGAAGTGGCCGGCCTGAATGTCGCTGTGCACCAGGTCGAGGGCCTTGTCGAGGGGGTGTGTCTTCATGGTCGCAGTGTGCCTCTGTGGTGGGGGGTCACGCAGTCGTGTGCGGGACGGCCGCGCATGCTGACAAACCCGGCCCCGTCAGACCCGCTCGAAAATCCCCGCCGCGCCCTGCCCCATGCCCACGCACATCGTGACCATGCCGTACTTGAGCTTCTTGCGCTGCAGCGCGTGGATCACCGTGGCCGAGCGGATCGCGCCCGTGGCGCCGAGCGGATGGCCGAGCGCGATCGCGCCGCCCATCGGGTTGACCTTGGCCGGATCGAGCCCCAGCGTGTTGATCACCGCCAGCGACTGCGCCGCAAAGGCTTCGTTGAGCTCGAACCAGTCGATCGCATCCTGTGTCAGCCCTGCATAGCGCAGCGCCGCTGGAATCGCCTCGATCGGGCCGATGCCCATGATGTGCGGCGGCACGCCCTTGCTGGCGAAGCTCACGAAGCGCGCCAGCGGCTTCAGGTCGTACTGCTTGCAGGCCTTCTCGCTGGCCAGGATCAGCGCGCCGGCCCCGTCCGAGGTCTGCGAGCTGTTGCCGGCCGTGACCGAGCCGCGCGCCGCGAACACGGTGCGCAGCTTGGCCAGGCCTTCGAGCGTGGTGTCGGGACGCGCGCCCTCGTCGAGGCTCACGATGCGGCTCTTGGCCAACGACCCGCCGGTCGCGAGGTCGGGCGTGCGGTCGGTGACTTCGATCGGCGTGATCTCGTCGGCGAACTCGCCGGCCTGCTGCGCGGCCAGCGCGCGGCGGTGCGACTCCAGCGCGAAGGCATCCTGCGCCTCGCGGCTCACCTTCCACTGCTGCGCCACCTTCTCGGCCGTCAGGCCCATGCCGTAGGCAATACCGACGTCGCCTTCGCGCTCGAAGATCGAGGGCGACAGCGAAGGCGAATTGCCCATCATCGGCACCATGCTCATGCTCTCGACGCCGGCCGCGATCATGACCTCGGCCTCGCCGACGCGGATGCGGTCGGCCGCCATCTGCACCGCCGAAAGGCCGGAGGCGCAGAAGCGGTTGACCGTGATGCCGCCGATGCTGTCGGGCAGGCCGGCGAGCACCGCGCCGATGCGCGCCACATTGAGGCCCTGCTGCGATTCGGGAATCGCGCAGCCGCAGATGATGTCCTCGATCGACTTCGGATCGAGCCCGGGCACTGCCGCGAGCGCCGCCTTCAGCGTGGTCGCGAGCAGGTCGTCAGGGCGATAGTTGCGGAAGTAGCCGCGGTGCGACTTGCCGATCGGCGTGCGGGTGGCGGAGACGATGTAGGCGTCTTGTACTTGCTTGCTCATGGTGTCTGTCCTTAGTTGCGCACGGGCTTGCCGGTCGAGAGCATGCCCATGATTCGCTCTTGGGTCTTGGGGTGCACGATGAGCGAGCAGAAGGCCTTGCGCTCGAGCGTCATCAAATACTCTTCGGTCACCAGCGAGCCGGCATCGATGTCGCCGCCGGTGACCACTTCGGCGATCAGGCTCGCGATGTGGAAGTCGTGCGCGCTGATGAAGCCGCCATCGCGCATGTTGACCAGCTGGCCCTTGATGGTCGCGGCGCCGCTGCGGCCCGCGACCTTGAACTGCCGGCGCAGCGGCGGGCGCCAGCCGGCGTCGGCCATCGCCTTGGCCTGCTGCAAGGCCACGTACAACAGCTCGTCCTTGTTCGGCACCACGACGTCGCTGTCGAGCAGGTAGCCCAGCTTCTTCGATTCGAGCGCGCTGGTGCCGACCTTGGCCATGGCCGCGGCGGTGAAGCCCTCGGTCAGGAAGGGCAGCAGGTCGGTGCCGGTCGATGCGGCCGCGTTCTCGGCCGCGCGGCGCGCAATATAGGTCAGGCCGCCGGCGCCCGGGATCAGGCCGACGCCGACTTCCACGAGGCCGATGTAGCTTTCCATCGCGGCCACACGCTTGGCCGAATGCACCGCGAGTTCGCAGCCACCGCCGAGCGCCATGCCGCGCACGGCGGAAACCACCGGCACGCTGGCGTAGCGGATCTTGAGCATGACGTTCTGCAGCTCCTGCTCCGCGCCTTCGACCGCGCCGATGCCCGCGACCACGAAGGCCGGCAGCATGGCCTGCAGGTCGGCGCCGACCGAGAACATCTCGTCGGGCGACCAGATCACCAGTGCCTTGTAGTCGCGCTCGGCCAGCTCGACGCCGGCCGCCAGCGCTTCGGCGACGTCCGGGCTGATGGCGTGCATCTTCGAATGGATGCTGGCGATCAGCACCTCGCCGTCGAGCGTCCAGAGGCGCACGTCGCCTTCGTCCTGGATCGTGGTGCCGGCCTTGCTGGCATCGGGCGCATCGGCGCCGAGCACGCTTTCGGGGAACAGCTGGCGTTCATGAACGGGCAGCTTGCGCGCGGCGACGAAAGTGTTCTTCGAAGCGCTCCACGAACCTGCCGGCGTGTGGACACCGCCGGCCTCGGCCACCGGGCCCTCGAACACCCACTTGGGCAGCGGCGCGGTCGAGAGTGCGCGGCCGGCATCGATGTCCTCCTGGATCCACTTGGCGACTTGCGTCCAGCCGGCCTGCTGCCAGAGCTCGAACGGGCCCTGCTTCATGCCGAAGCCCCAGCGCATCGCGAAGTCGATGTCGCGCGCGCTCTCGGCGATGGTCGCCAGGTGCACCGCGGCGTAGTGGAAGCTGTCGCGCAGGATCGCCCACAGGAACCGGCCCTGTGCGCCCTCGCTCTCGCGCAGCAGCTTGAGCCGTTCGGGCGCCGGCTTCTTGAGCATGCGGCCATAGACCTCGTCGGCCTTGTCGCCCGAGGGCACGTAGTCGCCCTTGGCAAGATCGAAGCGCAGGATGTCGCGCCCGGCCTTCTTGAAGAAGCCGGCCTTGGTCTTCTGGCCCAGGTTGCCGAGTTCGAGCAGCTTGGCGAGCACCGGCGGCGTCGCGAAGTTGGCGTAGAACGGATCGCTCTTCTCGTCGAGGTTGTCCTGCAGCGTCTTGACCACGTGCGCCATGGTGTCGAGGCCCACCACGTCGGCGGTGCGGAAGGTGCCCGAGCTCGCGCGGCCGAGCTTCTTGCCCGTGAGGTCGTCCACCACGTCGGGCGTGAGGCCGAACTTCTCGACCTCCTTCAGCGTCGCCAGCATGCCGGCGATGCCGACCCGGTTGGCGATGAAGTTGGGCGTGTCGTGCGCCCGCACCACGCCCTTGCCGAGCGCGCTGGTGACGAAGGTTTCGAGTTGGTCGAGCACCTCGGGCTCGGTGGTCGGCGTGTTGATCAGCTCGACCAGGAACATGTAGCGCGGCGGGTTGAAGAAGTGGATGCCGCAGAAGCGCGGCTTGAGCGCCTCGGGCAGGGCCTCGCTGAGCTTGGTGATCGACAGTCCCGAAGTGTTCGAGGCCAGGATCGCGTGCCTGGCGACGTGCGGCGCGATCTTCTTGTAGAGGTCGAGCTTCCAGTCCATGCGCTCGGCGATCGCCTCGATCACCAGGTCGCATTCGCCGAGCTTGGCGAGATCGTCTTCGTAGTTGGCCTGCTCGATCAGGCCCGCATCGGCCACGTCGGCCAGCGGCGCGGGCTTGAGCTTCTTGAGGTTGTCGATGGCGCGCGTGACGATGCCGTTCTTCGGCCCTTCCTTCGCAGGAAGATCGAACAGCACGACCGGCACGCGCACGTTGACGAGGTGGGCCGCGATCTGCGCGCCCATCACGCCGGCGCCGAGCACGGCGACCTTTTTCACTTGGAATCTGGACATGGTGATTTGCTTCTTGATGTGGAACGCGCGTGCCTACTGCACACGCATCCAGGTTTGGGTGCGCCAGAAGGGGCCGAGGTAGCCGCGCACTTCGAGCTTCCTGCCGCCATCGATCGGCGTGAAGCTGGCGCGGTATTCCTTGCCGTTCTCGGGGTCGAGGATCTTGCCGCCTTCCCAGACGTCCTTGCCCTCGGCCTTCTTGCCGCCGCGGATGATTTCCAGGCCCGCGATCGGCTTGCCCTTGCGCTCGTCGGTGCACTCGTCGCACGCCGCGTCGGGCTTGGCATCCTTCTTGAGCGACTTCTCGATGCGGCCGGCCAGCACGCCGCCCGATTCGGCGATGCGGATCTCGGCTTTCGACTCGCCAGTCTTGTCGTCGATGCTGCGCCAGACGCCCACCGGGCTCATCTGGGCCATGGCGGAGGCGGCCGAAGCCGCCAGCGCGATCGATGCGAGCAGGGCTTTCATGGCGTTCAGGCCAGTGCGGCGTCGGTGTTCATCAACGGGGCGCTGCCGGCGCGCGCGGTGCGCATCAGCGTCGCGGTTTCGGGGAACAGCTTGGCGAAGTAGAAGCGCGCGGTCTGCAGCTTGGCGACGTAGAACGGGTCGGTGTTGCCGGCCGCGATCTGGCGCAGCGCGGTGCGCGCCATCAGCGCGAACATGTAGCCGAACACGAAGTGGCCCGCGACCCGCAGGTAGTCCACCGCGGCGGCGCCGACTTCGTCGGGGTTCTGGAAGCCCTTGAAGCCGATCTCGGTCGTGAACTTGGTGAGCTGCTCGCCCAGCACCGCCACCGGCGTGATGAACTCGCTCATCTTCTCGTTGACGCCCTCTTCCTCCACCAGCTTGCCGACCAGCTTGCCGAACTTCTTCAGCGTCGCGCCGTTGTTGCCCAGCACCTTGCGGCCCAGCAGGTCCAGCGACTGGATGGTGTTGGTGCCTTCGTAAATCATGTTGATGCGGTTGTCGCGCACGAACTGCTCCATGCCCCATTCCTTGATGAAGCCGTGGCCGCCGAAGACCTGCATGCAGGCGTTGGTGGCGGTGTGGCCGTTGTCGGTCAGGAAGGCCTTCACGATCGGCGTCAGCAGCGCGACGATCTCGCCCGCGTCCTTGCGCACCTTCTCGTCGGGGTGGTGGTGCTCCTTGTCGAGCAGCAGCGTGCAGTAGATCGCCATCGCGCGGCCGCCTTCGGCATAGGCCTTGGCGGTCATCAGCATCTTGCGCACGTCGGGGTGCACGATGATCGGGTCGGCGTCCTTGTCCTTGGCCTTGACGCCCGACAGCGAGCGCATCTGGGTGCGGTCCTTGGCGTAGGCCAGCGCGTTCTGGAAAGCCACTTCGGTCAGGCCCAGCGACTGGTTGCCCACGCCCAGGCGGGCCGCGTTCATCATCACGAACATCGCGGCCAGGCCCTTGTTGGGCTGGCCCACCATGGTGCCGGTGGCGCCTTCGATCACGATCTGCGCGGTGGCGTTGCCGTGGATGCCCATCTTGTGCTCGAGGCCGCCGCAGTAGATCGGGTTGCGGCTGCCGAGCGAGCCGTCGGCCTCGACGTTGAACTTCGGCACCACGAACAGGCTGATGCCCTTGCTGCCCTTGGGCGCGTCGGGCAGGCGGGCCAGCACCAGGTGGACGATGTTGTCGGCCATGTCGTGCTCGCCGGCCGAGATGAAGATCTTGTTGCCGGTGATCTTGTAGCTGCCGTCGGCCTGCGGCTCGGCCTTGGTGCGCAAGAGGCCGAGGTCGGTGCCGCAATGGGGCTCGGTCAGGCACATGGTGCCGGTCCACTCGCCGCTCGTGAGCTTGGGCAGGTAGGTCTTCTTCTGCGCGTCGGTGCCGTGCGCGGCGAGCGCCTCGTAGGCGCCGTGCGAGAGACCCGGGTACATCGTCCAGGCCTGGTTGGCCGAGTTGAGCATCTCGTAGACGCACTGGTTCACGACATAGGGCAGGCCCTGACCGCCGTAGGCCGGGTCGCAGGAGAGCGCCGGCCAGCCGCCTTCGACGAACTTGGCATAGGCATCCTTGAAGCCCTGGGGTGTCTTCACCTCGTGCGTGGTTTTGTCGAGCACGCAGCCTTCCTCGTCGCCGCCGATGTTGAGCGGAAAGGTGACCTCGGAGGCGAACTTGCCGCCCTCTTCGAGGATCGCGTTGATGGTGTCGGCGTCCACCTCGGCATGCTTGGGCATCGCCTTGAGTTCTTCGGTGAGGTTGAACACTTCGTGCATCACGAACTGCATGTCGCGCAAGGGCGGGGTGTAGGCGGGCATGGAAAGGTCTCCGGGCGAAAGTTGAAGAGAAAGATACGAAAGGGATCGAGCCGTGCGCGTTCAGCGCGTGGCCTTGAGCCGCCGCGGCGCCGCGATGCCGACGGCAGGCTGCATGTCGGTCGCGCCGCTGCGGCGCAGGATGTTGTCGAAGCCGACGTTGGCGCGTTCCAGCGAGTCGGGCGAGTGCAGGAAGCGGGCTTCGTAGTGCAGCGCCAGGATCAGCGCGTGGATTTCGAACGCGATCTGCTTCTCGTCGGCATCCTCGCGCAGGTGGCCTTCGGCCTTGGCCTGCACCACAGCGCGGTACATCGCGGCCAGCCAGGTCTTCACCGAGTCGGCCAGCGCGTCGCGCACGGGGCCGGTGCGGTCGTCGAACTCGACGGCGCCGCTGATGTAGATGCAGCCCGAATCGATCTCGGCCGAGGTGCGCTTCATCCAGTTGGCGAACATCGCGCGCAGGCGCGGCAGGCCGCGCGCGGCCTTGAGCGCCGGGTAGAAGACTTCCTGCTCGAAACGCGCGTGGTACTCGCGGATCACCGAGATCTGCAACTCTTCGCGCGAGCCGAAATGGGCGAAGACGCCGGACTTGCTCATCTGCGTGACCTCCGCCAGCGCGCCGATCGACAGGCCTTCGAGGCCGATCTGGGCGGCCAGGCTCAGGGCCGCGTCAATGATGACGGCCTTGGTCTGCTGGCCTTTGGCGGGCGCGCGGACGGGCTTGGCGGGAACTGCGGTGTCGGGCATCGGGGGGAATTAAATAAAACGAACGGTCGTGCTATTTTGCAGGAAATTTCCCGGTTGAGAAAGGCATAAGACCCACGGCGGCCACGGGTCTTTCAGCTTGCAGGGAATTGCGTGGCGCCCGCTTTGGCAGCGATTTGCAGTCGCTATGGCAGCAACTTGCGTTCGCTTTGGCAGTGAAGTTGGCGCGCGCTTCGCAAGCCGGCGGGCAAATTGGCACCAGCCTAGCAGCCAGTTAACTCAGGGCCGCAGTTGTGCTCCGATGGCCCTGTTGGCTGAAGCCGCCTCAACGCGGCGTTCGCAAGAGGCTTCGCGTTCGGGATCTGGCACCCCGCCTAGAAGCCCACTGTCGGCCAGGAACGGGCATCGGCTGTGGGACGGTGACCGTCCGCGTTGCACCGGGGTAAGGCGACTGTCTGTGCCGGCCCGCGCGCTTGGCAGTGATTCCCATGCGCTATGGCAGTAAATTCCGCTGGTTGGCAGCGAAGTGGGGCACGCGTTTGCCAAGGTGACACCATCGAGGCACTCGGATCACTAGCCGTCGGCAGCTGTATGCTCAATGGCACGTGTGCGCGAGCCCACCTCAACGCAGCGCTCTTGGAACGCTCTGCGTTCGAAATCTAGTCGTCCGATATGGAAGCAATCATCTACTTCCGACGCCCGCCAGATTGACCCCTTCGGCTCACAGCCTCGTCCCTCTCGTCGCCCGCCAACATGAAAATCGTTTTTGCCACTGCATTGGTCGACTTCACTGTCAAGCAGCGACTCAGGAAGCCCCGATTAATCAGAGATCAGTTGTTTGTTACGAACAATCCAGCTCACTTAGCCGCATTCCTTACTACTGATTACATTGTTTCAATCGGCTCCTTAGAGGCTCGCCCCCTGACCAACGGCGACACGGTGCTCTATCGAATTGCCGAATTGCCCGACGCCTCAGTCATTCCGGTCGAGGTCATAAATTTTCTTCGAGAAGCCCAAGCGTTCTTGACCGCGACTTGGCTGAGGGAAGACAACAGCGCAAACTGCGAATTGGCTTTCTCTTTCGTCCAAGGAACGATGAGCCACGTGCACAGCAATTCCCTCGCGGTGCAGTACACCCATCATTCGGGCGAACACAAGTCCATGACGGTCGACGAAGATGGCCTAGGTGAGATCTGCGATCATCATGCCAGCTACTTGAGAGGCATAAAGCAGCAGGACCTTCCCGCTCACACAACTTTTCGCAAGACTGTCAATCGAATAGATCGGTCGACGAGATTTCTTCAGCAAGCGAGGTCCTCGGAAGATCTCGGACAAAAAATTGCAAACTATTGTTCGTTCTTCGAGGCGCTTTTAAGTACTTCAGCATCGGAGCTTTCTCATCAACTATCCGAACGGATTGCCTTTCTCCTTGCCGAAATGCCAACAGAGCGATTGCGGATTTTTAGAGAGGTGAAAAAGGCTTACGGCGTACGATCAAAGATTGTGCACGGTGACGTGCTCTCGCAGAATCTGATCACCGGCCTCGTCGACATCTCGCGTACTTGCGACGAACTCGCCCGTTCCTTGATACTCAAGATACTTCACGATGGAGAATTAAAGATCCTGTTTATTGACGGGACGAACGAATCGCTAGACGCCCACTTATTGAATCTCATCTTTGGACTTGCACCATCGAGGGTTCAGGCCTCTTGAGCTATCCGTTCAAGACACAAAGCTAGTTATCCTTTTCGTTTCCTATTGCATTCCTCGGGCACGAGCGCATCGCGGACACAAGACACTCCTGCGTCAAAACAGCCCAGCGGGTTCTGCCCGTCGATCCCAGCTGTAGATGATCAGCTCCTGACGCTCGGCCCGGTTCGCCCCACCACCGACCGTGTAGTCGATCGCCAGGCAATCCATCCCGAAACCCTCGAAACACCGCCTGATGTCCGGGTGGTCATTGAGGCTGATGATCGCCTTGCCCTTAAGCTGGCGCAGCTTGACCGCCATCAGTTCGTACTGCTCCCAGGCGAAGGGAACGCCGTAACCCTCGGTCTCCCAGTACGGCGAGTCCATGTAGAACAGGGTGTGCGGCCGGTCGTAGCGGTCCAGGCAGTCCGCCCAGTCGAGTTGCTCGATGTAGGCGCTCGCCATGCGCAGATGGGCCGCGCTGAGGTTCTCTTCGATGCGCAGCAGGTTGATCGCCGGGGCCGTGGTCGCGGTGCCCCAGGTCTGACCTTCCACCCGACCGCCGAAAGCCTGCTGCTGCAGGTAGAAGAACCTCGCCGCCCGCTGCACGTCGGTCAGCACCTCAGGCGGCGTGGCCTGGGTCCACTTGAAGATCTGCCGGCTCGACTGCGCGTACTTGAACTGCCGAACGAACTCTTCGAGGTGGTGCTTGACGACCCGGTAGAGGTTGACCAGGTCACCGTTGACATCGTTGATCACCTCGACCTCGGCGGGGTGCCGCAGGAAGTACAGGGCGGCGCCCCCTGCGAACACCTCGACGTAGCAGGTGTGCGGGGGGAATCGGTTGATGAGCAGGTCAGCCAGGCGGCGCTTGCCTCCCAGCCAGGGAATGATCGGAGCGGATCTCATGAGACGTTCTTTCGAGTGAAAGGCGCTCATGGCGCGCGGGGGTGGGGCTCTGGGCTCTCCAGTGGGCCGTGGCCCCGCCCCCTTCGCGACCGATCTATCGCCCCGCCTTCATCCTCTCCCGCACTCCTCTGAGCGTCCCCCTCAACGTCTCCAGTTGCCGCGTCATATCCGCATTGAGCACAGTCACCAAACCCCGCAGCTCGTGCGGCTCGATTTGAAACTCCTCGACCCCGTCCAATGGTGGAAAGCGAGGCGAGAGAAAGCTCTGCAGGCACTCGTATGCCCGGTGCGAATCAGCCAGATTGAAAAACGCATCCTCGACATCCGAGAAATGCGTGAGCGCCGACTCGTTCGGGTCTGGGGGCTGCGGCGTCGGGGGCGCCGCTTTCTTGGCGGCCGGCACACGACGCCGCTTCGCAGCAACCGTTGCGGGCTTGACGGTCTTCGAGACTTTTGAGGAATGCGCGAGCGTGCGAACAGACTTAGCCATTTTTTCGGCCTCCCAGTGAATGCAACTTACCTCACCTACCGCTTCCGCGATCAAACGGAGGCGGCGGCTCGAACGGGTTGGACGACTCGATCCTGCCGAGGCGGCCGCATCAAGCCTCAGCACGCTTCAGTGCATCACCTTCCGCGCCGCGTGAATCGCCTTTTCTAACGTGTGGATGCGCCGTCCCGTCTCTGCATTGATCAACTCCATCAAGGCCGTCAACCCACGGGGTTCGACAAGAAACTCCTCGACGTTCAGCGAGTTGAGTGGCGCCAGGAAATTCTGTACGCAGCCGTAGGCGCGATGCGCCCAGCGCAAGTTGTTGAACTCGTCCTCGACGAGCAACGCAGCCGAGTTGACTGCCTTCTTCTTTGCTTGCTTCTTGGTCTTGGCGCTTTTGGCCGGGTCGTCACCGGCGACACTGCGCTTGATGCTTTTTGACTTGGCGGATGTCGTCTCCGCCGTGCGAACGGTCTTGGCCATTTTTGAGTCTCCCTGGTTGCGGTTGAGGCAACCGCCGTCCGCTCGGTGGAGGGCGGCGGCTCGAGCGGGTTGGAAGACCGGGCTTTCACTACGGCGATAAACCGGCAGGGCTCGCGCCCTCCCGCCCGAGCCGCCAAAAAAAGCAGCGCGAGCGAAGAAGCCGCAGGCCCAAAGGCAACTGCGGCTTCCGCCGTAGTCAAAGCTTCGGGCTTCCAAACCCGATCGCGCCGTTGCCGACGCGACTCGCGCAGTATGCCGGCGCTATTGCCGCAGGCACGCGCAATCAGGCCCCGACGCTTTCCGAACCGTCGCCCGAATCTTCAGCGCGTCAAGCAGGCTCGACGTTCGGCAACGATCTGAAAGAGCATACGCCCGGGGCTTGACCTCGGTCGCCAATGTCGGTTACTGCCATCGGGCTCAGGTCCCTCATTTCGACAAGGCCTTCAGGCCCTCCTCTTCGCGCGCATGCATTTCACGGTCCAGCGTGAAGCTGATGAATGTTCGCGAGTCAAGCTCGCCGAGCAGTACGGGATCGACGGAACGGGGGATCGCTTTCTGCTCCCTCGTGCCGAGCGCGCACTGAACGCCGTGCGCAACGCCCAGATTCGAGCAGACTACATGGCTACCAGATCACTGCGGCAACTGGCCATCCAGCACGGCATGACGGAGCGCCACGCCTCTCGGATCGTGGCTAAAGCGCAGGTCGGCGACCAGCGTCAATCAACTCTGGACCTTTAGTCCAACGGTCTTCGCCAGGCGAGGGTCATGACGTCGCAGGTGGTGCTGGCGATTGTGCCGATGGCGCTACAGGCAAGACGGCGAGTGCATCATGAGGCGCGTCGTTGGCGGGGGCCGAAGAAGCCGCCTCGGCTGCTCTAGCGGGCCGGCGAACTTCCACCGGCAATGTGCGGTACCCGCCGATGACCTGCATGAGTCCCATCCGCAACGCCTGTTGCTCTTGGTCCACGTTGGTATAGGCCATCGGCGTGTACCCACCGCTTTGCAGCTGTGAGCGTTCGAAGTTGTACCGATTCGCCTTCGCGAGCGCCGCAAGCAGATTCACGAACCGCTCCTCGCTTGTTGCACCCCAGTTCGCACCGCCTTCGGGGGTAGTTGGAACAGGCCTACTCAGATGCGCATGGTAGTTCCGCCACGCGTCAATGACTTCTTGCGCATTCCGCTCGCGATGAGCGACACCGAAAATTCGGCGTCCATAAAAAGCAAGGTCGATCGCGTTCAATGCTCTCACGTGTTCGTGCGAGAGACGTGCACCGCGCGTGGTCATCAGAGTCTCGAAAATCCATGCCCTCTTGTTGGCCTCCGCGCGAACTAGTTCCACCCACTTCTGCGCTTGGACGGCCAGAACCGGCCCCGCCAAAGCGGCGCCGATGATGAGCCACTCGTTCAAGCCCATATGCTCCAGTGTCATGCCCTCGCTCCCTCGTGCAGCAATTTGTTGCACATTGTGCGCGAACGGGAGCGTCCGGATGTCGCCACAGGGCTCCCCCACAACGTGATTTCTTCCACAGCTTTGGGGAGGCTTCAGAAGTGGAATGCATGTGTCAGTACGAATCGAGGCGATTGCGTCAGCTGCTGTGGCAGGATTCGGCGCGAACTCATGGGCAGCACGGGGCGATTCGCCGTCCTGCCCAACATCGGCAAACCAAAACGCAAGAACTATATGCACGCATTCGAGTTGCAGCGAAACATCGACCGCTTCTCTTCGGAGATCGAGAGCTTTCAACCCTTCTTTGCCACAGTTTCAGCTCTGGCAAAAGCAGCCGAGGGAATCAATGCGTCTTTGGAAGGGCTGGCAGTAGGTGGTACCAAGCTGAACGAAAGTGCGGGCCATATACATAACTTGTTGGCGGGCGTTAATCAATCAATACCCAAAGGCAATCATCGCCAATTTTTTAGAGCGCTGGAACATTTTCAACGGGCCGTTGCTGAGCTTCAATCTTCGCCATCGGAATTAATCACGAAGTTGAATGCACAAGTTGAAAACTTCTCCAGCCTCTACGATACCTTTCTTTCCAACCAGGGCGGCAAGTATTCGCTACCCCTGGTCCTCGCTGCACAGCAGCTTCAGGCCAAGATCGAGCTAATTTTTGATTTGCTCCAACTTTTTGAAGAGTCGGTTGCCTCGCATGACGTTCCAAGTGGCCTTGAAACGTCGCTTGCCTTGTGGCTGCCTGCGTACACAAATCTGACGGACTTCGCTCAGCGACTGTTGGCTCTTCAATCGCTGTATTCGGAGTTGTGCATGCTCCTCTCGATATCTGAAGTCGAGCATCCGCTCCGGATCTCGAAGATCGAATCGGGAAGTCTATGGGCGAAGGTCTTCGGCGAATCAAAGGTTATTGGCATGATGGCTTCCTTCGTCGAACAGACCGCATCATGGCTCTATCGGAACTACACCAATGAAGGGAAGCTGGCAGCGATTCCCAGGAAAGTAGAAACGATTGACGCGCTGCTTGGCCTCACAACGCGACTAAATGCTGCCGGCTTCGACACCGAAAGCATGCAAGAGCATATCGAGAAATCTGCAGTTGCGATCTCTAAGGACCTGGCGATCCTACTGGAGGGCCAGCCGAGCGTCACAGTCAACGAAAAAACGATCTCCGTTGGTACCGAACTCGGGAAGCTGCTTTTGCAGAAGTCCGAGTCTCTTCGGCTGGACGGTCCAGCTTCTTCTAATCAGGATGGATCGGCTGCGATGCTTCCACCTCCACAGTGAACCTCCGCGCCGCCGCCTTGGGAGTAGCGCTTCTTCACCTCGCTCGAAATTCGCTTCACATCTCTCATATCAGCGAAACCGACATTCTGATTCGATTTACCTCCTTCCAAAGGACTTGAAGAAGAAGGTCCTGGACCTTTTTCAGCAAAGGGCGATCTTTAGCATCAAGCCTTGCCGCCTTGCCGTGCACCAAGCGGCCGCGAAGCTTCAGAACATCACCGTAAACGGTCCGAAGCTCTTCGCGCTCTTTGCGACCGCGGCCCATCAGAAAAGCATATCGGTCTGCGAGGCGCTTTGACAGGCTATCTAGTTGCTCATCTGAGCTGCCAATTACTGCTTCCAGACCAATGCAAGCCGCGATATACGCGAACGTATCGTTGTCGGCCCAGATCGAGTCTTGGTACCACTCGATAGCCGCCGCGATCTGATCAAAGTCCTCGTCAGAGCGCGCCGAGAAATAGCTCCGGACGTCGGCAAGTATGTAGTCTTGGACAAGCAACTGTTCGCCCGCTCCCACGGGGGGCCTTCCCACGTCGCCAATGGCAAGCAATCCGCGCACTTTTTTTCGGGCTCCAGCCAGTCGTACATGACCATTCGCGAGTCATTGAGCTTCAGAGAGCTGAATGATCGTCGGACACCCTCAGGAATAGTGATGCTTGAAAACGCCGAGTTGGCACTATCTGAAAAAGTGCTTCTGCTGGTCTTCGAGCTGTACCCTGTGTGGCAGATGCGGTACGCGAAAACAAGGAACGCGAACTGCTTAGCGATCGACAGCGCCGCCGATGCAGCAGGTGATTGCGCGTCGTGTTCGCCGAAGCCGTCGACAGTGATCTCCAGATAGGTAGGCTCGAGCTCCGTTGACTGCTGCGCTAAGGCCATCGAGAGCAGTTTGTTCGTATTCGCAGGCGTTGGCGTGACCGATGAAATTAGCTTGACGTCAGGCGCAATGGGGGCCAGTCCGGCCTGGACAACGAACAGCGGCAGCTCAATACGCAAAGTGCAGCGGCGAGGAATCGATTCGAAGAACGACTTCAAACGCCCGACTAGGGCGTCGAACAGATCCTGATTTTCCGGAGCTGCCAATGGGCCGGATCTGCCCTTGTGCTCGATCTCAAAGAACATGCACTGCCGGAAAATGATCGTCTGTGCATTCTCAACCGTAAGGTGCTCATGGAACACCTTCGCCATCGCTTGGACAAGCTCTTCGTATTGCTGCGTTGGCTCAACGAGAAATTGGTCCTCAGCTAGGACTATGCTTCGAACGAACGCCTGCAGCAAGTTGAGGTACTTCCCGGCGATGCGCTTGCCGCCCTCGCTGGGTGGCCACTCGGAGGAAGAGAATTGAAGCGTAGTCGTCACGTGTGCGAGTCGGTTGTGGTTTGGGAGGTGCGAGCGTCTGAGCAAATCCAGCCCAGTTGACGAGCAATGCGGGTTGAAAGATGCCAGGAATTTCGTTCTCGGCACGCTGCTACGTGTGGTGCCGAAATTTAGCGCGTGTCAGACACGTTCACTAGCTACATGAAGCGATCCGCTGCCCGGTTGTCAAAATCAAACTCTTCTAAAAACTGGGCAAGATTGTCGGCGTTGACCACGAAGACTGTGCTTTCTCGACTCCGCGCAACGTCTAGCTCATGAAAATCGAACGGGGTGAGCGGCTCCGTGGCGTCCAACAGTTGCTTCCTGAAGCGAACATACGGTACCTCCGTGAATTTTCCTCCGTTCAGTTCGCCATCGGACAACATGATCTCGGCAGGATCGAATGAACCCACGACCAATTTAGCAGTGGTAACGATCACGTTGAAGTAGGCGCGAAAGCTCGCATTGGCATTGACCCGGCGGTAGTCTTTCTCTTGGTGTGCGAGCGCCTCAGTGGAAGCAACCACCTCGCTAGCAACGCGTTCCAGCAGAGGTCTAGCGCCGTTTGTGGACTGCCCTCTGACAACACACATTGACGCTTCCGGCGAGGGCGGGTCAATCGGTAGCTCCTGCCAACTGAAAAACTTGAAGCTCGGGGCCACCCAGCGTGTGATCCACGATTTGGACTCGCGACTGCTCTTTGCAACGCCAGTCGATGTCAAAAATATCCAGTCGACATCGCGAACCCGCTTGCATTCCAAAACCATAACCGCGGTATCCGCATAGTTCTGAATCACCAAGTCGACGAAGCCGTACTGCGTGCCGTCGTCGTTTCGCCAAGCATGCTCTACGTAGCGAACTTTCCATCCGCCCGGGGCTTGCTCGCGGATCAGATGCTCCACTGCGATCTGCAGCGGGAAGCCAGACTCGTTGACCGTTCGCAAGTGGTGATCGCTCATGTGCCTCGACTGTGTTGGTATGGGAGGGAACCGTTCCCCCATTCTGCTGGACAACCAAAAGTCCGCACCTAGGCGAACATTGCCGCTGATGAGCCTAGGCGATACGGGGGGCAGCATCCTCGCGATCGACCGCCCGTCCATCGCCAGGTCGGACGATTCGATAGTTGCACGTCAGCGAAACGCGCGTCCGACTTAGTGAAAGTCGGACGTTGGCCGATCGCCCCCACACTCACCTAACCCTTTGACAATATTGGATTTTTTCAACTCGGACCTGGAACAACGTCCGACTTAAAAACGTCCGAGTTTCCGAGCCGTGTCCGACTTGGAGGAAAAGCACGCCTCCTCGATCCCAATATCGCTCTCGCCCCAATCGAAACGGGCGTCTGTGCACAATTCCGACCAGGCGCGCGGCAGATCCGATCCAGCCCATTCCGCGCCCAATCCTGCCGTTCTGTGGGCCTTGAATGGCCATTCACTGCCAAACTCGGTGCCCCGCCCCAAGTGGATCGGATGGCCCGTAAGTCACTGTCACAATTCCGAATAGCCCGCTGCCAATACGATCAGTCCCCCACATGCGGTCCTCGGGCGGAATCCCCCGGAGCTGCGCGAAATCCGTCGAGCCTCCGCCTCCACCCCGGGGAGTACATCGCTACACTCGCAAAAGCCATGTTCCGCCGCCCTCTACGCCGCTGCATGACCACCTTCGCCGTGGTCCTCTCGATGCTGTTCGCGCAGCTGGCGTTGGCGAGCTATGTCTGTCCGGGTGCCGCCGATGCGGTGGCCATGGCACAAATGATGGCCGCCGGCGAGCCCTGCGAAGGCATGGATTCGGCGCAGCCGGTTCTCTGCCACCAGCACGCGGCCGACATGTCGCTGTCGTACGAGCAAGTCAAGGTCGCAACCCCTTCGCTCCCGGCCATCATCCAGGTGCTGGTCGTGCCGCTGGTGCTCGATGCGCAGCGCGCGGTCGCGCACCCCGCGGCGGCGGCGCCCGAGTTGCGGCCACCGCCCGATCCCCTCTTCCTTTCCACCCTCAGACTCCGCGTCTGACATCTCCGTCGACTGACCGGCGCTGGTGCGGCTCGTCCGCTCGCCAGCGGATGCCCTCTTGTCTTCGGAGAATTCATGGCGACTTGTCTTTTGCGCGCGGCCGCCCTGGCTGCCGCACTGCTGCCCAGTCTGGCAGTTCTGGCAGTGGCGGAGCCCCTGACCCTGGAGGCGGCCCTCGACCTGGCCGTCGAACGTTCGGCGTCCGCGCGCGCCGCCCGCGCCGGCGTCTCGAGCGCGTCCGAACTCGCCCGCGCCGCCGGCCAGCTTCCGGACCCGATGCTGCGCGCCGGGATCGACAACCTGCCGGTGACCGGCCCCGACCGCTTCAGCACCACGCGCGAGCCGATGACGATGAAGCGCATCGGCATCAGCCAGGAATGGCTCTCGGGCGACAAGCGTGCCGCGCGCCAGGCCGCAGCCGAGGCGGCGGCCGCGCGCGAAACCATCCAGTCCCGGGCCGCCGTGGCCGACGCCCGGCTGAACACCGCGCTCGCCTACCTCGACGCCTACTATGCCGGCCAGGCGCTGAAGCTGACGACGCTCATGGCGCACCACGCCCACGAGGAATTCGAGGCGGCGCGAGCCCGCCTGGCATCGTCCACGGCCAGCAGCCAGGACGTGCTGGCGCTCGCCGCCGCGCGAGGCATGGCGGAGGACGAATCGGCCGAAGCGCGCCAACGGCAAGGCGTGGCCCAGGTCGGCTTGCATCGTTGGATCGGTGACCGGGGCGACGAGCTGGCGCCCGTGGCCACGATGCCATCGCCTGCGGAACAGGCCTACGTCGCAGGCCATCCCGTCGTTCTGGCCCGGCAGTTCGACATCGACGTGGCCCGGCGAGCCGCTGCCGCCGCCTCCCTGGAGCGCAAGCCGAACTGGACCTGGGAGGCCTCCTACGGCCAACGCACCGGCTTCCCGGACCTGGTGTCCGTCGGGGTGAGCATCCCCCTTCAGGTCGCTCCATCGGAGCGCCAGGACCGCGACACCGCCGCGAAGCTCGCCCTGGCCGACAAGGCCGAAGCGGAGCTTGCGGAAGCCATCCGCACGGCCACCGCCGAATACCGAACGCTGGCCGGCGACGCCCAACGCCTGAGCGAACGCATCGACCGGTATCGCACCGCCGTCGTGGCCCCGGCCGGGCAGCGGACCGCCGCCGCCACCGCCGCCTACCGGTCGAATCAGGGCGCACTCCTGACGCTCTTCGAAGCGAGGCATGCGGAAGTGGAAGCGCAGCGCAAGCTGCTCGCGCTCCAGCGCGACCTCGCCAGGGCGCAGGCACAGCTCACATTCAAACCTCTCGCGACAGGAGGCGACCAATGAACCGCGCTCGACTCGCCGCGCTTCTGGTCGTGGCCGGCGCGCTGCTCGCCGGCGGCGGCTTCTTGCTGGGACGCTCCACCGGCACGGACGCAACGAAGACCGAAGCCACCGGCGCTGCCTCGTCGGCCGAGGGTCGCAGGGTGCTCTATTGGCACGACCCGATGGTTCCGGGCCCGCGCTTCGACAAGCCGGGCAAGTCGCCGTTCATGGACATGCCGCTGGTGCCGGTCTACGCCGACAGCGATCCGAGCGCCTCCGGCGTCAAGGTCAGCCCCGCGGTGCAACAGAACCTGGGCATTCGCCATGCCACCGTGCGACGTGCCGAGGCCTCGGCCTCGTTCGACGCCCTCGGCACGGTGCAGTTCGACGAACGGCGCAACGTCGCCGTACAGACGCGGGTCGCGGGATTCGTCGAGCGCCTGCACGTGCGTGCGCCGATGGAACGCGTGCACAAGGGCCAGGCCCTGGCCACCGTCTTCGCGCCGGACTGGCTCGGGCCGCAGAACGAGCTTCTTGCGCTCCGGCGCGCCGGGGTGGCGCCCGACCTCGTCGCGGCGGCACGCGAACGAATGCGTGCGCTGTCGATTCCGGACGAGCTCGTCCGCCGGAGCGAAGAGACAGGGACCGCCCAGGCGCGTTTCACCCTGAGCGCACCGGCCAGCGGGGTCGTGGCAGAGCTGGGGGTCCGCGAAGGCGCCGCCGTCACGCCCGGCATGACGCTCTTTCGCATCACGGGGCTTGAAAGGGTATGGGCCGTGGCCGAGGTCCCCGAAGCCCAGGCGGTGCGGCTGATCCGCGGCCAGAAGGTCAAGGCGGTGCTCCAAGCCGATGCCTCGCAGTCCTTCGAGGGCGAACTCGCGGAAATACTGCCGGAGCTCAGCCCGGGCACGCGCACGTTGAAGGCGCGCTTCGAAGTCGACAACAGGGCCGGCAAGCTCACGCCCGGCATGCTGCTGCGCCTGCAGGTGGCCGGGCCCACCCGCACCCGGCTGGTCGTGCCGGCCGAAGCGGTCATCCGAACGGGCAGGCGCGCGGTCGTCATCGTCCGCAATGACGCGGGCGGGTTCGAAGCGCGCGACGTGTCGCTCGGCATGGAGCTGGGGGACGACCTCGAGGTCGTCCAGGGGTTGAAGGAAGGCGACCAGGTGGTCGCGAGCGGCCAGTTCCTCATCGACTCCGAGGCCCGGCTGCGTTCAGCGCTGGGAAGCATGGCGGCGTCGGCCGCACCTCCCCCGCATCCCCCGCCTGCGACGCCATCGCCGGCAGCGAAGGCATCCGGCATCCACGTGGCCGAAGGCAAGGTCGAGAGTGTCGAGACCGACGGCCTCACGATTTCCCATGGCCCGGTCGCGTCGCTCCAGTGGCCGGCCATGACGATGGGCTTCTCGAAGCCGGACCCCGGCGCGTTTGCCGACGTGAAGCCAGGAGACACCGTCCGGTTCGAGTTCGCCGAAGGCGGCCCCATGGGCTACACGCTGCGCTCGGTGCAGCGTGTCCAGGCGGGCATGACGCGATGATTGCCGCCCTCATCCGCTGGTCGGTCGGCCACCGGCCCCTGGTGCTCATCGCCGCGCTGTTCCTGGTCGTGGCGGGCGTCTGGTCGGCGGCGCGCATCCCGGTGGACGCGCTGCCGGACCTGTCGGATGTCCAGGTGATCATTCGAACGCCCTTCCCGGGCAAGGCGCCCCAGGTGGTCGAGGACCTGGTGACCTATCCGCTGACGACCACGATGCTCAGCGTGCCGGGTGCCAGGACGGTTCGCGGCTACTCGTTCTTCGGGGACTCTTTCGTCTATGTGCTCTTCGACGACAAGACGGACCCCTACTGGGCCCGCTCGCGCGTCGTGGAGTCTCTCAACCAGGTGCAGAGCAGGCTGCCCGCGGGCGCGAACGCATCCCTGGGGCCTGACGCCACGGGCGTCGGATGGGTCTACGAGTACGCGCTGGTGGACCGGTCCGGCTCGCACGACCTCGGGCAACTGCGGGCGCTGAACGACTGGCTTCTGAAGTTCGAATTGAAGACCATCCCCGACGTGGCCGAGGTTGCGAGCATCGGCGGCATGGTGCGCCAGTACCAGGTGGTGCTGGACCCGGACCGCATGCGCGCGCTGGGCATCACCCAGGCGACGGTCGTGGCCGCGCTGCAGAAAGCCAACCAGGCCGCGGGCGGTTCGGTCATCGAGTTGGCGGAAGCCGAGTACATGGTGCGATCGCTGGGCTACCTGAAATCGCTGGACGACTTCCGCACGATCGCGCTCGCCGTCTCGGGCAGCACGCCGGTGCTGTTGCGCGACGTCGCCACCGTCCAGGTGGGCCCGGAGATGCGCCGCGGCATCGCGGAGCTGGATGGCGAGGGGGAAGTCGCGGGCGGCGTGGTGATCATGCGCTCGGGCAAGAACGCCCGCACCACCATCGAGGCCGTCAAGGCGAAGCTCGAGACGCTCAAGCCGAGTCTTCCCGCTGGCGTGGAGGTCGTCCCGACCTACGACCGGTCCCTGCTGATCGACCGCGCTGTCGACAACCTGCGCTTCAAGCTGCTGGAAGAGTTCGTGGTCGTGGCGGCCGTGTGCGCCATCTTCCTGTTTCACCTGCGCTCGGCCCTCGTCGCGGTGGTCGCGCTTCCGCTCGGCGTGCTCGCCGCGTTCATCGTCATGGCCTGGCAAGGCGTCAACGCCAACATCATGTCGCTCGGCGGCATCGCCATCAGCATCGGCGCCATGGTGGATGGCGCCATCGTCATGGTCGAGAACGTCCACAAGCACCTGGAGGCGTTCGAGACCCGGCATGGCAGGCGTCCGACGTCCGCGCAACGGTGGGAACTGGTCGGCTCGGCGTCCACCGAGGTGGGGCCGGCCCTGTTCTTTTCGCTGCTCATCATCGCGCTGTCGTTCGTGCCGGTGTTCGCGCTGGAAGCGCAGGAAGGCCGGCTCTTCGCGCCCCTGGCATTCACGAAGACCTATGCCATGGCCGCGGCCGCGGGCCTGTCGGTGACGCTGGTGCCGGTGCTGATGGGATACCTCATCCGCGGTCGCGTCCCGCGCGAGGCGGCCAACCCCGTGAACCGCTTCCTCATGGCGGCCTATCGACCCGCGCTGGAAGCCGTGCTGCGCTTTCCCAAGGCCACGCTGGCGGTCGCCGCCGTGCTCCTGGCCGTCACGGCCGTTCCGGTGCTGCGCCTGGGCGGCGAGTTCATGCCGCCGCTGGACGAGGGAGACCTGCTCTACATGCCATCGGCCTTCCCCGGGCTGTCGGTCTCCAAGGCATCCGAACTCCTCCAGCAGACGGACCGCCTCATCAAGACCGTGCCGGAAGTCGAGCGCGTGTTCGGAAAGGCGGGGCGTGCCGACACCGCGACCGACCCGGCGCCGCTCGAGATGTTCGAGACGACCATCCAGTTCAAGCCACGCGACCAATGGCGCACCGGCATGACGCCCGACAAGCTGGTCGAAGAGCTGGACCGCGTGGTGAAGGTGCCGGGGCTGACCAACGTCTGGGTCCCGCCGGTGCGCAACCGCATCGACATGCTGGCGACCGGCATCAAGAGTCCCGTGGGCATCAAGGTGGCCGGCGCCGACCTGCCCGTCATCGACCGGCTCACGACGCAGATCGAAGCCGCGGTCCGGCGCGTCCCGGGCGTGTCGTCGGCCCTGGCCGAGCGGCTGACCGGGGGGCGCTACATCGATGTCGACGTCGACCGCGTCGCTGCGGCCCGCTTCGGACTTTCGGTCGCCGACGTTCAAGCCATCGTGTCGACAGCGGTCGGCGGCGACAACGTCGGCGAGGTGATCCAGGGCCGCGAGCGCTACCCCATCAACGTCCGCTATCCGCGGGAGATCCGGGACTCGCTGCAGCGGCTGCGGGAGCTGCCCTTCGTGACCGACAGGGGGGCTCAGCTGCTCTTGCAGGACGTGGCGAAGATCACCATCGAGGAAGGCCCGCCGATGCTGCGCAGCGAGAACGCGCGCCTGTCCGGCTGGGTCTACGTGGACGTCCGGGGCCGGGACCTCCGATCGGTCGTCAACGACATGCAGGCCGAGGTCGCGCAATCCGTCGCGATGCCCGCCGGCTACGCCGTGTCCTGGTCCGGTCAGTTCGAGTATCTCGAGCGGGCCACCCAGCGGCTGAAGCTCGTCGTGCCCGGCACCCTGGCGGTCATCTTCGTGCTGCTGTATGTGCTGTTCAAGTCCTTCGGCGATGCGGCGCTGGTCATGGCGGCGGTGCCGTTCTCGCTCATCGGCGGCTTCTGGCTGGTCTGGGCGCTCGGTCACTCCATCTCCGTGGCCACGGTGGTCGGATTCATCGCGCTGGCCGGCGTCGCCGCCGAATTCGGCGTCGTGATGCTCATCTACCTGAAGAACGCGCTGGCGCGTCGCATCGAGGCCGGGGCGCCGATGAACGACGAGACCCTGCTCGCCGCCATCCGCGAGGGCGCGGTGCTGCGCGTCCGCCCGAAGGCCATGACGGTGGCCGTGGTCATGGCGGGTCTGCTGCCGATCATGTGGGGCAGCGGAACCGGATCGGAAGTCATGACTCGAATTGCAGCGCCCATGGTGGGCGGCATGGTGACCGCCCCCCTGCTGAGCATGCTCGTGATTCCGGCGGCCTGGTTCCTGATGCACCGGCGCCGGGTCCAGGCTGACGCCGGGGGACAGCCCTTGCCGCCGTCCGGGGCTCCATGAAAGCCCATGCGCATCAACAATATCCACCGAATGTCAAAGAAAGGTACCCGTCCCATGCATCGACGCTCTCTCCTCGGCGCGCTCGCCGCGCTGCCGCTGCTGCCAACGCTCCCCGCCCATGCGGCATCCAAGGTCCATGTCTACAAGAACCCGAGCTGCGGATGCTGCACGGCATGGGTCGACCACCTGAAGGCCGCAGGCTTCGCCGTCGACGTCACGGAGATCGACGACACCGCGGCGGTGCGCAAGCGCCTGGGCATGCCAGACCGCCTGGCCGGGTGCCACACGGGCATCGTGGAAGGCTACGCGCTCGAAGGGCATGTCCCGGCCGCCGACGTCAAGCGCCTGCTGGCGTTGAAGCCGCAGGCCGTCGGGCTGGCCGTGCCGGGCATGCCGGTCGGCTCGCCAGGCATGGAATACGGCGACCGCAAGGACCCGTACAAGGTCATCCTCGTCGATCGCAAGGGCCGCGAGACGGTGTTCGCAAGCTATCCCGCCTGAGAGGCATGAGGCGAATCATGATGAAGCGTCTCGGCATCCTCGTCGCCCTGCCGCTCGCCGCGCTGGCCATGGCCCAGGCGCAGACTCCCGGCGGCTCGGCATCGGCGCCGGGCAAGTCGCCGAGGGCCGGCGCGGTGTCCGCGATGCCGCTCACCGAAGGCACGGTGGAGCGGGTCGACAAGGCGCGCGGCGAGGTCGTCATCCAGCACGGCGACCTGCCCAACCTCGGCATGCCTGCGATGACGATGGGCTTCAACGTGGCCGACAAACGCATGCTGGACCGGTTGAAGCCCGGCGACAAGGTGCGGTTCAACGCCGAGATCGTGAAGGGCGAGGCGACGGTGACGCACATCGAGGCCGCGCGCTGAGGACCCCGCGGCGGCCCGGGACTGCGCTTTCGGGCCATTGCCTTGCGCCTGCATTCTCACGATGATGGATTGCGCCGGCGACCCCAGGGGGGCGATGGCCGACGATGCAGCGCCGACGCAGAGGATTTCATCTGTCCCATTCCAGGTGGCCACCCATGCCTACGCCGTCAGAGGGATGCAAGCCGGTCGAGATGATCGGCCGTGGCCGCCGAAGCGCCCCTGGCGGGTGGTGCGCCATGGGGCGATGGTCAGGCATCTTCTCGTTGGTGGGCATGACACTGTGGCTGTGCGCCGCGCCTTCGTTCGCGGCCGAGGCCGCGGCGGAAAAAGCCCGTCCGCTGCGGGTGGCGACGGGCGCGGTGGCGCCTTTCGTATTCACGCAGGACGATCGGGTGACGGGTTTCAGCGCCGACCTGTGGAGCGAGCTGGCGCGCCGGATGCGTATCGAGTTCGCCTGGATCGACGCAGGGTCGCGCGCCAACCAGCTGGACAGCGTGCGTCGCGGTGACGCGGACGTCGCCGTCTCGGCCATCGTGATGACGCCGGAACGCGAGCAGATCGCCGACTTCTCGCAGGCGTATTTCGATTCAGGCCTGCAGATCATGGTCCGCGCCGAGGAGGAAAGCCCGATCCTGGCGACCTTGGAAGCCATCCCCTGGAAGGCCATCGGGAAGCTGTTCGCCGCGGCGATCGTCCTGGTGTTCCTGTGGGCGAACGTGCTCTGGATCATCGAGCGCACCCTCAAGCCCAATCTCGGCAAGGGCTACCTGGCGGGAGTGGGCAACGAGATATGGAACACGGTGCTGATCATCGCCACCGGCGAGCACGGCGATCGAAGCGATCCGGGCACGTTCAGGCGCATCGTGATCGCGTGCGTGTGGCTGATGGGGATCGTGCTGATCACGCAATTGACTGCGACCGTGACCTCGTCGCAGACCGTGCGTCGGCTGCGCTCGAGCATCGCCGGACCGGGCGATCTGCCCGGGAAGACGATCGCGACCGTGCCGGGCACCGTGGCGGCCGACTACCTGGCGCATCTGCAGTTGCCGTTCGTGGAGGTTCCCGGCCCAGCCGCCGGCATCGAGCTCCTCAAGCAGGGCAGCGTGCAGGCCATGGTCTTCGACGCGCCCACGTTGCGGTACTGGGCTGCCAGGTCGGACCATGGCGCGCTGGAGGTCGTCGGCCCCGTGTTCAGGCCCGAGAAGTACGGCATCGTGGTGCCGCTCGGCAGCCCGCTGCGCAAACGGATCAACGAGGCGCTGCTCGAAATCTACCAGGACGGGACCTACGAGCACATCCACGACAAGTGGTTCGCCGCACGGCAGTAGCGCTGGACGCCGGCGGGCGAAGGCTCCGGCTAGCCGCTCACGCCTCGAGTCCACCTGCGCAGCAACCTCGCCACCCCGCCCGGCATCACGAACACGAACAGGATCAGCACGACGCCGTAGACGGCCCACGGCGCAGCCTTCGAGATGTTCTCCGCGGCGGTCGGCACGAACATGATGAACAGGGCGCCGTACAGCGCGCCGGAAATCGTTCCCACGCCGCCGACCACCACGCCCACCAGCAGCGAGATCGACAGGAACATCGTGAACGAATCGGGCGCGACGAACTGCACCGCGATCGCCGACAAGGCGCCGCCGATGCCGGTGTACATCGCCGAGATGCCGAAGGCGCCGGCCTTGTAGCGGCGGTTGTCGATGCCCATGCTCTGCGCCGCCAGGGGACGGTCGCGGATCGCGACGATCGCCCGGCCGGCGCCGCTGTGCAGCAGGTTGCGCGCCAGCGCGAACAGCGACACCGTCACGGCGAGGGCGAACAGGTAGAGCCACTGGTCCTGCGTCAGCGGCAGGCCGAAGGGCGCGTCCGGCTTGGCCAGCACGAGGCCTTGCACACCGCCGGTCCACGGCTCCAGGTGCTTGTACTTGAGCAGTTGCGGCATCGCCACGCCGAGCGCGAAGGTGGCCAGCGCCAGGTACAGGCCCTCGAGCTTCAGCGCCGGCAGGCCGAACAGGACGCCGGCCACCAGGCAGACCGCCCCCGCGGCGGGGATCGTCATCCAGTACGGCAGGCCCCAGCGGTCCATCAGGATCGCCGCGGCGTAGGCCCCGAGGGCATAGAAGGCACCATGCCCGAGCGAGACCTGCCCGTTGTAGCCGGTCACGATGTTGAGCCCCAGCAGCGCCACCGCGTACGACAGCACCATGGTGGCCTGGAACACGGCGTAGCCTTCGGCCAGGAAGGGAAAGGCGATGGCCAGCGCCAGCAAGAGTGCAGCGGCTGCGCGTTGGAGAAGGCTCATGCTAGACCTTCACCACGATGGTCCGGCCGAACAGCCCGCTCGGCCGCACGATCAGCACGCCGACGATCAGCACCAGCGCGACCGTGAGCTTGAGCTCGGTGCCGACCACATAGCTGCCGATCAGGTTCTCCAGCACGCCGACGATGAAGCCGCCGAGCACCGCACCGGCCGGGCTGTCGATGCCGCCGACCAGTGCGCCGGCGAAGGCGTAGATCAGCACGCCGCCCATCATCCCCGGGTCGAGGAAGACTACCGGCGCCACCAGCATGCCGGCCACGGCGCCGACTGCGCCGGCCAGGCCCCAGCCGAGCATCAGCATCCGCCCGACGTCGATGCCCACCAGCCGCGACGACGCCGGGTTCTGCGCCGCCGCCCGCATCGCGAGGCCCAGCGAGGTGAAGCGGAAGAACCCGAAGAGCAGCGCCATCACCGCCAGCGTGATCGCGATGGCCCCGACCTCGTGCGCGGACATCAGCGCCGAGCCATACCAGGCCCGCTCCGCGAAGGGGCTCGGGAACCGCTTGATCGTGAAGCCGAACCACCAGCCGGCCAGGCTGTGGAAGATCATCAGGAGGCCGATGAAGACGACCACCACCGACAGCACCGGTGCATCGCGCATCGGGCGGATCACGGCGCGCTCGACCAGTGCCCCCAGCACGAAGGACAGGCCCACGGTCAGCGCGAACATCGCCCAGTAGGGCAAGCCGGCCTGCAGCAGCGCCCAGCCGAGGTAGGTGGAGAACATCGCCATCTCGCCCTGCGCGAAGTTCACGTGGTGGGTCGACTGGTAGATCATCACCAGCGCCAGCGCGACGCTGGCGTAGATGCCGCCGGTGGCCAGGCCGGCCAGCAGCTGATGCAGGAATGCTTCCATGTTCGCTCCCGTTGTTCCAGATCAGACGCCGCCGGGCCGCCCCAAGGCGGCTGCGGCCCCCTCGGGGGGCAGCGCAGCACACGCAGTGGCAAGCGTGGGGGCCATACTCAGGCGCCGAGGTAGACGCGGCGCACCGCGTCGTCGGCGCGGACCTCTTGCGGCGTGCCGTGCAGCACGATGCGGCCGGTCTCCATCAGGTAGACCGAGTCGGCGATGTCCAGCGCCAGCGCCGCGTTCTGCTCGACCAGCAGGATCGAGACACCCTGCTCCGCGTTGATGCGCCGCATGATCCCGAAGATGTCGCGCACGATCAGCGGCGCGAGGCCGAAGGAGGGCTCGTCCAGCAGCAGCAGGCGCGGCCGCGATATCAGCGCCCGGCCGATGGCCAGCATCTGCTGCTCGCCGCCGGACAGGGTGCCGGCCTGCTGGCCGCTGCGCTCCCTGAGCCGGGGGAAGTAGCCGTAGACCCGCTCGAAGTCTTCCGCGATGCCCGCCCGGTCGCGCCGCAGGTAGGCGCCCAGGCGCAGGTTCTCCTCGGTGCTCAGCGCCAGGAAGGTGCCGCGGCCGTCCGGCACGTGGGCGACGCCGAGCCGCACGATCCGCTCCGTCGGCCGGCCATCGGCGCGCTCGCCGCCGATGCGGATCGTGCCCGTGGTGCGCACCGCCATCTGGCACAGCGCGCGCAGGGTCGTGGTCTTGCCGGCGCCGTTGGCGCCCAGCAGCGCGGTGACCGAGCCGGCCCGCATCGCCAGGTCGATGCCATGCAGCACCCGGCTCGCGCCGTAGGCCGCATGCAGGCCTTCGACCTCAAGCAGCGCCGGCATGTTCGCCTCCCAGGTAGGCCTGGATCACCTCGGGGTGCCGGCGCACCGCGGCCGGGGTGCCCTCGGCGATCTTGCGGCCGAAGTTCAGCACCACCACCTGGTCGGAGATCGCCATCACCAGGCCCATGTGGTGCTCGACCAGCAGCACCGTGACGCGCAGCCGGTCGCGGATCTCGCGGATCAGCGTGGCCAGGCCTTCGAGCTCCTCGTGATTGATCCCGCAGGCCGGCTCGTCGAGCAGCAGCAGGCGCGGCCGGCCGCAGAGCGCGCGGCCGAGCTCGACGCGCTTCTGGGTACCGAAGGGCAGGTCGGCCACGACGCGCTCGGCGACTTCGTCGAGCGCCAGGAAGCGCAGCATGTCGTCCGCCCTCCCCTGCGCCTCGCGCTCCCTGCGCCGCTCGCCGGGCAGCCGCAGCATGGTGCCCACGAAGCCGGCGGGGTGCCGGCCGTGGCAGCCGACCAGCAGGTTCTCGCGCACGCTCATGCTGCGAAACAGCGCCAGGTTCTGGAAGGTGCGGCCGATGCCCTCGCCGGCCATCCGGTGGCGCGGCAGCTCCGAGATGCGCCGGCCGTCGAACTCGATGCACCCCGCGCCGCAGTCGTAGATGCGCGAAAGGCAATTGAAGACGGTGCTCTTGCCGGCGCCGTTGGGGCCGATCAGGCCGCAGATCTGGCCCGCCTCGACGCTGAAGGACACCTCGTCGAGTGCCAGGATGCCGCCGAAGCGCACCGACACCCCTTCCACGCGCAGCAGCGGCGCGCGGGTCTCAGTGGTGTTCACTGCCCGAGCACGTCGCCGAATTTCTCGAAGCGGGTGCCGTCGAAGCGCACCAGCTGCATCTGGGTGATCGGATAGAAATTGCCGGGGCCGGTCTTCAGGCGGATGCCCGGGTAGAGCATCGGCAGCGGCAGGTCGAGGCTCGCGGCCTGCTTCATGAGGTTGGCGCGGCTGAGATCGTCGCCGGCCTGGGTCAGCACCTGGACCAGCGTCTGCGCCATCGAGTAGCCGGTGGCGTTGAGGATGTCGCCCGGGTCGCCCTCGGGGTAGTACTGCTTCATGAAGGCGGCGAATTCGCGCACCTCCGGCGTGTCGCGGGCATCGCTCGGGTCGCGCAGGAAGGTGGCGGACACGATGCCCTTCGCATGCTCGGGGCCGGCCGGCTTGAGCACCGCGGCCACCGAGTTCGACACGTTGGACAGGTAGTGCGCGGGCTGCCAGCCGATCGCGGCCATCTTGCGAATGGCCTGCGCGGCGAACTTGGGTTGTGAGAAGTTCAGCAGCGTGTCGGCGCCCGAGCTCTTGAGGCTGATGATCTGGCTGTCCACCGTGGGGTCGCTGGCCTCGTAGCTGGCCTGGGCCACCACCATCGACGTCGCCTTGTCGCCCAGCCCCTCGAGGAAGCCGCGCAGGCTGTCCTTGCCGAACTCGTCGTTCTGGTAGAGCACGGCCACCTTGGCCCCGGGCTGGCTGGCCAGGATCTGCTTGCCGTAGATGCGGCCTTCGGTCACGTAGGTGGCGTTCCAGCCCATGCTCCACGGATACTGGCGATGGTCGCCCCAGCGCTGGGCACCCGAGCTCACGAAGAGCTGCGGCACCTTCTTGAGGTTCAGGTACTTCTGGGTCGCGGCATTGTTGGGCGTTCCGAGCGGGCCGAAGATCAGCAGCACCTTCTCCTGCTCGACCAGCTTGCGCGTCTGCTCCACGGCCACCGGTGGGCTGTAGGCATCGTCGAGCGAGATGAACTCGATCTTGCGGCCGTGGATGCCGCCTTCGGCGTTGATCTTGCGGAAGTACGCGGCTGCTGTCTTGCCCACGGTGCCGTAGACCGACGCCGGCCCGGAATACGGCATGGTGTTGCCGATCCGGATCGTGGTGTCGCTTGCGCCGACGTCATAGCGCTTCTGGGCCTGCGCCCCCATGGCGCCGGCCGCGAGTGCGGCCGCGGCCAGCCAGCAGCCGACCCTTTGAATATTGCGAATCTCCATGTTCTCTCTCCCTGTAGGTGTGACAGACCTGTTCGCGGCGGACGGCTTCTGCCGTCTCTTGTCCGCGCTGACCGGCCGGCGCGTCAGGCCGGCGGATCGGATACGGCGCGAAGGCGATCGCGCAGGGCGCGGCGGTCGAGCTTGCCCACCGCCGTCTTCGGAATCTGCTCGGCGAAGATCACGCGCCGCGGCTTCTTGTACGACGCCAGCCGGACCGCCACCTGCGCGATCAGTTCCGCCGCCAGCGCATCGCTGCCGGCATGGCCGGGCGCGAGCGCCACCACGGCGGTGACTGCCTCGACCCACTTCTCGTCGGGCAGGCCGACCACCGCGCATTCGCGCACTGCGGGGTGGCCGAGCAGCGCCTCCTCGACCTCGCGCGGATAGACGTTGTAGCCGCCGCTCACGATCATGTCGGAGGTGCGGTCCTTGAGGAACAGGAAGCCGTGCGCGTCGAACACGCCGACATCGCGCGTGAGCACCCAGCCGTCGGCAGTGAAGGTCTGCGCCGTGAGTTCCGGCGCCGCGTGGTAGCCGGCCACCGCCGACGGCGCGCGCACCGCGATCTCGCCGGGCTGGCCCGGCGGCGCGTCCTGGCCGGACTCGTCGAGCAGGCGCACTTCGACCTCGAGCGCGGGCTGGCCGCAGGCGCCCAGCCGATCGCCGTGATGGTCTTCGGGCCGCAGCACCGCGAGACACAGAGGCACCTCGGTCTGGCCGTAGTACTGCCAGAAGCGGTGCTGGCCCCAGACGGCCATCGCGCGCTCGATCACGCTGCGCGGCATCGGCGATGCGCCGTAGATCACGTAGCGCAAGGCATCGACCTTGCAGGCGGCCATCGCCGGCGTCTCGACCAGCATCTGCAGCATGGTCGGCACCAGGTTGATCGCGGTAGCCTTCTCACGTTCGATCGCGGCCAGAAAAGCCTCGGGCTCGAAACCCGGCAGGATCACGGTGCGGCCGCCGCGCAGCCAGAAGGGCAGCACGAAGACGCCGCTGGCGTGGATCAGCGAGGCGGCATGCAGCATCACGTCGTCGGGCGTGGCGGGCAGCAGGTTGAGCAGCACGTTGCGGCAGATCGCGGAATAGGAGCCCTGGGTGTGCTGGGCGGCCTTGAGCGTGCCGGTGGTGCCGGAGGTGAAGAGGGTCAGGATGACGTCGTCCCCGTTCACCTGCACCGCGGGGTCGCGGGCCGGCTGCTGCGCGGCCGCGGCGATCAGGTCGGCGCCGCCGGGCAGGCTGGCATCGAGGCCGTGACAGTCGAGGCCGGGCAGGGCCTCGCGCAGCGCGGCGGCGCGCTCGGCCAGGTCGGCGCCGAACACCAGCAGTCGGCAGCCGGTGTCCTGCAGCATGCGCACATGCTCCGGCAACGACAGGCGGGCATTGAGCGGCACGCGGTTGAGCGCCGCCTTCACGCAGGCGAAGTCCAGCGGCACGCTGTAGAGGCTGTTGTTGACCAAGAGCGCGACGCGCGTGCCCGGCACGGCGCCGCAGGCGCGCAGCGCATGGGCCAGGCGTGCGCTGAGCGCATCGACCTCGGCGAAGCTCAGGCTGCGGTCGCCGAAGCTGACGGCGATGCGGGGGCCGTGCTGGGCGGCGCCGCGGCGGATCAGGTCCAGGGTGGTGGGGGCCATGCGCTCTGTCCTACTTGTCGAAACGGCCATGGCGGCCGGCGCCGTCGACGAAGCGCGCCGCACCGGCGATGGCTTCCTCGAACACCACGGGCACCCCCTGGGCGCCTTCGGCGCGCAGCGCCTGCGCCAGCGGCAGGTCCCACTGCCCATAGGCCGAGGCGCGATCGGCCAGCATGCAGCGCTGCGGGAAGGCGGCGATCTCGCGCGCCAGGGCCTCGGCGGCCTCGCGGGCGCTGCCGGGCTCGACCACACGGCTGGCCAGGCCCATCGCCAGGGCCTCTTCGGCACCGACCGGGCGACCGGTCAGGATCATGTCGAGTGCCCGGCCCATGCCGATCGCGCGCGGCAGCCGCACGGTGCCGCCGTCGATCAGCGGCACGCCCCAGCGGCGGCAAAAGACGCCGAAGACCGCATCGCGCTCCACCACCCGCAGGTCGGCCAGCAGCGCGAGTTCGAGGCCACCAGCCACGGCATAGCCGCTGACCGCGGCGATCAGCGGCTTGGACAGCGCCATGCGGGACGGCCCCATCGGGCCGCTGCCGCCGCCTTGGCGGTCGAGTTCATGGCGGCGGGCCGGGTCGCCCACGGACGTGAGGTCGGCCCCGGCGCAGAAGTGGCCGCCGGCGCCCCACAGCACCGCCACCCGCAGCGCGTCGTCGGCTTCGAAGGCTTCGAAGGCCTGGCGCAGTTCGGCCGCCATCGGGCCGTCGACCGCATTCCGAACGGCAGGACGGTCCAGGACGATCGTGCACACTGGACCGTCGACTTCGGTCCGGATGAATGAACTCGCCATTTGGCTGCTCCCTTGATATTTCAAGGAAAATGATATCGACAGCAAAACAAGAAAGATTACTCGTTTTCACCTAGATGGACATATTTCATAACATTGAGGAAGGCGAACCTTCGGCTGCAGATCTGGTGCTCGACCTGCTGATCACCCATCCCGAGCCGCACATGACCGTGCAGGCGCTGGCACGCGCGGGCGAGATCATGGGTCTCAGCACGCCCAGCGTGCGGGTGGCGCTGACGCGCCTGCTGGGCCAGGACCGGATCGTCAAGACAGGGCGCGGCTGCTATGCCGTGCAGCTGCAGGGCAACTCCGTGCACTACGAGGTGCAGCACTGGTTCGAGAAAGAGAGCCGGATGGGCCATTGGAGCGGCGGCTGGCTGCTGGTGCATGACGGCGGCGTGTCGCGCAGCGACAAGACCGCCTGGCGGCACCACCTGCGGGCGCTCGACCTGAACGGTTTCCGCGCGCTGGCGACGGGCCTCTCCGTGCGGCCCGACAACCTCGATGGCGGGGCCGAAGCCATGCGCGCGGCCTTGGCCCGGCTCGGCCTGGCGCCGGGCAGCCTGGTGTTCAGCGGGGGCGATTTCGACGCCGATGCCGCCGCCCGGATGCGGGCGCTGTGGGACGTGCAGGCGCTGTCGGCCGCCTACCGCGACGCGTTGAAGCTGATCGAGCACAGCAACGCGCGCCTGGCGCGCATGACGCCCGAGGCGGCTGCACGCGAAACGCTGCTGGTCGGGCGCGCCGTCATCCGCGGCATCGTGCGCGATCCGCTGCTGCCCGAGGCGATCCAGCCTGGCGCGCCGCGGCGGGCGCTGATCGACGCCACCCGCACCTACCAGGCGCGGGCGCGCGCACTGTGGCAAGACGTGCTTGCCGGCTGAGCGGCCCCGCCCCTCAGTCCTCGAAGACCTCGGTATCGACCTCGATGCTGCTCTGAGCGCCGTAGCGCGCACCGGCCACGGTGCGCTGGTTGATCAGTGCATCGACCCGTGCGAAGAGCTCGGGGGTCAGCTTCATTTGCTCGGCCTGCAGGTCTTCGCGCAGGTGATCGAGGCTCGTCGTCCCGGGGATCGGGATGATGTGCTCGCCGCGCGCCAGCAGCCAGGCCAGCGCCAGCTGCGCGGGCGTGCAGCCGGCCTCTTTTGCCAGCGCGGTGTAGGCCGGCAGCAGTTCGAGGTTGCGCGCGTAGTTGTCGGGCGAGAAGCGCGGCATCGCGCGCCGGATGTCCTTTGCGTCGAGCGTCGACACGTCATGCAGCACGTCGCACAGGAAGCCGCGCGCCAAGGGGCTGAAGGCAACCAGCGCCGCGCCGATCTCGCGGCAGGCCTGCAGCACCGCGATCTCGGTGTTACGGCTCCAGAGCGAATATTCGTTCTGCACCGCCGCGATCGGATGCACCGCATGCGCGCGACGCAGCGTGGCGGCCGAGACCTCCGACAGGCCCAGCGCGCGCACCTTGCCCTCCTCGACCAGGCGCGACATCTCGCCGACCGACTCCTCGATCGGCACCGACTTGTCCCAGCGGTGCAGGTAGTACAGATCGATGACCTCGGTCTGCAGCCGGCGCAGGCTGTCCTCGCAATTGCGGCGCAAGGTGGCGGGCTTTCCGTCGATCACCCGGCGCACCGTGCCGTCGTCGCCGCGCACGCCGGCCATGCCGCCCTTGCTGGCCAGCGTGAAGGCGTTGCGGTGCGGCTTCAGCACCCGGCCGACCAGCTCCTCGTTGGCGCCGAAGCCATAGAGGGCCGCCGTGTCGAACAGCGTCACGCCGGCATCGAGCGCCGCCAGCAGCAGGCGCTCGCCCTGCTCCGCCGACGGCGGCACGCCGTAGGCATGGCTCAGGTTCATGCAGCCGAGTCCGATCGCGCTGACCGAGAACGGGCCGAGTTGTCGCTTGTGCATGGCGCGGCTCAGCTCTGCAGTTGCTGTTCCAGCTGCTGCAGCACCTGGTAGCAGGGCAGCACCTGCGCCACGCTCGAGTTCGGCTCGCGGCCTTCGCGGATGGCGGCGAAGAACTCGCGGTCCTGCAGCTCGATGCCGTTCATCGACACGTCCACCTTCGAGACGTCGATCGCCTCTTCCTTGCCGTTGAACAGGTCGTCGTAGCGCGCGATGTAGGTGCCGGTGTCGCCGATGTAGCGGAAGAAGGTGCCCAGCGGGCCTTCGTTGTTGAACGACAGCGACAGCGTGCAGATCGCGCCGTTGGCGGCCTGCAGCTGGATCGACATGTCCATCGCGATGCCCAGCGTCGGATGGATCGGGCCCTGTACCGCATTGGCCTTCACGATCGGGCTGCCGGCCTGGTAGGCGAACAGGTCGACCGTGTGCGCCGCGTGATGCCACAGCAGGTGGTCGGTCCAGCTGCGCGGCTGGCCCAGCGCGTTCATGTTGGTGCGGCGGAAGAAATAGGTCTGCACATCCATCTGCTGGATGTTGAATTCGCCGGCCTTGATCTTGTTGTGCACCCACTGGTGGCTCGGATTGAAGCGGCGCGTGTGGCCGCACATCGCGACCAGGCCGGTTGCCTTCTGCAGGTCGACCACCGCCTGCGCGTCCTTGAGCGAATCGGCCAGCGGGATCTCGACCTGCACGTGCTTGCCGGCGCGCAGCGCGGCGAGGCTTTGCGAGGCATGCATCTGCGTCGGCGTGCACAGGATCACGGCGTCGACTTCCTTCAGCGCCAGCGAGTCGGCGAGGTCGGTCGTGACGTGGCCGATGCCGTACTTGGCCGCCACTTCGCGCGTCTTGTCGAGCTCGCGGCTGACCAGCGAGACGACTTCGACGCCGTCGATGTTCTTGATGCCGTCGAGGTGCTTGATGCCGAACGCGCCGGCACCGGCGAGAGCGACCTTGATTGTCTTGCTCATGTTATTGGTTCTCCAGGATGAGATGGCCCACGGCCGTGTTGGACGCGGGAACGTGGAAGAAGCGGTGCGCCACCTTCGGCGGCTTGCCGCCGGCGACGTCGGCCATCGCGCCGCGGGCGATCAGCCACATCACGAGCTCGATGCCTTCGGAGCCGGCTTCGCGCACGTAGTCGATGTGCGGCATCTTAGAGAGATCGTCGGGATCGGCGATCAGGCGGTCGAGGAACTTGTTGTCCCACTCGGCGTTGATCAGGCCGGCGCGCGGACCCTGCAGCTGGTGGCTCATGCCGCCGGTGCCCCAGATCTGGACGTTGAGGTCCTCGTCGTAGGACTCGATGGCGCGGCGGATCGCCTGGCCGAGCATGAAGCAGCGGCGGCCGCTCGGCACCGGATACTGCACCACGTTGACCGCGAACGGGATCACGGGGCAAGGCCAGGCGTCCGGCTGGCCGCACATCAGCGACAAGGGCACCGTGAGGCCATGGTCGACGTCCATCTTGTTGACGATCGTGAGGTCGAAGTCCTGCTGGATCACGCTCTGCGCGATGTGCGCGGCCAGCGGCGCATGGCCGATGACGGTGGGCACGGGACGCGGGCCCCAGCCTTCGTCGGCGGGCTGGTACGAGTCGGCGGTGCCGATCGCGAAGGTCGGGATCATGTCCAGGCTGAAGGCCGTGGCATGGTCGTTGAACACCAGGAACACGACGTCGGGCTTGTTGTCCTTCATCCATTGCTTGGAGAAGTCGTAGCCCGCGAACAGCGGTTGCCAGTAGGGCTCGTTCGACTTGCCCAGGTCGAGCGCGGCGCCGATGGCGGGCACGTGCGAGGTGTAGACGGATGCGGTGATGCGTGCCATGTCAGGTCTCCTGCCGGGCCGCCCCAAAGGAGGCCTGCGCCCCCTCGGGGGGCAGCGAATACACGAAGTGATGAGTGTGGGGGCTTTTCATATTGCTTTTTTTCCGGCCGCGCCTTGCGGCTGGCGATGCGCCTGCGCCGTGCCGTCCTCGCCGACGCGGCGATTGCCTTCGACCGAACGGCCGCCCTTGATCATCATGTCGCGGTATTCCTCTTCGGTCATGCCGGTCATGCTGCCGGCCATCTGCTGGAAGCTCTTGCCGTCGGTGGCGCCGATCTTGGCCAGGAAGTAGATGTTGCCGCCGAGCGCGATGCAGCGGTTGAGATCGCGCGCCAGCACCGCCTGCTTCTGGTCTTCGGTCATCGGCCACTCGTCGAGATAGGCTCGCTCGTCGGCCTTGAAGCGCTCGCGGTTGGCGGCCTTCATGAGCGACATGCAGAACTGGTTCAGGTGGTAGCCGAGGCGCGATTGCTCGGCGTCGAAGATGGTCGTGCCGGGCACGTCCTTGTAGGGTTTCTCGAGCGACATTACTTCAGCTCCGGCCAGTACAGGCGCGTCGGGTTGTCGACCAGCAGCTTGCGCTGCAGCTCGGCCGTCGTCGCGATCTGCGGGATGAAATCGACCAGCAGGCCGTCGTCGGGCATGTGGTCCTTGAGGTTCGGATGGGGCCAGTCGGTGCCCCACAGCACGCGGTCGGGGAAGCTCTCGACCACCTTGCGGGCGAAGGGCACGACGTCCTGGTAGGCGGCCTGCTCGCCATTCAGCGCCTTGGGTCCGGCGAGCGACAGCCGCTCGGGGCAGCTGACCTTGCTCCAGACGTTGGTGTGCTCGCGCATGAACTTCAGGAACAGCTCGAACTCGGGCCCGTCGATGGGCTTGCTCACGTCAGGCCGGCCCATGTGGTCGACCACCACGGTGGTCGGCAGCGCGGTGAAGAAGTCCCACAGCTCGGGCAGGTCGACCGCCTCGAAATAGATCACGACATGCCAGCCGAGCGGCGCGATGCGGTTCGCGATCTCGAGCAGTTCGTCCTTGGGCGTGAAGTCGACCAGCCGCTTGACGAAGTTGAAGCGCACGCCGCGCACGCCGGCGTCGTGCAGTTCCTTCAGCTCGGCATCGCTGATGCTGCGCTTGACCGTGGCGATGCCCTTGGCACGCCCGCCCGACGCCTTCAGCGCATCGACCATGGCGCGATTGTCGGCGCCATGGCAGGTCGCCTGCACGACGACGTTCTTGTCAAAGCCGAGGTGGTCGCGCAGGGCGAACAGCTGGTCCTTCGAGGCGTCGCAAGGCGTGTACTTGCGCTCGGGCGCGAACGGGAACTCATCGCCCGGGCCGAACACATGGCAGTGCGCGTCGACGCTGCCGGGCGGCACCTGGAAGCGGGGTTTCGAGGGGCCCGCGTACCAGTCGAGCCAGCCCGGGGTCTTGGTGAAAGTGGTCATGGTCTCAGTCCAGGGTGATGTTGGCCTTGCGGATCACGTCGCCGAAACGCTGGGTCTCGGTCTTGACGAACTGGTTGAACTGGTCGCGGGTCGTCGGGAAGGGCTCATAGCCGAAGCTCTTGAACTTCTCCTGCACGTCGGGGCTGGCCAGCGCGGCCTCGACGTCCTTCCTGATCTTGTCGGTGACCGCCGGCGGCAGGCCCGGCGGCACCGCGATCGCGTTCCAGCCCGTGACCTCGAAGCCCTTCGGGCCGCCCGACTCGCCCACCGTCGGCACGTCCGGGAAGCTGGCAAGGCGCTGCGGCGCGGCCACGGCCAGGAAGCGCAGCTTGCCGGCGCGCTGCAGCGGGCCCGCGGTGGCGGCGCTGCCGAGCGCGAAGGACAGCTCGCCGGTCGACACCGAGGTGTAGAGCTGCGTGGTTTCCTTGTAGAGCACGTGCTCCATCTTGATGCCGGTGGCGGATGCGAACATCTCGGAGCCCAGGTGCACCGGGTTGCCGATCGACCAGGAACCGAAGTTGAGCTTGCCCGGATGGGCCTTGGCGTCGGCAATGATGTCGCCGACGGTCTTGTACTTGCTGTCGGTCGCGACCGTGAAGAAGAAGTAGGTCTTGAACAGCGGCAGGAGGGTGTCGAAGTCCTTCACCGGATCGTAGGGCAGCTTCTTGAACAGCGCCGGATAGGCCGCCAGGTGCACGTTGTCGAGCACGATCATGTCGGTGCCGTCCTTGGCGCCGCGCTTGAAGGCGTCGATGGCGATGAAGCCGTTGCCGCCCGGGCGGTTCTCGACCACCACCGGCTGGCCCCAGGCGCGCGAGAGCTTGTCGGCCACCAGGCGGGCGACGCCGTCCGGGCCGCCGCCGACCGGGAACGGCGTGATGATGCGCACCGGCTTGGTCGGGAACTGCTGCGCGAAGGCGCCCATCGGCAGGGCCGCGGCGGTCAGTGCGCCGGCGGCGAGAGCGAGGGACCGGCTCGTCAGGAAGCGTCGAGTGAGTTGCATGGAAGGGTCAGGTGGGGATGAGGGGGATTCAGTCGATGTAGCGCAGGCCGGCCTTCTCGAGGGGCTCGCGCATCTTGTACATGTCGAGGCCGAGCACGCCGGAGGCCAGCTTCTCGCGCT
The DNA here is from genome assembly GCF_052114385.1 of Variovorax sp. M-6. Taxonomy (NCBI): domain Bacteria; kingdom Pseudomonadati; phylum Pseudomonadota; class Betaproteobacteria; order Burkholderiales; family Comamonadaceae; genus Variovorax; species Variovorax sp. M-6. The sequence goes on along the minus strand of NZ_JBFREQ010000002.1, from coordinate 333,249 downwards.
TGGCGCCCTCGTTGGCTTCGCGCGCCACGGCGGCTTCGAGCGCCTTGGCCGCCATCGCCCTGGGCACGCAGACCACGCCGTCGTCGTCGGCCACGATCACGTCGCCGGGCGTCACCAGCATGCCGGCGCAGACCACCGGGATGTTGACGGAGCCCAGCGTGGCCTTGATCGTGCCCTTGGACGAAATCGCGCGGCTCCAGACCGGGAAGTTCATCTCCTGCAGCGTCTTCACGTCGCGCACGCCGGCGTCGATGATCAGCGCGCGGGCGCCGCGGGCCTGGAAGCTGGTGGCCAGCAGGTCGCCGAAATAGCCGTCGGTGCATTCGGCCGTGACCGCCGCCACCACGATGTCGCCGGGCTGGATCTGCTCCGCCGCCACGTGCATCATCCAGTTGTCGCCGGGCTGCAGCAGCACCGTGACCGCGGTGCCCGACACCTGCACGCCGGGATAGATCGGGCGCATGTAGGGCTTGAGCAGGCCCACGCGGCCCATGGCCTCGTGCACCGTGGCCGAGCCGAGCTTGGCCAGCGCGTCGGCCGTGGCGCGGTCGGCGCGCTCGATGTTGCGATAGACGACTCCGAGTTCGTACATGGTCTTGTCTCCTTGAGGGGGTCAGAGGTTTTTAGCTTTGAGCGCGGCGTCGAGCCGCGGGAACACGCGGCGCGCATTGCCTTCGTAGATCTGGAAGCGATCGGCGTCGCTCAGGATCTTGCTCGACTCGATGTAGCGCTTGGTGTCGTCGTAGTAGTGGCCGGTGGTCGGGTCGATGCCGCGCACCGCGCCGATCATTTCGGAGGCGAACAGCACGTTCTTGACCGGGATCACCGTGTTCAGCAGGTCGATGCCCGGCTGGTGGTAGACGCAGGTGTCGAAATAGATGTTGTTGAGCAGGTGCTCGTCGAGCAGCGGCTTCTTGAGTTCCTGCGCCAGGCCGCGGAACCGGCCCCAGTGGTAGGGCACCGCGCCGCCGCCGTGCGGGATCAGGAAGCGCAGGGTCGGGAAGTCCTTGAACAGGTCCGAGGTCAGGCACTGCATGAAGGCCGTGGTGTCGGCATTGAGGTAGTGCGAGCCGGTGGTGTGGAAGGCCGGGTTGCAGCTGGTGCTGACGTGGATCATCGCGGGGATGTCGTATTCGACCATCTTCTCGTAGATCGGGTACCACTGGCGGTCGCTCAGCGGCGGGCTGGTCCAGTGGCCGCCGCTCGGGTCGGGGTTCAGGTTGATGCCGACGTTGCCGTATTCCTTGACGCAGCGCTCCAGCTCGGGGATGCAGGTCTTCGGGTCGACGCCCGGCGACTGCGGCAGCATCGCGGCCGGGATGAAGTGGTCCGGGAACAGCTGACTCACGCGATAGCAGAGTTCGTTGCAGATCGCGGCCCAGGTCGACGAGGTATTGAAGTCGCCGATGTGGTGCGCCATGAAGCTGGCGCGCGGGCTGAAGATGGTCAGGTCGGAGCCACGCTCCTTCATGAGCTTGAGCTGGTTGTTCTCGATGGTCTCGCGGATGTCGTCGTCGCTGATCTTGAGATCTGCGGCCTTGGGCGCCTTGGACGGGTCCTTGAGGCCGGCGATCTGCAGGTCGCGCCAGGCGCCGAGCGCGGCGGGGGCGGTCGTGTAGTGACCGTGGACGTCGATGATCATGTCGTGTGCTCCTGAGACTGAAAGGTCGATGACGGTGAAGGGTTCAATGGGCCACGGGTTCCGCGGCGGGGTCGCGAAGGCTCCGGCCAACCGGCGCTTGCGGATGCACCCACTGCTTGACGATCAGGGCCGCGGTAGCGATCAGGCCCGGAATGGCCACGATGGTGAAGATGCGGTCGAAGCCCAGGCTGCGGGCCGCCAGTTCGGCCACCAGGAACGAGCCCGCAATGCCGCCGAAACGGCCGATGCCGAGCATCCAGGCCACCCCGGTGGCCCGGCCTTGCGTGGGGTAGAAGACCGCGGCCAGCGCGGGCATCGACGACTGCGCCGTGTTCATGAGGGTGCCGGCGACGAACACCATCACCACCAGCCAGCCGTCGTGGCCCACGGTCTGGCCGATCAGGTAGATCGACAGGGCGGTCAGCGCGTAGCCGATCGCGATGATCCGGTTGGCATTGAAGCGGTCCATCAGCCAGCCGCAGAACACGGCACCGACGCCCCCCAGCGGAAACAGCGCCGCCACCAGAACCGCCTTGTGGGGATCCATGCCGGCGTCCTTGAGCAGGATCGGCATCCAGTTGATCAGCGCATAGAAGATGACCAGGCCCATGAAATAGGCCAGCCACAGCATGAAGGAGCCGATGCGGTGGCTGCGCCCCAGCACCAGCGCGAGCCCGCTGCCGGACACCGGGCCGGCCTGCCGCTCGGTCAGCACGAAGGAGGACGCCGTGGCCGCCGTGGCGGAGATGCGTGCCAGCACCCGGCGGATGCGCTCGCTCGGCTGCCCCTTGGCCACCATGTAGCGCACCGATTCAGGCAGCGCCACGAGCATCAGCAGCGCCAGCACCACCGGCACCGCGCCGCCCAGCAGCAGCACGCTGCGCCAGCCCCAGTGCGGAATCATCCAGGCGGCCAGGAAGCCGCCGAAGGCCGCCCCCAGGGGAAAGCCGCAGAACATCGCATTGGTCAGCATGGCGCGTTGCTTGTCCGGGCAGTATTCGCTGGTCAGCGTCACGGCGTTCGGCATGGCCGCACCGAGGCCCAGCCCGGTCACGAAGCGCAGGACGGTGAGGCTGTCGAGGCTGCCCGAGAAGCTCGACGCCAGGCTGGCCAGGCCGAACACCAGCACCGAAGCGGTCAGCACGGCCCTGCGGCCGAACTTGTCGGCCAGCGGACCGGCGCTCAAGGCACCCGCCGCCAGCCCGAACAGTGCCGCACTGAGCACCGGAGCCAGCGCGGGCTTGGCCACGCCCCACTCGCCGATCAGCGAAGGCGCGATGTAGCCGATGGCGGCGGTGTCGAAGCCATCGAGCAGGACCACCAGGAAGCACAGGCTGAAGATCAGCCACTGATAGCCGGAGAAGCCCTGCGAATTGAAGAACGCCTGGACGTCCAGCGGCGTGTCGTTTTCTTTTTTCATGATCCCTGCGATTCCGTGCGAGTGGCTCAAGCCGGATCCATGCCCTGCGCGCGCTTTGCGGCTTCGGCCTCGGGCGAGGCCATGAAGGCCAGCATCGCACGCACCGTCTCGGCCTGGGCCGATCCGGTACAGACACCGGCGGAAAAAGTGGTGACGATCTGAATCGCCGCGGGCATCGGGCCGAGCAGGTCGATGCCCTGAACGTGGATCAGTTCGCTGAGCTGCTGGAAGCCCAGCTCGACCTCGCCGCGAGCGACCAGGGTGCCGACCGGCACGCCCGGCGGCGCCTGCACGATGCGCGCCTTGATCTGGTCGGCGATGCCCCAGCGCTCGAACAGCGCGGCCAGCGCGACGCCGCTCGGGCCGGTGGAATAGCTGAGATTGCGGGCGGCCAGCACGGCGTTGCGAAGCGCTTCCTCGGAGCCGATGTCGGGATGCGGCGCGCCGGCCTTCACGGCCACCGCGACGCCCGACAACACCAGGTCGGTCTTGCTGCCGGCTTCGATGCGACCGGCGGCGATCAGCTTGTCGATCGCGTCGGAAGCCAGCACGACGACGTCGAAGGACTCGCCGGCCAGGACGCGCTTGGCGGCGTCGACGCCGCCCACCGATTCGATCGCGACCGCGGCCCCCGAGCGCTGCTCGAAGGCGGCCACCAGATCGGCCAGCACCTGGCGGGTGGCCATCGACGAAATCCCCTTGATCGCGGTCTTCTGCATGCGCAAGCCCTGTCTCCAATGCCGGCGCGGCCGGCTCCGATGGGCGGATTGTGCGGCGGTATGGCCCTACGGGATTTGCCATAAGCCACTAGCAGCTAGAACAAATTGGCATATCATTTCCGGCCCTGGACCGGAGGACTTCGTGGACCTGAAACAGCTGGCGTATTTCGTTCGCGTCGCCGAGCTGGGCAGCTTCACCCGTGCCGCCGTGGCGCTGAAAGTGGCCCAGCCGGCGTTGAGCCGCCAGGTGCGCCTGCTCGAGGTCGAGCTGCGGCAGAACCTGCTGGTGCGCAATGGCCGTGGCGCCACGCCGACCGAGGCCGGGCAGGTGTTGCTGGCCCATGGGCGCGGCATCCTGCACCAGGTGGAGCGCGCCCGGGAGGAGCTCGACCGCGTGCGCGGCTCGCTGGCCGGCCGGGTGGCGGTCGGCCTGCCGCCCAGCATCGCGCGCGTGCTGACGGTGCCGCTGACGCGGGCTTTCCGCGAACAGATGCCGCAGGCCCAGTTGTCGATCAGCGAAAACCTCTCGACCGCGATGCAGGACCAGTTGCTGCACGGCGGGCTGGACATCGCGGTGATCTACGACGCCCGGCCGATGCCGGGGCTGGATGTGCAGCGCTTGCTGGAGCAGTCGCTGCTGCTGGTCGGGCGCCGCCCGCCCGGGCTGCAGGAAGACCCGCCGCCGGCACCGATGGCGCTGGCCGAGGTGGCCCGGCTGCCGCTGGTGATCCCGAGCCGGCCCAATGCGATCCGGATGTACGTGGAATCCGAGATGGCCGGCATCGGCTGCACGCCGCATGTCGCGCTCGAGATCGACGGCGTGTCGGCCATGCTCGACCTGGTCGCCGACGGCGCCGGCTTCGCGATCCTGTCGCGCATTGCGGTCATCCGCTCGGTCAACCCCTCGGCCTACACCCTGCGCGAGATCGCGTCGCCGCCGCTGCGCATCCCGGTGTTCACCGCGGTCAGCGCGCTGCGGCGCGCGACGTTGACCCAGCAGGCGACGCTGGACCTGATCCGCAAGACCGCCGAAGCCCTTCTCAAGGGCTGAAAGGCCTCAGTCCGCCGCCGGGCCGCCCCAAGGCGGACTGCACCCCCTCGGGGGGCAGCGAGTACACGAAGTGACGAGCGTGGGGGCTCAGTCCTTGCGCGCGGCCAGCAGGCGGTCGGCGTAGTCCTGCCAGGAGGCCTGCTTGTCGAGCCCGTCGAACACACCGGCCTTCGCCTGGTCCGCCACCCACTGCTGCTTCTCGGCGATGGCCGCCGCCATGGTCGGCGCGAAGCCGGCCTCGCGCACCGTGTTGGCGGCTTCCCGCATCTCCTCGGCGCGGCGCTGGCCGTGCTGCACCACGCGGCTGAAGAAGTAGGCCCCCTGGCGGCTCCAGTCGATGCTCGGGAAGGTCTCCTGCAAGGTCGGCAGCACATGGTCCTCGACGCCGTAGGCGCGCGCCGTGGCATAGCTTTCGATCACGAGCGCCTCGAGGCCCTTGATCATGACGCTGCGGCTCATCTTGATCGCGCTGGCGACGCCCAGGCGCTCGCTCACGGCCCGGGTGTCGAGGCCCCAGGCCGCCAGCGCCTCCGCCAGCGCGGCCGCGCGCGCGCCGCCGAGCAGCATCGGCACGCGGATGCCGTAGGGCGGCACCGAGGTCATGACGCCGGCTTCGACATAGTGCGCGCCGGCAGCTTCCACCAGCGCCGCGCACTGCTGCTTGGTGCCGGGCGAGGCCGAGTTGAGGTCGAGGAACACCGTGCCTGGACGCAGGTGCGGCGCCGCCTCCTGCGCCACGCCGAGCGTGTTCGACGCGGTGACGGCGGAGAGCACCAGCGTGCTGGCCTGGCACAGCGCCTGCATCGAGGCGTGCGCCACGACGCCGGCCTGCGCCGCGTGCGTCCGCTCGTGCTCCTGGCGCGCGGGGTCGATGAAAGTCAGGTCCCAGGCGCCGACGGATTGAACGCCGGGCTTGTTCTTGAGGCCCGTGGTAAAGGTCTTTCCGACCTCGCCGTAGCCAATGAGGCCGATGTGTTCGAGCTGCATGTCTGTCCCTTGTCTGATATCTACTGCCGCGGGATGCGCGCAGCGGCGATCACGTCGCCCCATCGGCGAATCTCGTTGTCGAGCAGCATCGCCAGTTCTTCGGGGCTGCTGGCGCGCGGCTGCACGTTGAGCGTCGCCAACTGCTGCTTCACTTCGGGCGATGCAAGCGCGGCGCGCACCGCGCGGTTGAGCCGGTCGACCCGCTCGCGCGGCGTCTTCGAAGGCGCCGCCAGTGCGTTCCACGAGCGCACGTCGAAGCCCTTGAGCCCCGCGCCTTCGGCCACCGTGGGCACGGCCGGCAAGGCCGGGTTGCGGCCCTCGCCCATCACGGCGAGCGCGCGCAGCGCCTGGCCCGAAATCTGCGGCATGAGCGGCGAAAGAATCTCGACGCCGGCGTCGATCTGGCCGCTGCGCAGCGCCGTGACCACGGCCGGCGTGCCGTTGAAGGGCACCACCTGCACGTCGATGCCGGCCCGGCTCTTGAACAGTTCGGCCGCCAGGTTCTGCGTGCTGCCGATGTTGACCGTGCCGATGTTCAATCCGCCGGGGCGCGTCTTGGCCGCCGCCACAAGCTCCGCCAGGCTGCGCAGCGGCGAGGCCTCCGGCACCACGATCGCGATGTCGAAATAACCCAGCAGCGAGATCGGTGCGAAGTCCTTGCGGGTGTCGAAAGGCAGGCGCTGGAAGAGGCTGTCGCTGACCGCCGTGCCGTTGCTCATCAGCAGCAGCGTGAGGCCGTCCGGCGCAGCGCTGGCGACCAGCGTGCCGGCCACCACGCCACCGGCACCGGGGCGGTTGTCGACCACCACCGACTGGCCGAGCTGGCTCGCCATCGCCTTTCCGACCACACGCGCGGTGAGGTCGGCGACACCGCCGGCGCCGAAGGGCACGACGAGGCGGATCGGTTGGGTGTCGCGACTGTCGGCATAGGCGGCGAGGGGGCGAGCGGCGGCGAAGCCGATGGCCGCCGAAGACAGGAGAAATGAACGTCGGGTTGTTCTCATGGCAGACGCACGGGCTGAAAAAGGCGGCCAGTGTAGGCCCAAGCACTCGGCCGCGCAGGCACCGACGTCAGGACGACGCCCTGCGCCTGCGCCGCAACCTCGCCACCCCACCCCGCCGAGCCGGCCTGGGGTTTCAGATCACGATCGGATCGAACTTCCGCCGCGCCTTGAGCTGGTCGGCATCCCATTCGATGCCGATGCCCGGCGTCTCGGGCGCGAGTGCATGCCCGTTCTCGATGCGCAAGCGGCTGGTCGTCAGATCGTCCAGCTGCGGGATGTACTCGACCCAGCGCGAATTCGGCACCGCCGCGCACAGGCTCACATGCAGCTCCATCAGGAAGTGCGGGCACATCGCGAGGTTGTGCGCCTCTGCCAGATGCGCGATCTTGAGCCAGGGCGTGATGCCGCCGACCCGCGCGACGTCGGCCTGCACGATGGAGCATGCGTCCTGCCGCATGTACTCGCCGAACTGCGACAGGTGGTACATCGACTCGCCGACCGCGATCGGCACGCTGGTGCTCGCGAGCAGTTGCGCATGCGCGGCCACGTGCTCGGCCGGCATCGGTTCCTCGAACCAGGCCAAGTCGAGCTCGGCGTACTGGCGCGCGCGGCGGATCGCCTCGGACAGCGACATGCTCTGGTTGGCGTCGACCATCAGCTCGAAATCCGCACCGACCGCATCGCGAACGGCCGACAGCCGCGCCATGTCCTGGGCGACGTGCGGCTTGCCGACCTTGACCTTGGCGCCGAGAAAGCCCTCGGCCTTGGCCGCGAGGGTCTGCTCGACCAGGTCGCCGGGCTCCAGGTGCAGCCAGCCGCCCTCGGTGGTGTAGAGCGGCACGCGCGACTTGGCACCGCCCGCCATGCGCCACAGCGGCAAGCTGGCGGCGCGGCAGTTGCGGTCCCACAACGCGGTGTCGATGGCCGCCAGCGCGAGGCTGGTGATGGCGCCGACCGCGGTGGCGTGGGTGTGGAAGAAGAGATCGCGCCAGATCGCCTCGTAGCTCTGCGGATCGCGGCCGATCAGGCGCGGCGCGAGATGGTCGCGCAGCAGCGCCACGATCGACGAACCGCCGGTGCCGATGGTGTAGGTGTAGCCGGTGCCGGCCGAGCCGTCGTCGCAGCGCAGCGTGACCAGCACGGTCTCCTGCGTGACGAAGGACTGGATGGCGTCGGTGCGCCGCACCTTCGGCGCGATGTCGATCTGCGCGATCTCGACCTGGTCGATCTTGGTCATGGCCATGTGCGAACGCTTTCGATCAGGCCCCGGCCTTGGTCACCTCGTCGGGCAGGTCCGCGCCGTGGAACTTCTTGTAGATCGCGTTGAGCTTGCCGTTCTTGAGGTTGGTGCGCACCCAGGCGTCGACCTTCGCCTTGAGCTTGTCCTCGCCCTTGCGGAAACCGACGGCGAGCATGTTGACCTTCATCACGAACTTCGTCTCCATCTGCTTGGACGGGCTCTTGTCGTTGATGGCCTTGAGCAGCGGCGGCGCGGTCGCGAAGATGTCGGCCTGGCCGCTCACGATCGCGGTGATGGAGGTCGCGTCGTCGTCGAAGCGCACGATGGTCGCGTCCTTCGGCAGGATCTTGGTGACTTCCTGGTCGTTGGTCGTGCTGCGCGTGGCGATCACCTTCTTGCCCGACAGGTCGGCCGCGCTCTTGATGTTCATGCCCTTGGGCGCGCCCACCACCGCCGAGATGCCGGCGTAGGGAACCGAGAAATCGACGACCTTCTCGCGCTCGGGCGTGATCGACAGGCTGGAGATCACGATGTCGGCCTTGTCGGTCTGCAGGAACGGGATCCGGTTCGCGCCCGTGGTGGGCACGATCTCGAGCTCGAGCCCCAGGTCCTTCGCGAGCAGTTGCGCGGTCTCGACGTCGGAGCCGGTGGAGTTGAGCTTGTCGTCCTTCATGCCGTAGGGCGGCACGCCGAGGTCGATCGCGACGCGGATCTTCTTGGCGGCGGTGATGCTGTCGAGCTGGTCGGCGTGGGCAGTCATGCCGAGGCCGAGCGCCGAGCCGGCGAGCATCAGGCCCGACAGCAGCAGGTGAAGGCGGCGTTGTTGGAAGCGGTTCATGTCTCGTGATCCTTTGTGGTTGCGTGGGAAGAAAGGCGTTGAAGGCGCGGGCCGCTCAGAGGCCGTTGCCGAGAAACTGGCGCAGTTCGGGCGTCTTCGGATCGGCCAGCATCGAGGCATCGCCCTCCTCCCAGACTTGCCCCTGGTGCATGAAGATGATCTTGTCGGCGACACCGCGGGCAAAGGCCATCTCGTGCGTCACCAGCACCATGGTCATGCCCTCTTCGGCGAGTTTCTCGATGACCTTGAGCACTTCGCCGGTCAGCTCGGGGTCGAGCGCCGAGGTGACCTCGTCGAACAGCATCACCTGCGGCTTCATCGCGAGGGAACGGGCGATCGCGACGCGCTGCTGCTGGCCGCCCGAGAGCTGCTCGGGATAGGCGGCGGCCTTCTCGGCCAGGCCGACATGTGCCAGCACTTCCGTCGCGACGGCCTTCGCATCGGCCGCGTTCATCCGCTTGACCGAGGTCAGGCCGAGCGTGATGTTCTGCAGCACCGTCAGGTGGGGGAACAGGTTGTAGCTCTGGAACACGATGCCGACGTCGCGGCGCAGCGCGCGCACGTCGAGCGCCGCATGGTGCACCGCGTGTCCGCAGACATCGATGCGGCCGCTGTCGACGCTCTCGAGCCGGTCGATGCAGCGCAGCGCCGTGCTCTTTCCCGAGCCGCTCTTGCCGATGATGGCCACCACCTGGCCCTTGGTGACCGAAAACGAGACGCCGCGCAGCACATGCAGCGCACCGAATCGCTTGTGGACCTGGTCGAGTTCAACCACGGCTTGCATTGAGTTTCCTTTCGAGCCCACGGCTCCAGCGCGACAGCGGATAGCACATCGCGAAATACAGCAGGGCCGCGCAACCGAAATAGATGAAGGGCTGGAAGGTCGAGTTGTTCAGCACCTTGGCGTTGTACGAAAGCTCGGCGAAGCCGATGACCAGCGACGCGATCGAGGTGTTCTTGATGATCTGGACCATGAAGCCCACGGTCGGCGGGGTCGCGATGCGCAGCGCCTGCGGCAGCACCACCTTGACCATGCGCTGCCAGCGCGTGAGGCCGATGCACTCGGCCGCTTCCCACTGGCTCTTGTGCACCGACTGGATGCAGCCGCGCCAGATCTCGCCGAGGAAGGCGCTCGAATAGATGGTCATCGCCAGCGCCGCGGCGACCAGCGCGGGGACCGAGCCGATGCCGAGGATGTTCGGGCCATAGAAGCACAGGCCCATCAGGACCAGCAGCGGCGTGCCCTGGATCACCTGGATGTAGGCGCCCGCGGCGACGCGCACGGCGCGCACCGGTGCGATTCGCGCCAGCGCCACGGCGAGGCCGGCGAGCCCGCCGGCGATGAAGGTCAGCACCGACAGCTCCAGCGTGCCGACCGCGCCCAGCAGCAGGTAGGTGAGTTGTTCGTGCGTCATAGCGGTGTGCCGAGCTTGCGCCGGCGCGTGAAAACGATCTGGCCCAGGAGCCAGAATCCCAGCCGCATCAGGTACGACAGGGCCAGGTACACCACCCACAGCACGAGGAAGATCTCGAAATTGCGGAAGGTGTCGGACTGAATGCGGTTGGCGATGCCGAGCAGTTCCTCGGCACCGATTGAGGACATGATGCTCGAGGCCAGCATCAGCAGCACGAACTGGCTGGTGAGCGACGGATAGACCCGCTCCACCGCGGGCCGCAGGATCACGTGCCAGAACACCTGCAGCTTCGACATGCCGAGGCAGTCGGCAGCCTCGAGCTGGCCCTTGTGGATCGACTCGATGCCCGCACGGATGATCTCGCAGGTGTAGGCACCGATGTTGATCACCAGCGCCAGCACGGCGCCGACCATGATCGGCATCGTCACGCCCACGCTCGACAGCCCGAAGATCAGGAAGTAGCTCTGGATCAAGAGCGGCGTGTTGCGGATGCCTTCCACGTACACGCCGACCAGCCGGCGCAGCCATTCGTGGCGGCTGCCGCGTCCGACCGCGCACAGCGCGCCGAGCCCGAAGCCGATCACCGTCGACAGGAACGACAGCTGCACCGTGACCCACGCGCCCTCGAGCAGCAGCGGCCATTGCGCCAGCACGGCCGCGAAATCGAACTGATACTTCACTGTCGTTCCGCCGACTCGGTTTTCCACCACGCGGCTGCGTAACCCGCAACGCACGAAATCGGCACGACCGAGGCCAGGGATACCGCGGAACCGGCTTCGCCGGGCCGCTGGTATCGCCCCCTCGAGGGGCTGAGGTCCGCGGCTCCAAGCCTGCCTGCGCAGGCTTGGACGGTTCCGAAGAGCCGCTGCCTCTGGCAGCGACTCGATGCGCCGCAGGCGCTGCGGGGGTGTTTCATCGCTAGAGCTTGAAGGCGACCACGTCCTGGCGCTGCTCGCCCAGGCCTTCGATGCCGAGGGTCATCACGTCGCCCTTTTTCAGGAACACCGGTTGCGGCTTCATGCCCATGCCCACGCCGGGCGGCGTGCCGGTGGTGATGATGTCGCCGGGCTCCAGCGTGTTGAGCTGGCTGACGTAGCTCACCAGCTTGGCGACGTTGAAGATCATCGTCCGGGTGTTGCCGGTCTGCACCCGCTTGCCGTTGAGGTCGAGCCACATCGCGAGCTTCTGCGGGTTGGGCACCTCGTCGCGCGTGACCAGCCAGGGGCCGATCGGGCCGAAGGTGTCGAAGCCCTTGCCCTTGTCCCAGGTCAGGCCGCGCTCGAGCTGCCATTCGCGTTCGCTGACGTCGTTGATGACGCAGAAGCCTGCCACGTAGTCGAGCGCATTCTTTTGCGAGACATAGCGCGCACGGGTGCCGATCACCACGCCGAGCTCGACCTCCCAGTCGCCCTTGACCGAATTCTTCGGCAGCATGACGGGGTCGTTCGGTCCCTGGATGCAGCTGACGGCCTTGGTGAAAACCACCGGCTCCTTCGGGATCGGCATGCCGGATTCCGCCGCGTGGTCGGCGTAGTTCAAGCCGATGGCGATGAACTTGCCGACGCTGGCGACCGGGCAGCCATAGCGCGGCTTGCCGCGGACCAGCGGCAGCTTGTCGACCTTGAGCTTGCGCAGCTTGGCGAGCGCCGCATCGCCCAGCTGGTCGGGGCCGATGTCCTTGACCACCGCGCTGAGGTCGCGCAGCTTGCCTTGGTCATCGATCAGGCCGGGCTTTTCCTTCCCGGGATTGCCATAGCGAACGAGTTTCATGTTGTCCTTTTCTTTCAGATCAATAGGTGGAGCGGCCGCCCGACAAGTCGAACACCGCGCCGGTGGAAAACGAGCAGTCTTCGGTGCAGAGCCAACCGACCATCGCCGCCACCTCCTCCACCGTACCAAAACGGCCCATCGGAATCTTCGACAGCATGAAGGCGATGTGGTCCGGCGTCATCTGGTCGAAGATCGCGGTCTTCACTGCCGCCGGCGTGACGCAGTTGACGCGGATGCCGGTGTCGGCCAGTTCCTTGCCCAGCGACTTGGTGAGCGCGATGACGCCGGCCTTGCTGGCGCTGTAGGCGCTGGCGTTGGGGTTGCCGTCCTTGCCCGCGACCGAGGCGATGTTCACGATGCGGCCGTAGCCTTGAGTGCGCATCTGCCCCACGACCTCGCGGCAGCAGATGAAGACGCCGGTCAGGTTGACCTCCATGACCTGCCGCCAGGCGTCCACCGGATAGTCCCAGAGCTTCGTGTTGGGCCCCGTGATGCCGGCGCTGTTGACCAGCGCATCGATGCGGCCGGCCTGCGCCAGCGTGGCGGCGACGGCCTTCGCGACCGAGGGCTGCTGGCTGACGTCGACCGCGAGCGCAAAGGCCTTGGCGCCGAGCGCCCACGCGGCCTTGGTGGCGGCCTCGCCGTCGCGGTCCCAGACCGTGACGCTGCCGCCCGACGCCACCAGCCGCTGCGCGATGCCGAAACCGAGGCCCGTCGCGCCGCCGGTGATCACCGCGTGCCGGCCGGTGAAGTCGAGCCGGTTCATATCGTGATGCCGCCGTCGACCGAGAACGCCTGCCCGGTCGCGAACACCGACTCGTCGCTCGCGAGGAACACCACCACGGGTGCGATCTCCTCGGCCTGGGCCAGTCGGCCCATGGGCTGGCGTGCGATGAAGGCCTTGCGGGCCTCGTCGGGGTCGGCGTTGGCGTTGATGCGATCGCCGAGCGACGGCGTGTCGACCGTGCCCGGGCACACCGCGTTGCAGCGAATGCCCCTGGTCACGTAGTCGGCGGCGACGCTCTTGGTGAGGCCGAGCACGGCCGCCTTGGTCGTCCCATACACGAAGCGGTTCGGCAGCCCCTTGATGCTGGAACACACGCTCGCCATGTTGATGATGCTGCCGCGCCCGGCGGCGAGCATGCCGGGCAGCACGGCCTGGATGGTCCAGAACTGCGCCCGCACGTTGAGGTTGAAGGCGAATTCCAGGTCGGCATCACCGGCATCCAGCACGGTGCCGTTGTGCACCACGCCGGCGCAGTTGAAGAGGATGTCGAGCGCCGGCAGTGTCTTCACCAACGACCCGATGGCCGCCTTGTCGAGCACGTCGAGCTTCGCGGTGCGGACGTTGGCGACGCCGGCATAGCGTGCGAGCAGTGTCTCGTTCACGTCGGTGGCCCAGACCTGGGCGCCTTCGGCCGCGAGTGCGATCGCGCTGGCGTAGCCGATTCCTTGCCCGGCGGCGGTGACGAGCGCCGTCTTTCCTTGGAGTCGCATGGAATGTCCTTGTGATGAAGTGTTCGGTGCACCGGGCCGTTCAGGGTTTCGCCCGATGGCTGTGAAGCGGTGCGGATCGTATTCTGAATTGGCCTTACCACTTGTCCAATTAAGGACAACCCTTAAACTTTCAAAACTGTGCCGCTGCAGACCCTCGAACCCAAGCGCCTCTACCGCCAGATCGCCGACCAGCTGCGCACGCTGATCGCGAAGGGCGAATTCGCCGTGGGCGCGCGCCTGCCCGCCGAGCGCGACCTGGCCAAGCAGCTGGGGGTCAGCCGGCCCTCGGTGCGCGAGGCGCTGATCGCCCTCGAAGTCGAAGGCCGGGTCGAGGTGCGCACCGGCTCGGGCGTCTACGTGCTCGACCGATCGAAGCGGACCACGGCACCGGACGAGGTGCTGGGCTGGGGTCCGCTCGAACTGATCCGCGCCCGTCGCGTGATCGAGGGCGAGACCGCCGCACTCGCCGCCCTCTCGGCCAAGCGCGCCGATCGCGATGCCATCGCCCGCGCGCTCGACGAGATGCGCGAGCTCGCCGCACGCGGCGTGATGCCGCTCGACGCCGACCGTGCCTTTCACATCGCCATCGTGCAAGCCAGCGGCAACGCGGTGCTGACCGAGACGGTGCAGGGTTATCTCGACTCACGCAGCGGCCCGCTGTTCAAGCGCCTCGGCGGCTACTTCGAGACCGACAAGTCCTGGCAGAGCGCGATCGCGGAACACGCCGCCATCCAGGCCGCCATCACGGCGCGCGACCCGGATGCGGCGCGCGCCGCGATGCACGAACACATGGATCGCTCCCACCAGCGCTTCAGCGTCAGCTGGCGCCGCGCCCACGCACCTTAAGGATCCCCACATGAATCCCTTCATCCGACTTCATCCGGCCGACGACGTCGTCATCGCCCGCTCCCAGCTTCTCGGCGGCACGCAGGTCGAGAACGTGACTTCGCGCGGCCTGATCCCGCCCGGCCACAAGATCGCTGTGCGCGCCATCTCGCAAGGCGAACCGGTGCGCCGCTACAACCAGATCATCGGCTTCGCGAGCAAGCCGATCGCGGCCGGCGAACACGTTCACACGCACAACCTCGACATGGGCCCCGACAAGGGCCACTTCGAGCGCGACTACGCCTTCGGTGCCGACGTCAAGCCGGCGCCGGCGCGGCGCGAAGCCACCTTCATGGGCATCCGCCGCGCCGACGGCCGGGTCGCGACCCGCAACTACATCGGCGTGCTGACGAGCGTGAACTGCTCGGCCACGGCGGCGCGCGCCATCGCCGACCACTTCTCGCGCAAGACCAACCCGGCCGCACTGGCGGACTACCCGAACGTCGACGGCGTGGTCGCGCTCACGCACGGCACGGGCTGCGGCATGGACACCGGGGGCTTGGGGCTGCAGATTCTCGAGCGCACGCTCACGGGCTATGCGACGCACGCCAACTTCGCGGCCGTGCTGGTGGTCGGGCTGGGCTGCGAGGCCAACCAGATCAATGCCTGGCTGGCGACCGGCAACCTCAGCGAAGGCGAGAACTTCCGCGTCTTCAACATCCAGGACACCGGCGGCACGCGCAAGACGGTCGAGAAGGGCGTGGCGCTCATCCGCGAGATGCTGCCGCGCGCCAACGCCGTGCAGCGCGAACCGCTGAGCGCGGCCCACATCACGATCGGGCTGCAGTGCGGCGGCTCCGACGGCTACTCGGGCATCAGCGCCAACCCGGCGCTCGGTGCGGCGGTCGACCTGCTGGTCGCGCACGGCGGCACCGCGATCCTGTCGGAGACGCCCGAGGTCTACGGCGCCGAGCACCTGCTGACGCGCCGCGCGGTCCGGCGCGAAGTGGGCGAGAAACTGGTCGAGCGCATCCGCTGGTGGGAGCACTACACCGCCATCAACGAAGGCGAGATGAACAACAACCCCTCGCCCGGCAACAAGGCCGGCGGGCTCACGACCATCCTCGAGAAATCGCTGGGCGCGGTGGCCAAGGGCGGCACCAGCAACCTCGAGGCGGTGTACGAATACGCCGAGCCCGTGACCGCGCACGGCTTCGTCTACATGGACACGCCGGGCTACGACCCGGTCAGCGCCACCGGCCAGGTGGCGGGCGGCGCCAACATGATCTGCTTCACCACCGGCCGCGGCTCGGCCTACGGCTGCGCGCCCTCGCCCTCGCTCAAGCTGGCGACCAACTCGGCGCTGTGGCAGCGGCAGGAAGAAGACATGGACATCAACTGCGGCGAGATCGTCGAAGGCACGGTGTCGATCCAGGAAATGGGCCAGCGGATCTTCGAGCTGGTGCTGGCGACCGCATCGGGCGAACCCTCGAAGAGCGAGCGGCACGGCTACGGGCAGAACGAGTTCGTGCCCTGGCAGGTCGGCGCAGTGATGTAGTGCCATGGCGCCCTCGATGCAAGCACCCTTCGGCGCGCTCGAAGGCACGGGCTTCGAAAAGCTCGATCCGCGTTTCAACCGCCTGGTGCCCGGACCCGAGCAGGTCGAACGGCTCTGGACCGGCGCACGATGGTGCGAGGGCCCGGCCTGGTTCGGCGCCCATCGCACCCTCGTCTGGTCCGACATCCCCAACAACCGCATGCTGCGGCTCGACGAGCGCAACGGCACGGTCGCGGTGTTCCGCGAGCCGGCCAACAACGCCAACGGCAACACGGTCGACCGCCAAGGCCGGCTGGTCAGCTGCGAGCATCTGACGCGGCGCGTGACGCGCACCGAGCACGACGGCAGCCTCACGGTGCTGGCCTCGCACTGGCAGGGCAGGCGCCTGAACTCGCCCAACGACGTCGTGGTGCACTCCGATGGCGGCATCTGGTTCACCGACCCGAGCTACGGCATCCTGAGCGACTACGAAGGCCTGAAGGCCGAGAGCGAGATCGGGGCCTGCAACGTCTACCGCATCGACCCCGCGAGCGGCGCGGTCGAACTCGTCGCGGACGATTTCGTGAAGCCCAACGGACTGGCCTTCTCGCCCGACGAGTCGATGCTCTACATCGCCGACACCGGCGCCAGCCACGCCGCCGACGGGCCGCGCCACATCCGCCGCTTCGTGGTCGCGAACGACGGCCGGCGTCTTGGCGCGGGCCGCCTGTTCGCGGAATGCACCCAGGGCCTGTTCGACGGCTTCCGCCTCGACACCGAGGGCCGCCTCTGGACCAGCGCGGCCGACGGCGTGCACGCCTACGATCCCGACGGCAGCCTGATCGGCAAGATCCTGTTGCCCGAGCGCGCCGCCAACGTCTGCTTCGGCGGCCCCAAGCGCAACCGGCTCTTCATCTGCGCCACCCGTTCGCTCTACGCCATCACCCTCAACGCCAAGGGAGTTTGAATCCATGTCGACCACGCTGAGCCCCGACACCCTTCGAACACAGGTCGCCCGCATCCTGGCGGYGGCCGGCAGCGCGCCGCCCGAGGCCGAGCAGGTCGCCGCCAACCTGGTGCTGGCCAACCTCAGCGGCCACGATTCGCATGGCGTCGGCATGCTGCCGCGCTATGTCGACGCGGTGGCCGAAGGCGGACTCGTTCCCAATGCCTCGGTGAAGATCAATCTCGATGCCGGCGCGATGCTCGCGCTCGATGGCCAGCACGGCTACGGGCAGATCGTCGGCGTGCAGGCGATGGAACTCGGCATCGCGCGTGCGAAGCAGCTCGGCAGCTGCATCCTGTCGCTCGCCAGCGCGCATCACCTGGGCCGCATCGGCCACTTCGCGGAGATGGCGGTGGCCCAGGGCCTGGTGGCGATGCACTTCGTCAACGTGCTGTCGCGGCCGGTGGTCGCGCCCTGGGGTGGTGGCGACGGCCGCTTCGGTACCAATCCCTGCTGCATCGGCGTGCCGCTCGCGGGGGCCGAGCCCTTCATCCTCGACTTCGCGACCAGCCGGGTGGCGCAGGGCAAGATGCGCGTGGCCTACAACAAGGGCGAGCGCGTGCCGCCCGGACACCTGATCGACGAGCACGGCGCGCCGACCGACGATCCCGGCGTGGTCGTGGTGCCGCAGAGCAACGGCCTGTTCGGCGCGTTGATGACCTTCGGCGAGCACAAGGGCTATGGCATGGCCGTGGCCTGCGAACTGCTCGGCGGCGCGCTGACCGGCGGCGGCACCTGGCATCGCCCGGCCGACACCGCGCGCACCGTGCTCAACGGCATGCTGGTGGTGCTGATCGACCCTGCCAAGCTCGGCACCCAGGCCAGTTTCGAGCAGGAGGCGAAGGCCTTCATCGACTGGCTGCGCCAGAGCCCGGCCGGCGCTGGCTTCGATGCGGTGCAGATCGCGGGCGAGCCCGAGCGAAAGGCGCGCGCGACCCGAGAACGCGAGGGTATCTGGCTCGACGACGCGACCTGGGGCGAGATCGTGGAGGCGGGTCGGAAGGTCGGCGTCACGGTCGGCTGAGCGCGCCGACCACCAACTGTTTCAATGTCGTCGTCGCCGGGCCCTGGGCTTGCGCTATGGTTTCCCCAACCAAGCCTCAATGCTTCAAGGAGTCGACCATGATTACTGCCCGTCAACGCTTCATGCGCGTGAGCGCCATCGCCCTGCTGCTCGGCAGCGCGGGCTTGGCGCAAGCCCAGTCGCTCGACATGCTCAAGGGCCTGGCCGGCGGTGCGTCCGGCTCGATGGCCTCGGGCAGTCTGGGCAACGCGGCCGGCGTGATCGAGTACTGCCTCAAGAACAACTACCTGAGCGCCGATGGCGCCTCGGGCGTCAAGGACCAGCTGATGAGCAAGATCCCGGGCGGCAAGCCGGCCGCCGACCCCGGTTATGTGGATGGCTCGCAGGGCATCCTGACCGGCAGCGACGGCAAGAAGATGGACCTGACCGGCGGCGGCCTGAAGCAGGAAGTCACGCGCAAGGCCTGCGACTTCGTGCTCAAGCAGGCCAAGGGAATGATCTAGGCCCCCACGCTCCCCCACTGCGTGTGAGTCGCTGCCCCCCGAGGGGGAGACAGCAGGCCGCCTTGGGGCGGCCCGGCGCCGGCCTGGGCACGGCCCCACGAAAGCGCCCGCAGACTCAGGCGATGTCGAACCGGTCGAGGTTCATCACCTTGGTCCACGCCGCCACGAAGTCATCGACGAACTTCGCCCCTGCGTCCGCGCTCGCGTAGACCTCGGCGACGGCGCGCAGTTGTGCGTTCGACCCGAACACCAGATCGACGCGGCTGCCGGTCCACTTGAGCTCGCCCGACTTGCGGTCGCGCCCTTCGAACGCCTGGCTGCCCTCCCCCACCGGCTTCCACTCCGTGCCCATGTCGAGCAGGTTGACGAAGAAGTCGTTGCTCAAGGTGCCTGGCTTGGAGGTCAAGACACCTTGCGGGGACTGCCCGACATTGGCACCGAGCACGCGCAAGCCGCCGACGAGCACCGCCATCTCTGGCGCGGTCAGGGTCAGCAGCTGCGCCTTGTCGAGCAGCAGCACTTCCGCGGGAACGCCGTAGCGGCCCTTGGCGAAATTGCGGAAACCATCCGCGTACGGCTCCAGCGGCTCGAACGAGGGCACGTCGGTCTGCTCTTGCGAGGCGTCCGTCCGCCCCGGCGTGAAGGCCACCTTGGTCGCTCGGCCGCCGTCGCGGGCGGCCTGCTCCACGCCCGCGCCACCGGCCAGGACGATCAAGTCGGCCAGAGAGATCTTCTTGCCGCCGCTCTGGGCCGAGTTGAACTCGCTGCGGACACCCTCCAGCACCTCGAGCACATTGGCCAGTTGCTCGGGCTCGTTGACGGCCCAATCCTTCTGCGGTGTCAGGCGAATCCGTGCGCCGTTCGCACCGCCGCGCATGTCGGAGCCGCGGAAGGTGGATGCCGACGCCCAGGCCGTCGAGACGAGTTGCGCGGGGGTGAGGCCCGAGGCCAGCACCTTCTTCTTGAGGGCCTCGACATCCTGCGCATCGACCAGGGGATGGTCGACTGCGGGGATGGGGTCCTGCCAGATGAGTTCCTCGGCGGGTACCTCCGGCCCGAGGTAGCGCGCGCGCGGCCCCATGTCGCGGTGAGTGAGCTTGAACCAGGCGCGGGCAAAGGCGTCGGCGAACTGGTCAGGGTTCTCCATGAAGCGCCGCGAGATCTTCTCGTAGGCCGGGTCGAAGCGCAGCGACAGGTCGGTCGTCAGCATGGTCGGCACCAGCTTCTTCGACGGATCGAAGGCATGCGGGATCGTCGCACCGGCGCCCTTGGCCACCCACTGGTGCGCGCCGGCCGGGCTCTTCGTCAACTCCCATTCGTAGCCGAACAGGTTCCAGAAGAAGTTGCTGCTCCACTTGGTCGGCGTGGTGGTCCAGGTGACTTCCAGGCCACTGCTGATCGTGTCGGCGCCGCGACCGGTGCCGAAGCTGCTCTTCCACCCGAGGCCCTGCTCCTCGATGGCGGCGGCTTCGGGCTCGCGGCCGACATGGCTCGCCTCGGCCGCGCCGTGCGTCTTGCCGAACGTGTGGCCGCCGGCGATCAGCGCCACGGTTTCCTCGTCGTCCATCGCCATGCGGGCGAAGGTGTCGCGGATGTCGTGCGCCGCGGCCACCGGATCGGGCTTGCCGTCCGGTCCTTCGGGGTTGACATAGATCAGGCCCATCTGCACCGCAGCGAGCGGGTTCTCGAGGTCGCGCGTATGCGTCACCTGGCTGTCGTCGTCCTTCGGGAGCACGGCGTGGCCCTCGTCGACACCGGGCGATCCCTTCGAGTAGCGAATGTCGCCGCCGAGCCACTTCGTCTCGCGCCCCCAGTACACGTCCTGGTCAGGCTCCCAGACATCGGGGCGTCCGCCGGCAAAGCCGAAGGTCTTGAAGCCCATGGTTTCGAGCGCGACGTTGCCCGTGAGGATGATCAGGTCGGCCCACGAGATCTTCCTGCCGTACTTCTGCTTGATCGGCCAGATCAGGCGGCGCGCCTTGTCGAGGCTCACGTTGTCCGGCCAGCTGTTCAGCGGCGCGAAACGCTGCTGGCCGCGCCCGGCGCCCCCGCGTCCGTCGCCGATGCGGTAGGTCCCGGCGCTGTGCCACGCCATGCGGATGAAGAAAGGACCGTAGTGACCGAAGTCGGCCGGCCACCAGTCCTGCGAGTCGGTCATCAGGGCGGCCAGGTCCTTCTTGACGGCGGCCAGGTCGAGGCTCTTGAATTCCGCAGCGTAGTCGAAGGCCGCGCCCATGGGGTCGGACTTCGACGAGTGTTGATGAAGCAGATCCACGCGCAACTGCCCGGGCCACCAGTCACGGTTGGTCGTGCCAGTCCCTGCCGCTTGGCTGAATGGGCACTTCGCCTCTGTCTTCTCGTTGCTCATGCTGGAACTCCTTTGTTCTTCAAGTGGGGAAGGAGTTGGATTCTGTGGCAGAACCGGCATGGCGCGAATAGGAATTGCCGAACGCGGCCATAGCGCGCGGCCACGCCGGAATCAGCTCACCGCCTCAAAGCATCAGCGCGACCGCCGCATCCAGATGCTCGGAGGGCGCGCGCCGGAACCCCGAGCGCGCGAAGCGCTGCAGCCGGCCCACCACGAAGGCCGTGAGCGCGGAGGCCCGCACCTGCGCATCGACGCTGGGCGTGGCCGATCCGTCGACCGCCGCCGCGTCGCGCAGGGCCTGGCGCAGCGTCGCCTCGATCTTGTCGAAGAACTGGTTCATGCGGTTCTGCAGGCGCTCGTTCTCGAACACCAGCGCGTCGCCCACCATCACGCGGGTCATGCCGGGGTTTTTCTCGGCGAACTGCACCAGCATCGCGACAACGCGCGCCGCCTGCTCGTGGCCCGGAGCGTCGCGCTCGACGATCTGGTTGACCAGCGTGAACACGCTCTGCTCGATGAAGTCGATCAGCCCCTCGAACATCTGCGCCTTGCTGGCGAAATGGCGGTACAGGGCAGCCTCGCTGACGTCGAGCCTGGCCGCGAGCGCCGCCGTGGTCACGCGCTCGGCGCCCGGCTGCTCGAGCATGGCCGCCAGGGCCTGGAGGATCTGCACGCGCCGTTCGCCCGGCTTGGGGCGCTTGCGGGTCGGTGCGGCCACCGGTTCTGAACTGCTTGTGGCGCCAGAGGCGCTCGGCTCGTCGTTCTGCATGGGCGCGTGCAAAATGTAAAAAAATGATTCTCGCACACGGACGTGAGCGGGCGCCAACCGGGCATCCCCTGCTTGTCGCGCAGAATCGACAGACATTTTTGACCGAATGGCGAATCGGAAGTCCCTATGGCCGCTCGAAGCTGCCCGAGCGCCGACAGCTGGTGCTGGCAGCAAGCCCCCTCTTGGCATGCTGCCCGCTGCAGGGGTGGGGGCTGCGCAGTGAGCCCAACCTGGGTCGAGCCCTATCTGGCTCTGATCATCGTTCCGTAGGCCTGGTCGGTGAGGATTTCGAGCAGCATCGAGTGGGGCACCCGGCCGTCGATGATGTGGACCGCGTTGACGCCGCTCTTGGCGGCATCGAGCGCACCCTCGATCTTCGGCAGCATGCCGCCGGAGATGGTGCCGTCGGCGAACAGCTCGTCGATCTCGCGGGCGCTCAGGTTGGTCAGCAGGTTGCCGTTCTTGTCGAGCACGCCGGGCGTGTTGGTGAGCATCATGAGCTTCTCGGCCTTGAGCACGATCGCCAGCTTGCCGGCGACGACGTCGGCGTTGATGTTGTAGCTCTCGTTCTCTTCGCCGAAGCCGATCGGGCTCACCACCGGGATGAAGGCGTCGTCCTGCAGCGCCTTGACCACGCTCGGGTCGATCGAGACGATGTCGCCGACCTGGCCGACGTCGTGGTGCAGGTTGGGGTCGTTGCGGTCGGCCATCTTGAGCTTCTGGGCCCGGATCAGGCCGCCGTCGCGCCCGGTCAGCCCCACCGCCTTGCCGCCGGCCTGGTTGATCAGGCCCACGATGTCCTGCTGCACCTCGCCGGCCAGCACCCACTCGACCACTTCCATGGTCTCGGAGTCGGTCACCCGCATGCCCTGGATGAAATGGCCGGTCTTGCCCAGCCTTTTGAGCGCCGCCTCGATCTGCGGGCCGCCGCCGTGCACCACCACCGGATTCATGCCGACCAGCTTGAGCAGCACCACGTCCTCGGCGAAGTCGGCCTGCAGCTCGGGGTCGGTCATGGCATTGCCGCCGTACTTGATGACGATGGTCTTGCCGTGGAACTTGCGGATGTAGGGCAGCGCCTGGGCCAGGATCTCGGCCTTGTCGCGCGGGGGGATGTTGAGGACAGGATCGGTCATGTCAGAGCGATGGAAAGAGCAGAACCTGGATTGTGGCGGAACTCACGCCACCCGGCCGGCGCAGCCAGGCCCGTTGGTGAAACACCGCGGAACCGGCTTCGCCGGGCCGCTGGTGTTGCCCCCGGCAGGGGGCTGAGGAGCCGCGGCTCCAAGCCTGCCTGCGCAGGCTTGGACGGCTCCGAAGGGCCGCTGCCTCTGGCAGCGACTCGAGGCGCCCGGACACGCAGTGCCGGGCAACCTGGGGGCGAGCAACGAGTCACGGCCGCAGCCAGCGAGGCACTTTGAAGCGCACGATCATCAGGTAGGCTGCCACGTAGGTGGCGACGAACAGCGCGCAGAAGGCCATCAGCGCCGGCGTGTTGTTCCAGAACAGCACCGCCGGAACCACGGTCAGCGCCGCGAAGATCCAGAGGTAGGGCGAGGTCCGGTTGTTGCGCGCCAGCAGCTGGCGCGCCTCGTCGTCGGCAAAGGCCACGCGCACGATGCGGCGGAAGATCAGCTGGTGGAAATGCAGCGCATCGGCCGTTCCCGGCGACTGGCCGCGCGCCATCTTGCGGTAGATGGAGAACAGCGTCTCCCACACCGGGTAGATCAGGAGCAGCATCGGAAACCACGGCGACACCACCCGGTGCCGCTGCACCAGCGTCACCGCGGCCACCGCGATCACCATGCCCCAGACATAGGCGCCGCCGTCGCCGGCGAAGATCTTGCCGCGCGGGTAGTTCCAGATCAGGAAGCCCAGCGTGGCGCCGACCAGGCAGATCACCATGGCGGCGAGCTGCCGGTCGCCGACCTGCAGCGCGACGTGCGTGATCGCCAGGCACACCAGCACCGCGACCGTGCCGGCCAGGCCGTTGTAGCCGTCGATGATGTTGAAGGCATGCGGCAGGCCGCCGATGGCCAGCGCCGCGAACAGGATCGCGGCATAGGGCATGGCCTGCAGCCAGCCGTCGACCGTGGCGATGCCGGTGCGCGCCAGGCCCAGGTTCAGCACCCAGCACAGCAGCAGCGCAGAGCCGATCGTGAGCCCGAGCCGGTAGCGCACCGAGACCCGCTGGGTCACGTCCTCGACGATACCGCCGAGCACGGCCGGGGCGATGCACAGCAGCGTGAGCGCCGAGGCCTTGAGCGGCCAGGACACATTGAACGGGTCCGGCCCGACGCCTGCGACCAGCCAGGCGACGCCGGTGCCGATGAAGATGCCGGCGCCTCCCAGCCGGGGCACATGCCCCTTGTGGAAGCGCTGCGGCATGTCGGCGGCGTAGCGCCGCGCATGCCGGCGCGCGCGGCGCATGAACACCTGCACGGCGAAGACGGAGACAAGGAAGCTGATGACGATCAGGGCAATCATGGGGTGGTGGCGGGAACCCTAGAATTCCCAAGCGAAATTAGACCATGCCAATGCCCCCACTCCCCCCTTCCTCCATCACGGTGTCCATCGTGAGCCACGGCCAGCTCGACCTGGTGCGTCCGTTGATCGAGGAACTCGACCGCTTCAGCCGCGACCTGGTCGCCAAGGTGGTGCTCACGATCAACATCCCCGAGGCCGATGCGCTCGCCGGGCTGCATTGGGGCTTCGAGGTGGAGCGGATCGAGAACCGGGCCCCGAAGGGCTTCGGCGCCAACCACAACCAGGCCTTCGGGCGCTGCGCGACGCCGTGGTTCCTGGTGCTCAATCCGGACATCCGCTTCGACCGCGACATCCTGGCGCCGCTGGTCGCGCAGGCACACCCGGACAGCGGCCTGCTGACGCCGCGCATCCTCGAGCCCGGCAAGGCCGAGCCCGAGCAGCACCGCGCCCTGATCACGCCGCGAGAGATCCTGGTGCGCCGCCGCCCGGACTATGCCCGCCCCGCGGTGCCGCACTGGATTCCGGGGCTCTTCATGCTGTTTCGCAGCGACGCCTACCGCGAGATCGGCGGCTTCGACGAGCGCTTCTTCATGTACGGCGAGGACTTCGACATCTGCGCCCGCACCCAGTTGGCGGGCTGGAAGCTGCAGGTGGCCGAGGACCTGCTGGCGCTGCACGATGCGCGGCGGGCCAGCCGGACGAGCCGCAGGCACCTGTACTGGCACCTGACCAGCCTGCTCAAGGTGTGGAGCTCGCCGGCCTTCTGGCGCTTCCGCAGCGCGCTGCGGAACGCTCAGGCCTCGGTCCGGTAGAGCCTGCGGAAGCCGCGGATCACGGGCAGCTTGGTCGCCGCGCCGATCGCCCGAACCATGCCGGGCGAGCTGTGCGAGAGCAGGAACCTCGTCAACCGCAGCTTGGCCTTGGCCCGCCAGCCCACATAGGGGTTGGTCAGCACCAGGCGGGCGTATTCGTCCAGATGGGCGAACATCTCCTCGCGGTACTCGTTGTCGAGCTTGATGGCCTCGATGGCATCGTCGACGAAATGCTTGCCGAATCTCGGCATCAGATAGTCGCGCAGGAAGAAGCGCCCACGCCTCGGCTGGTCGGGGAACATGCCGGCGAGCTTCTTGAAATAGCGGAAGCGACTGCGGACCATGCGGATGCTGAAGGAGGTGCTTTCGGTGTGGATGCACCAGACCGTCACGGCACGATCGACGAAGCAGTTGCTGTAGCCCTTGCGAAACACGCGCAGGAACAGGTCGTCGTCCTCGAAGCCGACGAACTGGGGATCGAAGCCGCCCACCGCCTCGAACGCCACCCGGCTCACCAGTGCCGCCGACGGCAGCACGAGCATGTCGTGGCGCAGCAGGTCGAAGATGTTGGTCTTGGGATGGCTTGCTGCGTGTTGTTTCACGAGCGCCGTGCGCACCACGTTGCCGTCCACGTCGGCCTCGTACAGGTCCGCGTAGACGAAGCCGAAGCGTGCGTCGCCGGCGGGGATCGCGTCGACGAGGATTTCGATATGGTTCGGGAGATAGAAATCGTCCTGGTCGAGGAAACAGATGAACGCCGAGCTCGACGCCGCCACGCCGGCGTTGCGCGCCGAACCCTGGCCGCCGTTTTCCTTGTCGACGATCCGGAACGGGTAGCGGGCCGCGAGCGCGCCGAGCGCCTCGCGCGCCTCGGTGCGCGAGCCGTCGTTGACCACGACGACCTCGTCGGCCGGCACCGTCTGGTTGAAGACGCTCTTGACCGCACGCTCGATGAAATCGGCGCCGTTGTAGAACGGGATGACGACCACGACCGAAGGCCGGGAAGCGGGAGCGGAATCGTTCTTGGCGGGCATTCAGCGTGGCTGGGTGATTCTTGGGGCGGTCTCAGACGGATTCGAACAGGTCGCGGACGACGCCGCGCGTGCCTCGGCCGAACTTGTTGTAGCGGCCGGTCAGGGCTTCGCGCAGCACCGGCAGGCAGCGCGCCACGCGCGATGGCGGCAATGCGGCCCTGAAGCGCTGATGCTCCAGCTTGTCGCGCAGCTTCCGGATGGTGTCCGGCGCCACCTGGTCGCCCAGGAAAAGCAGCCGCTCGAGCAGAAGCTCGGCCTTCAAGGCCCGCTCCTGGTGGGTGGTGCCGCGCGAAGCCAGCGCCTTTCTGACCTTCCCCATGAAGGAGTCGCGGCGCGCCCCGATCTGGTTGCTCTCGTGCTGGCGGTACTCGATCAGTTCATCCTCGAGCATGTCGACACGGCCGATGGCGGAGGCGACGATCCCCAGCCACTCGTCGTGCAGCCATTCCTTCGGAAAGGGCGCCGCCTGCTCGAGCAGGGAGCGCCGGAACAGGGTCGTCGCGCCGGTCACGAGATTGCGGCGCAGGAAGACGTCGAAGGCGCGGCCGCCGTGGACCCAGGCCCGCTCGAAGGGCTCGACCTCGAGCGCGTGGAAAAGCGACTGGCCCAGGTCCTGGCGGGCGTCATCGACCAGCCGGGCGTCGGTGTGCAGCAGCAGCAGGTCGGGGCGCCGGTCGAACTCGGCCGCCATCCGCGCCAGGCGCTCCGGAGGCCAGACGTCGTCCTGGTCGCTCAGGGCGATCAGGTCGCCGCTGCAGGCACGCGCCGCCTGCTCGAAGTTCTTGGTGACGCGCAGGGCGATGGCGTTGCGGATCACGTGCAGCGGGATCGCCAGGCCCGGGCGTTCGAGCAGGCAGGCCTCAAGGGCCGCCTGCGCGGCTTCGACGCAGCCGTCGGTGGAGGCATCGTCGGACAGCACGATCTCCGCCGGCGGCAGGGTTTGCAGGCAGATGCTCCTGACCTGCTCGCCGATGAAGCGGGCGCCGTTGTGGGTGCAGAGGGCGACGGAAATGGAGAGGCTCATCGCGCTGCGGCCCAGGCCGAGGTCGCGGGGTCGGGCCCGAAGAATGGAAATACAGCTTTCATGGATACCGGTCGCAGATAGTCGATCCGCCCGTCGCGGAATGCCGGGCGGTCAGTCCCCGCACGGCGTTGAAGGCGTCGCGGTCGCCGGGCAGCGGGTGATTATGTTCGCAATGTTGGGGATTGAGTCACGCGGCGGCGCCCCCCGCCGCCCGGGGCGGACACCGGATCGGCCGGTAAAATTGCGGCTCACAGAGAAAGACCAATGATGCGACTGCTATCGGTAGTGCTCGCGGGAGGATCCGGATCCAGGCTCTGGCCACTGTCCCGGCAAGCCTTCCCTCCGCCCTTCATGAAGCTCGGCGGCTCCACTCTGCTTCAGCAAGCGATCGAGCGGGGGCAGGCGTGCGGCATCGCCGATCTCATGCTCCTCACCGGCAAGGACCACCAGTTCCTCGCCGAGGACGTGTTGCGGCAGTGTCCCGTCCCGCCGGCGTCCACGCTGCTGCTCGAGCCCGAGAGCCGGGGCACCGGGCCGGCGATCGCGCTGGCGGCGCTCCAGTGCGGCAGGCAATTCGGCGGCGATACGGTGATGCTGGTTCTGCCAGCCGACCATTTGGTTCCGGACGCCAAAGCCTTTGCAGCCAGCGCGGCCGAGGCGTTCGAGCTCGCCGCCAAGGGCCGCCTCGTGGCCTGGGGGATCAATCCCACAGGCCCCGATACGGGCTTCGGGTACATCGAGGTGGAGCGGCGATCGGGCGAATGCCAGGCCGCCCGCCGCTTCGCGGGAACGGTCGACGCGCCGACCGCGCAGGGGTACCTCGCGAGCGACCGCTACTACTGGAACAGCGGCATGTTCTGCGCCACGGCCGACACGATCCTCTCGGCGCTGGAGCGGAACGCGCCCGAGTTGCTGCGCGCCGCACGCCAGGCGACCGAATCGTCTCAAACGGCCGGCGGCAAGGTGCAGTTCGACGCCGAGGCGTTCGGGCTCCTGCCCCGCATCGACATCGGCGGTGCCGCCATGGCGCGGTCCGACAATCTGCACGTGGTACCCGCCACCTTCGGCTGGAGCGACGTGAGTTCCTGGCCTTCGGTGGCCAACGCACACCCGAAGGACAATGGCGGCAACACCCTTCCCGAGGGCTCCGTGGCCGTCGACGCCAGCAGCACGCATGTCCAGGTGGACAGTCATGGCCCCAAGGTCGTGGGTTTGCTGGGCGTCCATGACCTCGTGATCGTCGACACGCCCGACGCCCTGCTGGTGGCCCACAAGGACAGTGCCGAGCGCGTCGGCGAAATCGTCGACGCCTTGAAGGCCCGCCGGCACGAGGCGGTGCAGCTTCCGGCGGTGGTTCACCGCCCCTGGGGGACCTATGCGTCGCTCAAGGAAGAAAATGGGTACAAGGTCAAGCGCATCACCGTGAAACCCGGCCAGGCGCTGTCGCTGCAATACCATCACCAGCGCGCCGAACACTGGGTGGTGGTGCGCGGCACGGCCATGGTCCAGATCGGCGATGCGCAGTACGAAACCCTGCCCGGCGAATATCGTTACATCCCTCTCAAAGAAAGACATCGATTGACCAACATAGGCAATGATGAGTTGGTGCTCATCGAAGTGCAGTGCGGCGCCTATCTCGGCGAAGACGACATCGTGCGGCTTGCCGACACCTACGGACGCGCATGAGTCAGGCACATTCCAATCTGCATCGCAGCGCATGGGCCGACTGGTGGGAAGGCACCCGCCGCACCGACATCTGGTGGACGCTGGCCTGGTTCGACATCGTGCTGCGCTATCGCCGCTCCATGCTGGGCCCGCTGTGGCTCACCCTCAGCATGGGACTGATGGTCGCGGGCATGGGGCCGCTCTACAGTTCGCTGTTCGGCACCAAGCTTTCCGAGTTTTTCCCGCACCTGGCGCTCGGCATCGTCTTCTGGGGATTCTTCTCCAGCATGGTGATCGATTCGTGCAACGCCTTCATCGGCTCGGCCAACTATCTCAAGCAAGGCTATTTTCCGATCAGCCTGTTCGTCTGGCGCAGCATGGCGCGCAACCTGATCCAGTTCGGCCACCAGATCATCCTGTATGTGCCGGTGGCGATCTGGGCAGGCATTTCCCTGTCCTGGTCGGCGTTGCTCTTCATTCCGGCCTTTCTGCTCGTGCTCATCAACGCGCAGGCCGTAGGCCTCGCGCTGGGGCTGGTCTGCACCCGCTTTCGCGACGTGACCCAGATCGTGACCAGCGTCATGCAGATGCTGATGTTCCTGACGCCGGTCTTCTGGCTGCCCTCGAGCCTGCCGGGCCGCGGGAAGTACATCCTCTGGAACCCCTTCGCCCAGATGCTGGACCTGCTGCGAACCCCGCTCATGGGCGGCGTTTCCGACAGCCACAACTGGTGGGGCATCCTGGGCTGGACGGTGGCCACGGTGATCGTGTCGAGTCTGCTCTTCGCAAAGTA
Organism: Variovorax sp. M-6; assembly: GCF_052114385.1. Lineage (NCBI taxonomy): Bacteria > Pseudomonadati > Pseudomonadota > Betaproteobacteria > Burkholderiales > Comamonadaceae > Variovorax > Variovorax sp. M-6. The sequence goes on along the minus strand of NZ_JBFREQ010000002.1, from coordinate 303,819 downwards.
CCGCCGACGCGTCGTCTACTGGCTGTAAAGAATCATGGCATCTATTTCCCTCAAGAACGTCTCGGTCAACTTCCCCATCTATGGGGCTGGCGCCGCCTCGTTCAAGAAGACGCTGGCAGCCTCGGTGACGGGCGGCCGCTTCGGCAAGGAGACCGGCGTCAATGTCGTCCAGGCCCTGAGCAACATCAACCTGGAGCTGAAAAGCGGCGACCGGCTGGGACTCATCGGCCACAACGGCGCGGGCAAGTCGACCCTGCTGCGCGCGCTCGCCGGCGTCTACGAGCCTTCGTCCGGCGAATTCGTCCGGCAAGGCTCGGTGTCCAGCCTGATCGACCCATCGCTCGGCATCGAGGCGGACGCCACGGGCGTCGAGAACATCATGCTCCGGGGTCTTGTGATGGGGATGAGCAAGAAGCAGATCGATGCGCTCACGCCCGAAATCTGCGAGTTCAGCGGCCTCGGCGAATACGTCAACATGCCGGTTCGCACCTACTCCACCGGGATGCTGATGCGCCTCGCCTTCTCGATCTCGACCAGCGTCGAGGCCGACATCCTGCTCATGGACGAATGGCTGTCGGTCGGCGATGCTGAGTTCACCCACAAGGCCGAGCAGCGAATGAAGGACGTGGTGGCGAAATCCGGCATTCTGGTGCTCGCCTCGCACTCGCCGGACCTGATCGCCAAGGAGTGCAACCGGGTGATCCATCTGGAGCATGGCCGGATCGTCGAGCAGTGAGGCATCGGCCATGAATCGGATACGCGTCGTGGATGGGAATGCGCTGGCGCGGCGCGCTTTTTTCAACTTCAAAGGACTTCCATGAATCGGCGTGCGATCGTTACCGGCATCACGGGTCAGGATGGGGCCTACCTGGCCGAGCTGCTGCTCAGCAAGGGCTACACCGTCTACGGCACCTTTCGGAGAACCAGCTCGGTCAATTTCTGGCGCATCGAAGAGCTCGGTATCCAGAACCATCCCAACCTGAAGCTCACCGAGCACGACATGACCGACCTCGGCAGTTCCCTGTCGCTGGTCACGCACGCCGAGCCCGACGAAATCTACAACCTGGCGGCGCAGAGCTTCGTCGGCGTGAGCTTCGACCAGCCGACGACGACCGCCCAGATCACCGCGATGGGGGCGCTCAACCTGCTCGAGGCGATCCGGCTGGAGAACCCGAAAATCAAGTTCTACCAAGCCAGCACCTCCGAAATGTTCGGCAAGGTGCAAGCTGTTCCCCAGGTGGAAAGCACGCCGTTCTATCCCCGCAGCCCTTACGGGGTCGCCAAGCTCTACGCGCACTGGATGACCGTGAACTACCGGGAGAGCTACGGCATCTTCGGCAGCAGCGGCATCCTCTTCAACCACGAAAGCCCGCTGCGTGGCCGGGAATTCGTGACCCGCAAGATCACCGACGGCGTGGCCAAGATCAAGCTCGGCAAGCTCGAGGCACTCGAACTGGGGAACCTGGACGCCAAGCGCGATTGGGGATTTGCCAAGGAGTACGTCGAGGGGATGTGGCGCATGCTGCAGGCCGACGAGCCGGACACCTTCGTGCTGGCGACCAATCGCACTGAAACCGTGCGCGATTTCGTCCGGATGGCGTTCAAGGGGGCTGGCATCACCGTGGACTTCCGCGGCGCCGGCGAGGAAGAGTCGGCGGTCGACACGGCCACCGGCAAGACCGTCTTGCGCATCAACCCCAAGTTCTACCGCCCTGCGGAGGTCGAACTCCTGATCGGCGATGCCTCCAAGGCGCGGAACAAGCTCGGCTGGGAGCCGACCACGAAGCTCGAACAACTGTGCCAGATGATGGTGGAGGCCGACCTGCGGCGCAACGCCCAGGGATTCTCGTTCTGAAACTGTGCGAGAGGCCGGAGGGCCTCTTGTCGGCCGCGCGGAGCTATCCGCGCAGCGCTCGGTAGGCGCGCCAGGCCCGGCTCGAGATCCAGACTCCGCCGTCAATCAGCCATGGAAGCCTGCGCTCCAGCCATCGCGAGAGCTTGAGCGAAGCAAAGGCGACCTGCTCGTCGTACTGCCCTTGGGCGCCGAAAAGGCCTTCGGCGAAGGGGCTTTTCGGAACGATCGCCACGGGCGACGCGATGCCGATGACGAGCTGCCTCGATCGCCGCTTGAGGCTTTCGGGAGCACTGGTCCTCATCAAGTCGCCGTACTCGATTCGCTTGCGCATGGGGTCGCGCGGCGTATGCACCATCGAGTTGATTCTGCGCCTGTAGTAGAAGAAGACGTCGTTGGTCACGACGAAGCGGACGCCCGCCTCGCACATCCGCAGGTACAGCGACCAATCCTCGAAGCAGCTCAGGCTCTCCTCGTAGGGAAAGCGAACCATTGCGGATTTCCTGAAGAGCGCGGTCGCGGTGGAGAACCTGTTTTCGATCAGGCCACCCACCACCGCTTCACCGCAGAACACGGCGTAGCCGGCGAACTCGACGGACTTGCCTGGCGTCGGCAGTGCCTGGCCGTCCAGGAAATACCCCGCCGGCGTGACGACCAGGTCGAACTCCGGCCGGTTCTCGAGCGATTCGACACCCACGGCAATGAAGTCGGGGTGAATGAGATCGTCGGCATCCAGGGTCAGGACGTACTGGCCCGCGGCGTGGCGCACACCGACGTTTCGCGCCGCGGCGAGGCCAACGTTGCCCGGCAGGCGAACGACCTTGAGCGCCGGATCGGCGCCTAGCGCAAGCGCCTCGATGCCGAGGACGCTTTGCGGATCGGTCGATGCATCGTCGACCAGCACGATCTCGACGGACCCGTAGTTCTGAGCACGCACGCTGGCCAGCGTTTCGGGCAGATAGGCGCCGAGGTTGTGATGCGCAATGACGACGGACACGAGCGGACGCTCGTCGAGTCGACGCCACGCGCCGCGCTCCCGCCTCGCCGGCAACCAGGGCCACGGCCCCATGGGGAGGGCGACCGGACGCAGGCGCTCGTTGCGTTCGACATTGCGTTTCAGGGCATCGACCAGTCCGGACATGCTGCCGTCGAACTTGAGGCAGTTGATGCCGTCTTCCCAGGGCGTTCCGGCCCCGAAGGCAGGGTTGGTTTCGTTCAGGATCAGCCTCGCGCCGAGCAGCGAGGCTTCGTACGCGACCGGACAAAAAGAATCCCAGGACGCGGCGATAACCACGGTGGCGCCCCGCAGGAGGGCTTTGCGCTGCGGGTCCCGAGTCGCCGGCATGCGCCCGACGCGGTCTGCGCAGTCGGCGGGAACGAGCCGCTCGATGTCCGACTGGTACTCCGGGTCGACACCGGGGGCCCCGAACACGATGGCACCGGTGTAGTCCGGCGTTGTGCGCAAGAAACCGCCGACGGCCCGGGCGAACAAGTCGGGGCGGTTGACTCTGCGCAACGTCGAGGGAAACACCAGGGTCTGGCCAAGGGAGGCATCGACGGTTTCGAGCGCCGCCGCACCCGGCTCGGGCAGCACAGGGGGCGCATGCTCCACGATGCGGGGGCTCCACTCTTCGACCGAGAAGCCGAACGACTGGCGCGTCGCCTCGGCCACCGGAAGAAGAGGGGCCACGATCCGATCGCAGTCACGCAGGCACTTCCTCTCGAGATCGCTGAGGTGCAGATGCTCGATCTCCAGGGCTTGAGCCTCGACCCGCATCAGTTGCGTCTGCGAGGTTCCGATTCGCACCGCGATCGTCGCATCACCGAGGAAGCCGCGCAGATTGCGCTCCTGCAAGGTGCAGAAGGCCAGCGCACCGCGGTCCGGAAACTCCAGGTAGTCGATGGCGCCCCGCTCGGCCAGGGTCGCCAATGCGCGGAACACGACGGCCGAGCGCCACTGGGACGGCGTCGTCGGGTAGGCCCGGGCCGGCGGATGCTGCCGACCGTTCGACAACCGACCCTGGTCGACGCGCGTATCCACGGGGAACAGGTGTACGTCGGGAAATGTCGCCGCGAGCGGAGCAGTGTCGGCAAGGCAATCGACGAGGCACAGCGTCGTGCGCTCGCGGTCCTCGGCGGACATCGCACGGAGCATGTCGACGATGGCAGGCCCCGCCTCTCCTTCCACATCGGGACGAAGTTCGGTCAAAACGAAGACGAGGGAGCCCATTGTTTGCATCTTGCGGGGATCAGGAGAATCGCTTCCGGCTTGGCGATGGGCCCGCCGGTCAAGACTGCGCGCTGCGTGCGGCCGAACGCAGGGTGGCAACCACCCTCTCCTGCTGCGACGTATCGAGTCCGAGCCACAGAGGCAGGCGGATCAGGCGCTCCGAATGGCTGTCGGTCACGCCCAGGCTGCCGTGGGCGCGCCCATAGCGCTGGCCGCCAGGCGAGGAATGCAGTGGGACATAGTGGAAAACGGCACCGATGTCGTTTCGCTTGAATTCGTCGAGCACCTGCTGTCGGTCGACCTGGGGCGACAGAATGACGTAGTACATGTGCGCGTTGTGCTGAAGCCCCTCCGGCATCACGGGCCGACGCAACAGGCCTTCGGTCTCGAGCGGCGCCAGCATCTGGTGATAGCGGTCCCAGCAGGCCAGCCGCTGCTCGGTGATGCGATCGGCCTCCTCGAGCTGGGCCCACAGGAAAGCGGCGATCAGTTCCCCCGGCAAGAACGAGGAGCCCGGTTCTTGCCACGTGTACTTGTCGACCTGGCCGCGAAAGAAGCGGCTCCGATCCGTTCCCTTCTCGCGGATGATCTCGGCACGTTGCGCCATCTCGGGATCGTTGACCAGCAAGGCGCCGCCTTCGCCGGAGATGACATTCTTGGTCTCGTGGAAGCTGTAGGCGCCCAGGTGCCCGATGGCGCCCAGCGCGCGCCCCTTGTAGCTCGCCATCACGCCTTGCGCAGCGTCTTCGACGACCTTCAGTCCGTGCCTGTCGGCAATGGCCATGATCGTGTCCATCTCGCAGGCCACGCCGGCATAGTGAACCGGGGCGATCCCACGGGTGCGAGGCGTGATCGCGGCCTCGATCAGTCGCTCGTCCATGTTGAGCGTATCCGCCCGGATGTCCACGAACACCGGAACACCGCCACGCAGCACGAAGGCATTCGCCGTGGACACGAAGGTATACGACGGCATAATGATCTCGTCGCCGGGCTGCACGTCCATGAGCAGCGCCGCCATCTCCAGCGCTGCGGTGCAGGAATGGGTCAGCAGGGCCTTGCTGCAGCCGGTGCGCGCTTCGAGCCACTTGTGGCAGCGGCTGGTGAAAGGCCCGTCACCGGCCAGCCGGCCGTTGAAGTGCGACTCGGCGATGTAGTAGAGCTCTTTGCCGGTCATGTAAGGCCAGTTGAACGGAATTCTTGGTTCAGGCATATCAATCACAATTCATTTCAACAACTGATCAAATCTCATTTTCCCGCAGCGAGCGCCAATTGATGGTGCGCCGAACCCCCATGAGCGGGTATGGGCGGCCCGGTTCGACCTTCGTCCCTGCCGCGATCCGCGCCGGCGAAGCGAGACCGCGTCACGCCGTCATATGCCTCGCAGCCTGGTGCTCGGAACTCTGGACCGTTCTGTCGCGGGGCCGATGTAGACGCCTTCCGCTTCGGCGTCTGCGAGCAACAGGGCGCCGGCGCCGACCACGCAGCGATCACCGATCTTGATGTGATCCCTGAGCGTTGCATTGACGCCAACGAAGCACTGCTCTCCAATCTCCACGCCGCCCGAGACGACCACATGCGACGCAATGAAGCAATGATCCTTGATCGTCGAGTGATGGCCTATGTGGTTGCCGCTCCACAAGGTGACGTTGTTGCCGATTCGGACGAAAGGCTGGATCGTGTTGTCCTCGAAGATGAAACAGTTTTCTCCGATCAGACCGTCATTGAGCACTGTCGCCGCGGGGCTGACGAAACTTGCCAGTCGATAGCCACTGGATTTCGCAGCCAGGTACTTCTCCTTGCGGACCGCGTTCAGCTTCGAATAGCTGAGCGCGACGAAGAGGTCGACATCCTCGGGAGGAAACCGTTCGGCCAAGCTCTCGAACGCGACCACAGGCAGGCCGCAGAAAGTCGGAGCGCCCATGAATGCAGCATCGACAGTGAAGCCAGCCACCTCGTAGTCCGATTGGGCGCTGAAGTAGTAGTGGGCGAGCTGGGCGATATCGCCCGCGCCAAAAATGACAAGCCGCTTCGTCATATTCGCTTCCTTACCAGCATCGTGAACTCGTAGAGGCCATAGTCGTGGATCAAGGCCACGTTCTTCGAATAGCGACGCTTGCAGATGTCGAACAAACGGCACGGGTCCGCGTAGTACAGATCGGGTCGCATCCGGTCGGCGTCCGAGTACGAAGTCAGGCAATTGAACGAGAATCCGAGCCGGCTGGTCCGATCGAGCGCGTCCAGCGTTGCCTCGAGATAGGACTGCCATTCGGCATCGGTGCGGCCCAGTCGAACATTGAAGATGCCGCTCGCAATGCCGTAGTCGTTGACCTGGTCCGGGACACTCGCCTGGATGAAACGCGCGCCGGCGTGGCCTTTCAATCTTTCCCTCGCAGCCTCGACCATGCTCTCGGATACGTCGACGCCAAGGTAGCCGAGGTCTTTCCGCTCCGCTGCAAGAAAATCGTAGAGAGCACCGTAGCCGCAACCCAGATCGTTGACCGAGAAGGGCCCGGGCGCATCGATGATCTTGCACAGTTGACGGAAGCGCAGGGTCTGCCCCTCCTCTCCGTTCCAGTCCACGCCGCGCGGGCTTTGCCCGTGCTCGGCCAGCTTGTCCGAGTAGTAGGCCGCAACGTCGGCGAGGATACCCGTCCCGTTGTCGTCAGTCATTGCAGATCCCCATGACAGGTTTCGCTTCGAGGAAGATCACCAACGCCTTTTCCGATCGTAAGAAAAATTTTGGCACCAGGTGCGCAGGCGCCCCTGTGAACCGAGGCCGAGGATATGCCATCGTCGATGTCATGAATTGCACTCCTGCTCCCGGCCTCGCCCATAGACGTGGCGAACGATGGTGTAGGGCCGCTGCTTCACCTCGGAGAATATCTTGGCGATGTAGATGCCCTGTACGCCGATGAAGAAGATGATGAGCCCCGAGAAGAGCCAGATCGATGCGACGATGGTGGTGTAGCCGCCGGGCGGAGACGAAGCCGAAAAGTACCGCACCGCCAGGTGGAGGATGTAGAAGACGGCCGTGAGCGAGATCAGCCCTCCCGCGTAGAAGGTGAACACCAGCGGCAGGCTGCTGAAAGAAGTCACTGCGTTGACCAGGTGGCTGATCTTGCGCGACAGCGAATAGGTGGTCGGACTGCTGGAGTGCTTTTCCACCGTCTGGCGGGACTGCCTGAAGCCCGTGATGATCCAAAGGCCTCCGATGTTCAACTCGCGCTCGCGATGCTGCAGGAGCGCCTCGACGTAGCGGCGCGTCATCAGGCGGGCCGTCACGATGTTGTTGGGCTGGACGATGCCGGTCAGCAACCGGAAGAGCTTGTAGAAGATGCTGCCGGACAGGCGCTCGAACGCGCTTCCCCTGCGTTCGCTCTGCACGCCGAAGACGACGTCGCTCCCTTCCGCCTCCATCTGCCGCGCGAAACCGAGGAGCCATTCCGGTTCTTCCTCCAGGTCGCTGTCGACCAGGAACACGCGCTCGCCCCTTGCCGCGTCCAGGCCGGTCATCATGGCCTTGTGATGGCCGAAGTTGCGAGAGAGATCGACCACCACCACGTGCGCATCTTCGGCGGCAAGCTGCACGGCCACTTCCAGACTGCGATCCGGCGACCCGTCATTGACCAGGACGAGCTCGTAATCTTCGCCTGCGATCTCGCGGGCCACGGCGCTGGCGCGCCGGCAAAATTCGGCGACGTAGGGCTCCGATTGATAGAGCGTCGCAACGATGGAAAGCTTCATTTCTTCACGTACCTCATGAAGCTCGGGGCACTGTCCGCGCAATTGAAAAGCAGGTCGAGCACCGTCACTCCATGCGTGAACTCGCCCCAAAGCTGTGGATAGGGGGGGTAGCCGGAATAGTCGAACCAACGAAGGCCGACGTTGCGATCCTCGAACACGGCTTCATCGACATAGCCCTTTGCGGAGGGGCCAGAAATGTACTCGGTCGCGCCGGCCTGGACGCAAAGATCGGCGAGACGCTCGGTCTTCCCTTCGGCCAACACATAGTCCGACGAACTCGTGATGCGGGTTTCGATGCCGAGCTGGCGGCAGACCGCGTCGATCAGGCATCGGTTGAGCGCCGAGAGATGCGTGTGGGTCTGCTCCAGGTAGATGGGAGCCAGCCAGGCCGCGATCTGCTCGAAATGCGGCGCCCGGCGGTAGTTCTGTTCGAGCGCCTTCCAGTGGAGCGCGGCCCAGCCTGCCTCGTCGATCTCGGTGTCCTTGATCTTCTGGGTGTACTTGCCCTTGACCAGCACCGGCACCGTGAGCCACTGGACGCCCTGCGGCGTCTTGATCTGGTTGCGGTTGCGCCAGTCGCGCCGCGTGTACTGCATGTCGTCGTAGAGGATGAACTCGTCGACGGCCGCGATCATGTCGAAATACCCCTTCCAGGGGATGTAGTTCGACTGGAGAATGGCCACTCTTTTCATGTATTTCCGGATCTTGCTGCGACGCATGCCGCGCGCGCGGTTTCGGCCCCCCGCGTGGGCTTCAGCAGGTGCTGCGTCCAATGTTCCCTGTATCCGCTGAAGCTTTCGGACATGACCACGGTGCCGACGATTTCATAGTCGGTTTTGAGGTTGGCCCCGAAGCCTGAAAGGATCTCAGGCGAGATGTTCGTCGTGCCGACCGGCTGGGTCAGCAACCAGGCGCGTGAGAGTTCATCGCATGAAACCCGCTTCATCATGGCCGCCGCAAGATTGTTGCTGCCTGGGTAGCCCCCGATGACCCAGGCCTGGCTGGTACTGCTTGCACCCATGGTGTAGAGGGTGCTCGGCGACCGTCCCGTCAGGTCGAGCATGGGTGTGCCCCTGGCGAAGCCGACGCGGTTGGCGACTTCAGCGGCATCCGCGAGGTACGCCCCGAAGCCGTTCGACAGTCTCAAGGTCGAATTCGGGCGCCCGACGCTGACCTTGCGGTGGTTGTCCCTCAGCGAGACCGCCTGTCCGTAGGGCGCCTCGATCCCGGTCTGAACGATCGCCACGGTGATCAGCTGCGCGCCGAGCGCAACGGCAAGCAGCACCGGCGCGATCGACCGGGCCGGCTCGCCGCCAACCGGAAGGACGAGAACCGCGGCCGCGAGCACCCAGAAGAAGGCGGCGTGACTGATCTGCCACCAGTAGTTGTTGACGGTACCGAAAACGTACACGTACGGCAGGACGAACAGCAGCAGGATCAGTGACCAGCGCGCGCGGGGCACGCTCGACAGTCGCCGCCAGCCGCCCAGGCCGACCAGGATCAATGCCGCGAAAGGCACGGCCACCAGAAGCAACCCGCGGTAGTACTCGATGGTCAGCAACTGCCGGGCGAACCCGCAGACGATCGCCAGCGCACCCAGGCCCATCAGCCAGAGACCCGCGTACCCGGCTCGCGCGGCCGCCTTCGAGTCCCACTTCAGCAACCAGGCCACCAGCGCGAGCACCAGGCTGCTGCCCAGCAGGATATTGCGCGTCGGGCGCTCGAGCTGGAGGTCGCCGAGTCGCAGGAACAGCGAGAGCTTGTGGCCTCCGCCCATCAACTCGGCCAGTGCGATCCCGGTCTGGTAGCGGCGCACGAAAGCCATGATCGACCCATCGATGGCCCAGGCCGACCCGAGCAGCAGCACGACGGCCACCACGGCCGACAGGATGAGAGGCCTGAGGGCGAACTTGCCGGCGCCGATCAGGTACAGCACCGCGCACAAGGCAAGACCTGCCGCACTGGTCGGCTTCGCCATGAAGGCCAGCCAGCCGGCGACACCGATCAGCAGCCAGCCGGCAAGGCTCCCGCGATCCAGCGTCTTTTCCGCCATGAGCAAACCGATGCAGGCGATCAGCAGGGCCTGAAGCACCAGCCAGTTGTAGCTGGGCGTCGGCAGCCAGATGTGCAGGAAGGACAGCGACGCGGTAGCCAGCGCCGCGGAGATCGCGAGCCTCGCGCCGGCCCGCAGCCCGGGCGGCGCGCACGCCTTCAGCGCCACGTTGCCCAGTGCCCACGCGACACCGAAGGTGATCAGCAGGTTGACCTGCCTGATGGCCGCGACGTTCTCGCGCACCAGCGCGAAGAGCGGGTGATAGATGAAGCCGAACTGGGTGACGGAGATGTCGTACTTGGAAGGATCCGACATCGAGACGAGGTAGAAACCCTCATCCCTGAAATCGATCCCGAAACGGCAGAACCACAGCACCCATCCCAGGAACGAGAAAGTGCCGATGGCTGAAAGCGCCAGCAGCGCACGGTGGCTCGGCGCCGCGGCGCCGGATGTCGTCGTCATACCGGTTCAGCCCTTGCGAACAAGTTGCCATCGCCAGGCGTCGCGGCACATCTGGTCGAGGTCTCGCGTGGCCGTCCAGCCCAGGATGCGCCTGGCGCGGCCGACGTCGGCAAAGCAGGTCGCGACGTCACCAGGCCGTCGGGCGGCGATCTCGAAAGGCACGGACCTCGCGCTCGCCTTGGCGAAGGCGGCAATCATCTCGAGCACTGAGGTGCCGCTGCCGGTGCCGAGGTTCAAGACGACGTCCTGCGGGTTGTCCGCGAGGAAGTCCAGCGCTGCCACATGGCCCTCCGCCAGATCCACCACATGGATGTAGTCGCGCACGCCGGTGCCGTCGGGCGTCGGGTAGTCGCCTCCGAACACCGTCAAGGCGGATCGCTCGCCGCTCGCCACCTGCGCCAGGTAGGGCATCAGGTTGTTGGGCGTGCCACGCGGGCTCTCACCGATCAGTCCGCTCTCGTGGGCCCCTGCGGGATTGAAGTAGCGCAGCCGGGCGATGCGCCAGGCCGGGTCGGAGGCATGGAGATCGGACAGCATCTCCTCGACCATCAGCTTGGTGCGGCCATAGGGACTGACCGCCATGCAGGGCGCGTCCTCGGTGACCGGCATCGTTGCCGCGGCACCGTACACGGTGGCGGACGAGGAAAACACCAGTGTCTTGCAATCGGCCCGGCGCATGGCCGCCAACAGCCGGACCGTGCCCGCGACGTTGTTGTCGAAGTAGTCGATCGGATTGGCGACCGATTCGGCCACCGACTTCAGCCCGGCGAGATGAATCACCGATGAGACGGCATGCTCGGTGAAGATGCGGTCGAGCAACGCGGTGTCCCTCACGTCGCCCGCGTGGAAGGGCACGGCGCGGCCAACCAGCTGCTGCAACCGGTCCACGGCATCCATCGAGCTGTTGGACAGGTTGTCCAGGATCACGAAGTCGCGCCCCACCCGCGCCAGCTCGGCGCAGATGTGGGAACCGATGTACCCGGCACCGCCGGTGACGAGAATCATGCGGCGTCGCGCCGAAGGCCGTCGGCCATCGTCGGCGCAACAGCGTCCTTGGCGGAAAGCAGGGGGGCGCCATCCAGCGGCCACCGGACGCCGATGGCCGGGTCGTTCCAGGCGATGCTGCGCTCGTGCTCGGGCGCGTAATAGTCGGTGGCCTTGTAGAGGACGTCCGCCATCTCGCTGACGACCAGGAAACCATGCGCCAGGCCGGGCGGCACCCACACCTGCAGATGGTTCTCCTCCGTCAGTTCGACGCCGACCCACTTGCCGAAGGTCGGGGAGCCCTGGCGGATGTCGACCACGACGTCGAACACCGCGCCGCGCACGACGCGAACCAGCTTGCCTTGAGGCTGCTTCACCTGGTAGTGGAGCCCTCGCAACACCCCCTTGGCCGAGCGCGAGTGGTTGTCCTGCCTGAACGCAACCTGGGCGCCGGTCTCCCGATGGAACGCCTGCTCGTTGAAGCTCTCGAAAAAGAAGCCTCTGGCATCTCCAAACACCTTGGGCTCGATGACGAGGACGTCGGGGATTTCTGTGGGCGTGATCTTCATGGCAGGCCGTCTCGGGAAGTGGTCGAAGCTAAGCCGACTTTAAGTAAGCAAATATTACAATCCGCATAAACATGGCGGGACCGCGATTTTGTCACGCATGGGGCGGCCGGCTGCGACGGCTTATCATCCAGCGTTCGGACGGCACCAAACGCCCCCTGGCCAGAGCCATGCACCTCCCTCGATTGCCGCGATGCGGCGCCCCCTGGATCCTTGATTTACCGCGGCGTTGGCGATGACTGTTCATATTTATGGCGCCGGCGGGCTGGGTCGAGAAGTGCTGGCCACGCTGCTGGCGACCCAGGAGCGCGTGTCCTGCTTCATCGTCGACCCCGGGTTTGCAGCCTCGGACATCCGTGGGGTGCCGGTGCATGCGGCTAGCCTGGACGCAATGCGGGACCCTGCGGCGCGCTTCGTACTGGCGGTCGGAGATGGCCGCACTCGCCAGCGCGCGGCGTCATCGTTGGGTGAAGGCGCCATTTTCGCGACGGTGCTCCACCCGGCAGCCACAATCGGCCCCTGGGTGTCGATCGGCGAGGGGGCCATGATCATCGGGCCCGCCAGCATCACGACCGAGGTCGCGGTGGGTGCCCATGCCCTGATCAATCCCGGCTGCACGATCGCGCACGACTGCGTACTGGGCGACTTCTGCAACCTCGGGCCGTCGGTGTCGCTGGCCGGGCGCGTCAGGGTCCAGGAAGGCGCCAACCTCGGCGTGGGCGTCTCGGTGGCGCCGGGCGTCGTGATCGGCGCCTGGGCGACGGTGGGCGCCGGCGCCGTGGTCATCCGCGACGTCGAGCCCGGATCGACGGTCGTGGGAGTTCCGGCCCGCCCCATTCGCCGCGGCAACGCCGGCGCCTCCGCCCCACCCCTGCTCAGCTGACTCTCGACAGTTTCCGATCGCCCCTCTGCTCCAAGCACTCCAGCCATGCCCAATCAAGACACGCGCGCGCCACTGCCGGCCATCAAGGTCCTCCTGCCCAGACTGCCGGCGGCGGCCAAGCTCATGCCCTATCTGGAGCGCATCGATTCGGCGCGCACGTACAGCAACTACGGCCCGCTCACGCGCGAGTTCACGCAGCGCCTCGGTGACCTGGTCGGCGGCAGCCACACGACCCTGACCTCCAACGGAACGACCGCGATCGAGCTCGCCTTGCGGCTGCGCGCCAGGCCCGGCGGCGGACACTGCCTGATGCCGGCCTTCACCTTCATCGCCAGCGCGCACGCCGTGTGCAATGCAGGCCTGACGCCGTATCTGCTCGAAACGGATCCCAACTCCCTGGCGCTCACGCCCGAGATCGCCGCGGCGGCACTCGATTCGGTGCCCGGCCCGGTGGCCGCGGTGCTGGTCGTCAGCGCATTCGGGGCGCCGCCGGACCTCGCAGCGTGGGCGGCCTTCGAGGAACGGCACGGCGTCCCGGTCGTGTTCGACGCCGCGGCGGCGGTGACCTCGCTCTCGGGCATCGGCCACCAGCCGGTCTGCGTCAGCCTGCATGCAACCAAGGTCCTCGGGATCGGCGAGGGCGGCGCGATCTTCTGCGCGGACCCCGACTTCGCGGCGCGCGCAACGGCCATGACGGGCTTCGGCTTCCTCGGCGCCGAGCGCGTGTCTTCGCTGCGCGGAGGCAACTACCGCATTTCCGAGTATGCGGCGGCCGTGGGGCTGGCCGTGATGGATGGGTTGCCGGCCCACGTCCAGGCCCTGCGCGACCTGACGACGGCGTACGCCTGCCGGCTGGAAGGCAAATCCGCGGTCTTGCAGCGCGGTGCCGGAAGCGGCTGGGTGACGATGACCTTGAACGCGATCGTGCCGGCCGACCAGGTCGAGGCGACCACGCAGCGCCTCGACGAAGCAAAGGTCGAATGGCGCCGGTGGTGGGGCCTGGGGTGCCATCGGCATCCGGCCTTCGCCGACGTGCCGAGAGCGGACCTGCGAGTGACCGACGCCCTGGCGCCGCGCGTCATCGGATTGCCATTCCACGACGGGCTTTCGCAGGCCGATCTGGATCGCGTCGCCGGTTGTCTGCAATGAGCAAGGCCCCGCTTCTTTCGTACATCGTCCTCTCGTACAACTACGAAAGGTACATCGGCAAGACCCTCCAGAGCATCCTCGACCAGACGGTGCAGGACTTCGAGATCGTGGTCGTCGACGACCGATCGTCCGACGGTTCGGTCGCCGTCGTGTCGGCCATCGCGGATCCGCGCATCCGGTTGTTCATCAACGAGAAGAACCTCGGCGGCGCGGCCAGCTACAACCGCGCCGTCCAGGAAGCGCGCGGCGAGTGGCTGGTCAACCTGGATGCGGACGACTGGATCGACCCACGCAAGGCCGAGATCCAGTTGCGGCTCGCCAGCGAAGACCCGCGGCTCGACGTCATCGGCACCTATGTCGCGTTCCATGACGAAAACGACGCGCGGCACGCGTCGGCCCGCGCGCTCGAGGAGATCGTCAACCAGCCACACGACCTGAACCTCGTCGATACGTGGATCGGTGCCAACCACCTGTGCAGGTCCTCCACGATGGTGCGGGCCTCTGCGCACAGGCGGATTGGCCTGGACGACCCTGCCATGGTGCGCGCACCGGACTACGAACTGTGGACCCGGGCCCTCCAGCAAGGCTGCCGCTTCGCCGTGGTACCCCAACGCCTCACCTTCATCCGGCTGCACGCCAGAGGAGTGACGCACGCCGACCCCACCGGCACGCTGCTGGAGATGAGCTACGCCACGCTGCGCAACCTCGTCCCGCTCGCGGAGGCCCGCGCTCTTCTGCCGTCGATCAACCGCATGGTGGCCTGGGTGGGCCGTCATCCATCGCTCAGCGCACTGCCGCCAATACAGGCGCACCGCCTGGTCGGCATGCTGATGCAATCGCCCTCGATGGGCGACTTCCCGCACTTCAAGGCGTTGCTTGCCGACCCGACGGCGCATCCGGAACTCGCCGCCGTCGGCCAACGCACCCTGACCTTCATGGGCCCGAGCACCGAAGCCTACCAATTGGTCGAGAAACTCCTCAACGACATCAAGGCCTACATCGAGGCAAGGGAGTACTTTCGCACGCAAAGCGAGAACTGGGAGCGACAGTACCGAGCCCTCGACGCAGCGATTGGCCCCCTGGGCCGCAGGCTTGCCGCGATCCCGCGTCGCGCCTGGTCGCGACTGGTCCGGAGCCTCACGAAATGAAAGCGCCCAGAATCCTCGCCCTGCTCCCCTTCCTGGTGAAGGGCGCGCTCTCCGTCGAGATCTTCCGGGCCCTCAGGGCCGGCGGTGCAGAGATCACTGTCGCGTTCTGCGACGACGGATCCGCCACCTACCAGAAGGACGCACTGGCCGACTTCCAGGCGACCGACGATCTGATCGACCTGTCGGCCGCCAATGAAACCCAGCGCTTCGAGCGAATCCATGATTTCATCGCCGCCAAAGGGGTCGACCTGATTCTGCAGGTCGGAGCGGCCGGTCTCTACCACCTGTTGCCCTACTGGAAGGAACGGCGGCCGGAACTGCGGATCGCCGACATCCTGTACAACGAGTTCGGCCACACGCTCAATCATTTCCTGTACGAGCGATGCATCGACGCCGTGATCGTCGAAAGCGACTTCATGAGCGACTTCGTCAAGCGATCGTCGGCCAAGCCGGATCCGCGGGTCGAAATCGTGCACAGCGGCATCGATCTGCAGGAGTTTGCGCCGGGGGGCAGGCGAACGGCGTCGAGCGCGCTCAAGGTCGGCTACGTCGGCCGAATGTCCGCCGAGAAGAACCCGATGGGGTTCATCGACCTGGCCGAGAAGCTGGGCCGCCTGAACCCGGAACTCGCCTTCGAGATGTTCGGCGCTGGCGGCGACGCAGCAGCGGTCAAGGAGCGCGTTGCGAGCAGTGACATCGTGTCTCGCTTGACGTATCACGGCTTCATCGAACATTCCCGAGATGCCCTGCATCAGCTGGATGCCCTCGTCCTGCCGTCGAAATTCGATGGCAGGCCCGTGATCGTCATGGAAGCGAACGGCTGCGGCCTCCCCGTCATTGCAGCCCCCGTGGGCGGCGTTCCTGAACTGATTCGCGAGGGTAGCAACGGCTTTCTCGCCCACCCCACCGACGTCGAGCGCATTCATGCGCTGCTTGTGGGATGGCAGCAGGAGCCCGAGTCGCTCGAGACGCAGAAGCGCGCCGCGCGAGAGCACGCGCTGCAGCATTTCGATCGCCAGCGGATGATCGAGGCCTACGCCGCGGTCTTCGCCAAGGTCGCCGCGCTTTGACCGGAAGAGCCATGCAACAAGCTTCCGCAACGACGCCCGAGTTCTGCACTCTGCTGATCGTCGACGAGATCGTACCGGCCGACTTTTCGCCGTTCCGCACCCTCGAATATTCGCACTACCTGTCATATTTCGACTCGTCCCGGCTCGTTTGCACCGAAGGCTGGCACGGCTGGGCTTCCAACGGCAGTCTCCAAGAGGTCCTGGCCAACAGCGGGTTGCCGGACCAGATCAAGCCGAAGGTCGTGCACCGCACGGCGCTGGACCGCATCGTCGCCCGGCTCGCCTACGTCACGTTCCTGAACAACGCGTGGCAGGTGTTTCCGCACCTCCAGGAGCGGCAGATCCCCTTCGTGCTGCAGCTCTACCCGGGCGGAGGCTTCGAAGCGAACGTCGCCGAGAGCGACGAGAAGTTGAAGGCGCTGTGCGCCTCTGAGTTGTGCCGGAAGATCATCGTCACGCAGAACCTGTCGAGAGACTATCTGATCGACAAGATCGGCTGCGCGCCATCGAAGATCGAGTTCGTCTACGGCGGGGTCTACGACACGCGCAACGACTTCGACTTCCTGCGCGACAAGCGCCGCTACCCTGAGCACAAGCCG
Organism: Variovorax sp. M-6; assembly: GCF_052114385.1. Classification (NCBI taxonomy): domain Bacteria; kingdom Pseudomonadati; phylum Pseudomonadota; class Betaproteobacteria; order Burkholderiales; family Comamonadaceae; genus Variovorax; species Variovorax sp. M-6. The sequence goes on along the minus strand of NZ_JBFREQ010000002.1, from coordinate 287,079 downwards.
ACCATCGACATCTGCTTCGTCGCGCACCGCTACGGCGACGACACGCGCAAGAAGGGCTACGACCCCTTCATCGCCGTCGCGCAGGCGCTCGCACCGCTGCACCCTCACTTGCGCTTTCATGTGGTCGGGGACTACACCCCCGACCAGCTGCCGCTGGGCTCGGCGGAAGGCCGGATCACCTTTCACGGCAAACAGCCCAACGGCTTCTTCGCCGACTTCTACCCGACCATGGACCTGATCCTGTCGGTCAACCGGCCGACCAACGACGACAGCGGGGCATTCGACGGATTCCCGACCGGTGCCTGCATGGAGGCCGGCTTCAGGGGCGTGCTCAACTGCATCAGCGACCCGCTCGGAATGAACGTTGCATTCGAGGACAACGTGGACATCGTCCTGCTCGACTTCGACGTCGAACGCACGATCCAACGGATCCGCGAGCTGATCGAAGATCCCGAGCGCCTGTACCGCATGGCCTACGCCAACTGGAAGAAGTTCATCGAAGTGTTCGATACGGACCGTCAACTCTGGGCCCGATGCCGACTCATCACCAACGAACTCCTGGCCGCCGAGGCGCTGGTGATCCGTCCCGCGGCTTCGCTCAGCGCGATGGACGGTGGGCTCACGCCGCTGCTCAATGCCAACAAGCGCCTGAGTGCCGATCTGCATGGCCTGCAGCGCATCCGCGACGCGCTGGTCATGGAGGTCAGGGGTGCGACCGAGGGCCTTGCCGACACCGAGCGCCGACATGACAACCTGCTGCTCGAGTATCAGAAGCTCGATCGCGGTTTCGTCGCCCACCAAGCCGAAAGCGCGCGCCAGCTCCAGGCCGCGCAGGCGCGCCACGACGCCCTGGTCGATGCCCATGAACACCTCGCGCGCGACCTCGGTCTGCCCGCGGCGGCCCCCATGCCGCGGCTCGAGAAACACGTGATCACGGTCCTTCGTTCCCCCTTTGCGAGAAAGCTGCGCGCCGGGCTGTCCCGCGTCGCGAAGCGCGTCGCACGCAAGCCCTAGCCCATGGAAACCACCCACTCCCTGCCGGACGCGTCCAGTCCGGTCGCCATCGCGGGCTATGCCGTGATCCTGACGACGGCCGATCCGGTCGACCGATCGCGCAGCGCCGTCTTCGCGGAAGAACTCGCGGCGGCCTTCGGATCGCTGGGATTCACGACGCGCACCTTCGAGTACAAGAAGGATGTCCGGCAAGTCTCGGCCGCCCTGGCGGACCCGGACTGCAAGTTCTTCGTGTGTTTCAACGGTTTCGGGTCGGAGCTGCTCTTGACCTCGGCCACCCCCGGCTACCTGACGCCGGCCTTCGAGCACTACGGGAAGCCGCTGCTCGACCTGGTGGACGATTGCCCGATCCATGAGGACATGAGGCATCAGATCGACTCCGTCGGTCCCATACGAAAGCTGATGGTCACGGACTATGGCTATGCCTACCTGGCGCGACTCGCCGGGATGGGGTCTGTTCGGACAGTGCCCGGCATCGCCTTCCCGACCTCGGTCCGAAGTGAGCCCAAACCGCTGGCCGACCGTCCGATCGACATCCTCCTGCCGCTGGCCGACTTGCGCCCCGAACAGATGCGGGGGCGCCACGACGGCGCCCATGGCTACAAGAGTCGCGTGTTCCGCGAGATTTTCGACAGCGTTGCGGATCGCGCATCGACGGACCTCGACATCGACCCCTGGGTGCAGACGCTCATCGCGCTCCAGGAAACCGGCATCGCGGCCGACCTCAAGCATCCGGACCTGAGGTTCCTGTTGTCGTCGGTCGTCGACCACGTGGCCGCGCAGCGGCAACGCATGCTGCTCGATGCGACTCGGCACCTGCCACTCACGATCGTGGGGGACGCGAAGCTGCAGGCCGAGTTTGCGGCGGGTCCGAATTCGCGGTTCATCGGCAGCACCAGCTTCGCCGATCTCCTGGACACCATGGCCGAGTCGAAGGCCGTCGTGTGCCCGATCGCACACAGGACAGGCGGCCGTGAAAGGGCCATGGCCGCCTTCTCGGCCGGCGCATTGGTGGTGGCCTCCACCGACGAAGTCCTGGAGGCAGAGTTCATCGACGGGGAAGAACTGGTCACCTACCGGAACTTTCACGAACTCGCATTCGCGCTGGAGCGATTGCTCGCGGCGCCCGCATCCGCGCAGGAGATCGCGGACAAGGGCCGGGCCAAGGCACTCGCGCGCCTTTCGCCCACCCGTCTCGCCGGCACCATGCTGGCGCTGGCTGCAAGGCCTCGCTAGCCGGCGCTTCATGCGCGCCTTCGTCAAGCGATCGGCGGTCGCAAGCGCATATGCGGCGGAGGCCGTGCATTGCGAAATCGATTGAGTTCTTGGCCGATTTCCTTTGCCACATTCTCGACTTCGACGACTTTTCGCATAGCGCCTACTTAGCCCCGCGGGGGCCCGCGCTGCATCGAAAAAAATCTGGAGGTTCGGCGAACTCGGCTTTAGCGTCAATTCCAGTCGGAAGCGCTTCCAAGCGGTTTTTCAATTATCCGATGTACTGGTACGTTGACTTTGTTTCGAACGGAGTGACAACTGAGTCGCACACGGGCCACCGAGCTTCTTTCGATGCGTGCGCGTGGACGTCGCGCTCCTTGTCGCAGCGTTCCTTGCCACCGCAATGCGGGGTGGGCTGTTGTCGTAGATGCTGCGCCGGGAAACGCCCGCAGCATCGCGTAGGCGTGATGTGATTGTATGCGCCGAACTCTCTTGAACTCGCGGCGCGCGGCCGGAAACGGTCGGCCAATGGGATAAACTGCTAGAAAGACATAGTCGCAGCGAACAGCAGTGCCGCAGCATCAATTGAAACAATCAACACGAGCCACGAATAAATGCATTTATTGTCAAATAAATTGAATGACATTGACAGACCAAACACTCGGCTCTTTCTAATTATTCTCGCTACTGTCGCAATGGCCAGAGGACTTGTCGTCTTTCCCGGCTATGCAATTGATGACTACGTCTTTGCCTCGGCTGATGGGGCCACAGATTTTGGGTTGTTTTTCTCCCAGGGCCGCTACATCACGGCGGCCATCGTCTGGTTCATCAAAACTATTGACGTCAATATCTCGGATCTGTATTTTTCCACGGGAATTGCAGCCTTATTTCTGCAAGCAGCATTTCTGCTATCCCTTATCCGATTTGTTGGACTGGAAAAATTGCCGACAGCAGGCATTGTCGGGGCCATAATTGCCGCGCATCCCTATCTGGCGGAAATATTCACCTTCAAGGTAGCCTTGCCTTTTTACAGCGTAGCTTTGTTATTTTCCATTGTGGCATTGGAAATGACATTGTTGCGCCCCGCAACTTGGCGCGCAAGAGCAGCTTCGCTCGCTGCCACCGTTGCCATGCTGTTTACCTATCAGGTTTTCATCAATTACTTCGCAGTTGCCATTATATTCGCATTTGCATTCGGACAAATTTCGAATATCAACGGCGGCCACTCATCGGCTGCCAACAACATATCTCGCCAGCGAGCGACAACACTTTTCTTTACAAGCTCCATTGCCATTCTTATTTTCGCCACAACAAATTGGCTGACCAAATTATCGGGGATCAGCTCCGGCCTAAGCATGTCAAGGACATTGAGGATTGACGAGATCCCCAATCGCTGGAATCAGGCATCATCGTCATTTTTCGATATATATTGGCGTTCCGAGCCAGTTTTTTCCGGGAAATTGAAGTTTCTTGTTGCAGCAATGCTTGTACTGTCTTTGTCGAAAATATTTTGGCATTTGCTCAGAGGAAGCGTTGCGAAGAATTCCGTACGCAGCCTTTCGGTTGGAATTTTTGCTTTACTGCTGCTGATCCCGATTTCATTTGGAGTCATTTTGCCCTTTGCGATTTGGTGGCCAGTTCCCAGGGTAGTCTCGCATGTGTCTGTCATCATCGGGTTTGTTTTTCTTTTGGCCGATTCTTGTACGAAAACCTCGGAGCATCGCCTCGCAAAATCGACATTATTAATTGCGAGAGCAATGATCTTGGTAGGATTTGTTTTTTTGAGCAATCAAATATTGACCGATCAACAAAGAATCAATCAATGGGATACGCTGATGGCAAATCGGATGATCGCACGCCTTGAACTGCATCCAGATTATAGAAAAGTCAAGTTTATCCATATCAGCAAAGGTTCTTGGCCATGGCCCTATACCACCAGGCTGCGAACAACGGGAGGCGACATGAACGTTTCGGCATTTTTGGTGGAATACAGCAAAGTACCCCTGCTGTCAGAAATTTCTGGGTTGGACTTTAAAAGTGCAACGGGCTCCAAGGCAGATTTTGGAAATGATTATTGCAAAACCAAGCAACCGTGGCCCGACGCTGAGTCGGTAGCCGTTGTCGATGACATGGCAATTATTTGCCTGAAAAGCTAGTTTGCTTCGCGACAAATAGTCCGCCCTGAAAATCTTATTTTCAGTTGACTTCGACGTGACGCAGCATTGCAGGAGGCACCCGTGCAGTCGGCAATGCATGCAAGTCGAAGCCGATTCGGCCGCAAAAGAAGCTACGCTGCAATCAAAGATGCATCGACAGGTCAGACTGGTGGCAGGTGAACTCGACTGAGCTCCGTGGCCCGGTGCGAGACGGCAACTTCCTGCAGACGACTAGGCACGATCTGGCCGACGGCCGCCCCGTTGCTGGGAGCGATCGGCAAACACGTAGTACTTGCTGAGCACGAAGGACAGGACGAAATAGACCACACCTGCGACCACCTGTGCCCATCCGGCCGCCATCTCGACCCAATGAACCATGACCAGAAGAACGGCGAGATTGGCCAGGTATGCCAGCGCGAAGATCAGCAGGAACCGCCTCAATTCGCCGCCCGCAGCACCGATGCTGCGAAAGGTGAAATTGCGATTGAGCACGAAAGAAATCACGATGCCCACCGCATAGCCAGCGATGTTGCTGGTCACTGGGCGCCAGCCGAACACGCCCATGCACACAAAGATGACGGCATAGCCTATTCCGCTGTTCAGGGCCCCAACGACACCGTAGCGGAGCAGTTGCATCATGGCGACCGGCCCGCGCTGATCCAGTACTGACCTCCCAGCGGCAGCCAGCCCAAGAATCGCTCCAGTGGCAAGAGCCATTTGAGGCGCGGCGGCACGAAGAGACAGTAAGTTTGTCGTTGTCGATGCAGGCCGGCGCTGGCGAAGAGACTCCGCAGTTCGGCCGGCTTGAGCAAGATCGCATCGGCGTCGAAAGGGCAGGTGTTCACGATGCGACGCGTGACCGGGTTGAAAGGATTGTGTTCAAAAACCTCGATCGAGCCGCCCGGCGTCAGCCGATCCGCCAGGGTCGACATCACCTCGGCGCGCACAGCTGGCGGAATGTGGTGGAACACGCTCGCGACGAAGATCAGATCGAAGCGACCCAACTCCAGGCCGGCCTGCTCGACTTCGAATCGCTGCTTGCGGTGGCTGGTTCGCGCGATGCGCAAGCTCTCGATCGAGACGTCTGTGCCAACCACCTCAGCCTCCGGAAAAGCGGCGCACAGGTATCCAATGTTGCGGCCTGTGCCACATCCGTACTCGAGGACGCGGCGCACAGGGGTGCGCGCTCCGGCGGCCGCATCGCGAATCAGGTCAACCTTGTACTTCGCAAAGTACTCCGAGTCGTCTGCATAGAGCTTCGTGCTCTCGCGCAGCAGTTGATCGTAGTTGGCCGAATAGTCGTCGAAGTCGATCTTGTCAGGCTGCACGCCCGCCGCGCCGGGCGCAGACTTCTTGCCCGTCGTTTCGCCAGGAAAATCGCTACCAGACATACCAGGGCGCCTGCTGAGCAGTCCAGAGTTGCTCGAGTTCGCGCTTGTCGCGGAGGGTGTCGCAGGGCTGCCAGAAGCCGTGATGCTGCCAGGCCTTGAGTTGTCCGTCACGCGCCAGGTTCATCAGGGGCGCACGCTCAAAGGATGTCGTGTCGTCGGCCACGTAGTCGATGGCCCCCGGCTCCAGGATGAAGAAGCCGCCGTTGATCCAGCCGATCTCGTCGCTGGGCTTCTCTTCGAACGAAGTGACTTGGTGCGCGCCATCGATGTTCAGCACGCCGAAGCGGCCGGGCGGCTGCACCGCGAGCACGGTAGCGAGCTTGCCATGCTCGCGATGGAATGCAATCTCCGCGCCGATGTCGACATTGGACAGGCCGTCGCCGTAAGTGAGGCAGAAGGTCTCATTGTCGAGATACTTCGCTGCACGCTTGAGGCGGCCGCCGGTCTGCGTCGAAGCGCCGGTGTCGACCAACGTAATGCGCCAGTCTTCGGCTTGGCTGTCGAGTATTTGCGTGTCGCCGTTGCGAAGGTCGATACGCATGTCCGACATGTGTCGATAGTAGTTGACGAAGAACTCCTTGATGACGTATCCCTTGTAGCCAAGGCAGATCACGAAGTCCTTCACGCCATGATGCGCGTAGATCTTCATGATGTGCCACAGCAAAGGACGGCCGCCGACCTCGACCATGGGCTTGGGCTTGGTGTCGGATTCCTCGGCTATGCGGGTGCCAAGGCCACCCGCAAGGATGACTGCTTTCATTGTCTTTCTTTCATCATTCAGAGTTTCAATTCGTCGGGTTGCATGTTCAGCGTGCGCTCGATGATCGCGATCGGGTCTGCACGCAGCATGCGATAGATTCGCAGGATGTACTCGCCGATGATGCCAAGCAGAAAAGCATTGAGGCCGATGCCGAACAACACCATCAACTGCACGCTGATGAAGCCGCGAGGAAGATCCGGCTGCGTCCATCGCACAAACAAGTAATATGCTGCACCGAACAGGCTGGCGACCAGGATTGCTGCGCCGACGAAAGACGCCATGCGCAGTGGCACGGTCGAATGATTGAAGACCGCAGTCAATCCGAGGCGCAGGAGCCGCATGAGATTGAACTTGCTTTCACCAGCAGTACGTGCATCACGGTCGTAAGGGACACCGATCTGCTCGAAGCCCATGCCGGCGATCATCCCGCGCAGATATGGATTGACGCTACGAACCTTCGCAATGGCACGGATCACCGCGCGATCGACCAACCGGAAGTCGCCTACGTCACGCGGGATTGGATGCTCGCTCACCTTGTCTATCACCCAGTACCCAACGCGACGCACCGCATGAAGCAGCCAGCCCTCGGGTCGCTTTCGGCGAATTCCATACACGACATGGGCCCCCTGCTGCCACAACTGGAAGAACTGCTCCAGCATCTCGGGCGGGTCCTGCAAGTCTGCGTCGATTTGGAGGACGGCGTCACCGTTGGTGTGCAGGTAGTTCGCGAGGATGGAACTTTGGAACCCGAAGTTGCGCGAGAAGCGCATGGCACGCACGCGAGGGTCGATGTCGGCAAGCTGTGTCAGCATCTGCCACGTCTCGTCACTCGAGTGATTGTCGGTGAACACGAACTCGAGGTCACAGCGATCGGCCATGCGCTGCGCCAAGGCGATGAGTCGCGAATAGAGCGCACCAATGTTGCCAGCCTCGTTGAGAACCGGGATTGCGATGGAGATCAGCGGGCGGCGCGCTGAGGCAAGCTTGATTTCGTCGTTCATTCTTGCTTCGATGACAAGTCGGTGAGGACAGCCCGTACGTAGGCAGTGACGCCCTGCAGTGCCGGCCGGAAACTCACATGCTCCAACACTGGGGGGCGCGTCAGCACAGCGGCGTAGTTGTCGTCCGGCGGCGCCGGACGTGCACCGACGCGCAGCAGGTCGATGCGCTCCAGCGCATTGAATACGTGGGTCGCCAGTTCCAACAAAGTGCAGGGCGCACCATGACTCAACGCCAGTACGCCGTCTATGCCGGCGTCGAGTACCGCGCGGACGGCTGCCGCATCATCGTCCACGTGGTGATATTCGCGAAGCTGGCCACCCGGAGACATCTCGAACGGCTGGCACTCACTCAATGCCCTGCATAGCTGGCCGAGAAACATGAACGGCGCCGGATCGCCACCGCCATACAACGTATGGACCTGCAGATGAGTGACAGCGTCGCCGGCTGCTGCCCGTTCCGCAACGATGCGACCGAGTTCGGATTTGGAGGCGACGTATGCGTTCTGTGGCGCGACGAGTCGTTCCATCACCGTGCCGAAGGTGACGACGCGAAGACCCGCTGCACAAGCGCCCTCGATGACACGCGTAGGCAATTCGACGTTCACCCGTTGGTGCTCTTCGCGCGACAACGCCGGGTCGAGTACGCCGGCGGCGACCAGCACCACAGAACCCGGGGCCGAAGCTTCGAAGAAGCGGCTGATCGATGCACTCGCCCTACTCTGCCACCAGTCCCGATAAATCTCGCGGTCGAGCGCGATCACCTGACCTTCAGGGCGAGACTTGACGATCGCGCGGCCCAGGCGGCCGCGCCCCCCAATGACATACATCATGCGGCGATGTCCTTGCGCCAGGCTTCGATCTGAGCGAGCGTGAACGCCTTCGCAGACTCTGGCGCGGCGTAGTAGTTGCGGTACCAGGCAGCGGTTTCTCGGATCACGCGATGCGTGTCCCACGCCGGCTGCCAGCCAAGCAGGTTGCGAGCGATGGAACTGTCGAGCGCCAACGCACCGGCTTCCGGCAACGGATTGTTCATGAACTCAAGTTCCGGACGCTGCCATTCACTGCCCATCAGCTCGAGCACTTCGCGCACCGGGTAGTGCTTGAGTTCCTGCGGCCCGAGATTCCACGCACGCGCAAAGCTTTGTGCCTGGGGACTCAGCAGATTCGCCATCAGCAGCAGGTAGCCGTGCACCAGGGCCAGGACGTGTTGCCACGGTCGCGTGGCCTCGGGATAACGCAATGTGAGTTTCGTGCCATCCACGAGGCTGCGCACGAAATCGGGAATGAGCCTGTCCTGCGACCAGTCTCCGCCACCAACGATGTTGCCACCTCGCGCGGTCGCGATGGCCGGACCCCTACCTTCTGCGAACGGAAACGAGGCGGCATAGCTCTGAATCACCATCTCTGCAGCAGCCTTCGACGCGCTGTAAGGGTCTTTGCCTCCGAGCGGATCGTTCTCGCGATAGGGCCACGGCCACTCGTTGTTGCGGTACACCTTGTCAGTGGTCACACAAACCACGCCGCGCACGCTGCCTGTACTGCGCGCCGCTTCGAGCACATGGGCCGTGCCCTGTGCGTTGACCTCGAAGGTCCGAAGCGGCTCCCGGTATGAGCGCCGCACCAACGGTTGGGCGGCCAAGTGAAGAACCAGTTCGGGCTCGAATTTCCGCATCGCACCGAGCAGGGTGTCATAGTCGCAGATGTCGCCCAGCGTGCTCTCAGACATTTCGGCCTCAATGCCAGCGGCCGCAAAGAGTGATGGCGTGGTTTCCGGCGGCAGTGCAAATCCGGCGACGGACGCGCCGATCGATCGCAGCCAGAGACAAGCCCACCCTCCAGTGAATCCCGTATGGCCGGTCACCAGAACCTTGCGCCCAGCGAGCGCTTTTTCGAAATCGCACACACTCATCACTCAAACATCTCCTGATCCCTCGCAGACAGTTGCGAAGCGACGGCTGAATCGGGCCATTTGTCCGCAAGGCGCGCCACCGGATCACTCACTCGCAAGCAAACGATCGCCAAATTCCCGACCACAGCCATTGATTGAGCCTGCAGAAGGCGGACCTATGCAGGTCACTTTGATTGGCTGTTAAGTTTCTCGGAGATCCTCAAGGACCACCGTTGACGCTCAAAATTTCTCACCGCTAAATTTCGGACCCAGTTCGAGGCGAGAAATTTGCAATTTGCCATCATTTTGCCTCATTCATTGAGACATTGTTGACCTCTGATCGCTCATAACAACAAAGCCCACGATTACCACAAGTCTTGCAATAGTATTAATTAGATTTACTCCCAGATCGTAAACATTCGCTGCGCCGGTGATCCTGGTGGGCCGGCGTCCGTGTCCGATTGGCGACTGGTGGTCAGCGATGTCCAGAGTTTTTCATTTGCGCGGAGACCCAGGTCGACGGACCCAACGCCAGGCACCTCGAGCCCATGACGCTCAAGTACTCTGAATGAGAGCACGCACTCGATGCTCGTAGGCCTCGAGCATCGTCCGAATATCGAGTCGACGCTCCGCGAAAGAGCGTGCGTCCCGCTTGAAGCGTTTCAACATGTCTTTGTCGGACGCCAGTTCGACAATGCGCTGAGCGAAGCAGTCATAGTCACCGACAGGACACAGGTGACCCTGGCGCGACGCTTCGAACATCTCCGGCAGCGCGCCCACTTGCGACGCGACGACAGCAACTCCGCTGGCGAGCGCCTCCATGACGACGTTGGGCCGGCCGTCCAGGCGCGATGGCAGCACCAGCACATCGGAGGCGCGCAGATAGGGCTTGAGATCCGACACTGCGCCCTTCAGCATGAATCGTCCCGGCGGGAAGCCCGCGGCAGCGATCGCTTTCCTCAACTCTGTTTCCAGCGGTCCTGCCCCCGTCATGACGAAACTGACCTTGAGTTCCGCTGGCACGCGCTTTGCGATCTCAACGAACCCGAGCGGATCCTTTTCCTCCGACCAGCGACCGAAGAAGCCGACCAGCACGGTGTCCAGGGGCAGGGCATAGTCCTTGCGCACCGCCGCACGATCCTTCGCCGGCGCGTTCTCGATCAGATCGACGCCGCTTTCCACCAGGCAGATCCGGTCCGGGCGCTCGCCGGCCGCCAGCAGCCAGTCGCGCACCTCGGTGTTCTCGACGAAGGTCAGGTCGATGCAGTCCGCATACCTTCTGTTGTTGGCCGTATGGCCCAGCGTGTTGAACAGCAGGTCTGCCACCCGGAGGTGCGGATTGCGCAGCCGCAGCGCAGGCAGGCAATCGTAGAAAAAGGCGCTTCCCGCAACCCACACGAGGTCGATCTGGCGCGACGCGAAGATGTGAGCGACGAAATCCTTCCAGCGGGCCGCCTCGAGGAAGCGGGGGAGATGGAAGATCTCGGGCGTCGCAGCTTCGAACCAGTCGGTCGTGTCGCCGTGCGACTCGTCGACGGCGACCGTGGTCACCACGACCACGCGCCAGCCGCTCTTCACGAGGTGGCCGACGATGGCGCTCAACAGCCGCTCGGCACCGCCCAGCACCAGATAGGGCATGGCGAGCAGCAGGGTCGGACCCGTCGAGGCAGCCACTTCGTGGCGCCTTGCCTGGCGAAACGCCTGCGGAGGGAGTGGCGCCGGACCGCTCTGCTCGCGCGCCCTCGCGATCGCTTCGGGCGTCAGCACGTCGCTGTTCAAGCGGCGGACCTCGAGTCGCTGGTCGCGGAGGTCGAGCACCGACTTGCTGTTGCTCAGCGTGCCTTCGTGGCTGCGGTAGTGAAACAGCGGCTCGCGAAGGTTCAGGAACCGCGCGCCCAACGCCGCCAGACGGACCCAGAACAGCCAGTCTTCGTGCAGATGGCCCGTGGCGGGGTCGGAGTCTCGGTAGCCGCCTGACGCCTTCCAGAGCGCCTTGCGGAACAGCGCGCAAGTGAGCACCTGGTTGCCCTCGAGCAGCATGTCAAGCGTCGGCCGCTCCTGCGGCGCCCAGACCTCGAATCGCTTGCCGAAGAAGCGCAGCGCCGGAGAGACGACGTCGTAGCCTTCGTCGAGCACGAAGACCGCTTTTTCGATGTAGGTTGGCGCGAGGCGATCGTCGGCATCCAGACAGCAGATGTACTTGCCGCGCGCGTGGCTGATCCCGGTGTTTCTGTTGGCGCCCGCGCGATGGGGCCGGTCCTGCCAGATCACGCGCAAGCGGGATGGGTCCGCCTTGCTCGTCGCGGCTGCCAGCAAGGCCCGGGACTCGGCGGAGGTCGATCCCCCCTCGACGACGATGATCTCCAGGTCGACGAAGGTCTGCGCGAACACCGACTCGATGGCTTCCTCGACCAGGTGACCGTAGTTGAAGCACGGGATCACCACGCTCACCAAGGGACGGTCGGACGGCCATGGCTGGTCGGCCGGCGGGTCGGCTTCACCCGCCACGACGCCGGTGTCGGCCAGCAATTCGACCCGCGACGAAGACTCTGCGGCCTCGGTTTCCACGATCGCCGCAGCCCGCTTGCGTCGGTACTCGCGGAGGTGGTCGAGCAAGGTGCCCTGCGCCGTCCACCAGACGAGCTTCGCAAGCTGGTTCAGTCTCTTGGCGAGCTTGGGCGACAGGCTGCCGATCCGGCGCAACGGACCGGTCGCGCGCCATATCGTGCTGCCCTCGATCGCACGGATGCGGTGCGTCACGGCCGCAACGTGCCATCGCATCTCTTCCAGCTTCGCCGCGGCCGCCTGCGACGCGCGCGCTTCGGCTTCGGCCTGCGCGGCGCGCAGTTCGCTGGCCCGGAGTCTCTCGATATCGAACGACCAGAGCTGGCCGATCCGCGCCAGCAGGGGGCGATTGACCCCGTCGACAGGCAGCCGCGCGAGCGCGCTGACTGTCGCCTCGGTCGAGTTCGCCGCGTGCAGAAGGTGGAGTTGCGTGGCCGCGGCGGTCTCGGCATCGCTGCCATGTGCGAAGTCCGAGGCCATCACGCGCTCGAGCAGTTCGCCCAGACTCGCGGACCGCGCCGCGCTTCGAGTGACCAGGCCGACATAGGTCGAGCCGTAGTCGCGAATGACCACCTCCGAGCCGACGAGGCGACAGCCCAGCGCCGTCTCCACGACATAGCGGATCGACGCTTCGGTCGGATAGAAGATGTGCTCGAACGAGCCCTTCATCCATGCCGCGTTGCTATGGCTCGAAGACATGAGCGGCACTTCGAACAGGAGGGCGCCATCGCCCTTGAGCGCGCCGATCGCCGCCTCGAAACCCCGGCGAAAATCGAGAAGGTGCTCGAAGACCGCAATGGCCGTCACGACATCGAAGGCCGAAGGCCATTCACGGGCAAACGACGACGCCAGCAGGTCGTTTTCCAGGATTCGCACGCCCTTGGCCTGTGCCTGCCCGGCAGCGGTGGCGTTCGCCTCGATGCCGAACTTCTCGAACCCGGGACCGAGTTTTTCGAGCAGATACCCGTCGGCGCAGCCGATGTCGAGGATCCGGCCGCCGTCGAACATCAACCCGACCATCGCCGCGGCCCAGCCGAGCCCGTGCTCGGCCATGAAGCCATAGTCGTCATAGCCGGTGCCGGATGCGTTGCCGTAGTAGCCGTCGGCGTAAAAGGCGGCGGTGCTGTCGGGCATCCGCCCAACGACGCCGAGCCCGCATTCGCAGCATTGCACGATCTGCATGCCGTCCGCGCGGACCGCGAAGTCACGAAAAAGAGTGCCGGAGCACGCGCAGCAGATCATGTGGATTCGTTTTGTGCTCGAGCGGCTTCCAGGATTCTCGTCAAGAGCGCGTCGATGTCGGGGTTCGAAAGGCTGAATCCGAGCGCCTGCAGTCGCCCGGGGTTGCCCACGAATGACCGCACATTGCTGTTCCCGCGTCGGGAGGCATCGTGCCGCAAACTCACGGGCACGCCCGATACGGCGATCAGCCGCTGGGTCAACTCGAGCAGACTCTGGCCGCGCCCGCTGCACACGTTGACGATCTCTCCATTGCCTCGATGCTTCAGCGCCACTTCGACCAACGCGGCCGCAGCCACGTCGACGTCGATGAAGTCGCGGACCACGTCAAGGTCGCCCGTGGCCAGTTCGCCGCCCTGCCGCCCCATCTTCGCGATCTGATCGGCAAAGCTGCCCAGTGCGAGGGTCCTGGGCATCCCGGCGCCGATCGGATTGAAGAGCCGCGCCACCGCGACCGGCAACCCACCCATGGCGGCGGCGAGCGCGTGGTTCGTCTGGGCCAGCTTGCTGATTCCGTAGGCGGTGTTCGGGCGGCAGGCAAAGTCTTCGGTCACCGGCAAATGCGCCTCGGGCACAGGCCCGTACTCGGCGGCGCTGCCGACCAGCAGCACCCTCGGCGCGACAGGCATTGCCGCCGATGCATCCAGCAGGTTCGCGGCAAAGACGACGTTCGCGCGATAGAGATCCGAGTAGCTGGCCGCCGAGGAGATGCCGGCCAGGTGCATGACGATCTGCGGTTCGACGGCCTGCATCGTCGCGCGGACGGCTTCCGCATCGTCCGGGCGCGACAGGACGATGCCTTGCGCGTCGGCAACGCGCGGGCGTGCGCTACGGCTGACCGCAAAAACCTCCAGTCCGCGCCCTTGCAACTGCTGGAGAACGGCGCGCCCGAGGAATCCGCTCGCGCCGGTGACAAGTACTCGCATCGCCTAGCTGGGCAGGAAAAGCTCGCGGCTTTCTTCGAACATCTTCTGCGCCGTGGCGTAATCCTCGGGGCGGCCGATGTCCAGCCAGAAGCTCTCCGGCTGCTGGTGGCAGTGCACCTTGTTGCCCGAGTTCAGCAGCTTCATCAGCAGGTCCGGCATGTCCAGGTGCACGCCGGGTTGCACGTGGGGGGCGATCGCATCGCGACGCAGCACGTAGAGGCCCATGCTGACCAGGTGCTTGTTCATGGGCTTCTCGAGGTAGCCCGTGAGACTCATGTCCGGCCCGACCTGGATGAGGCCGAAGTCGATCTTGACCTCCCGCTCGTAGACGCAGATCGTCGCATCGGAACCGCGCTCCGAGTGCGTCGCGATCAACTTCGCGATGTCGAAGGTGGTCAGCAGGTCCCCGTTGGTCACGATGAAGTTCTCGCCGACCTTGTCCAGCAGTCCGCCCAGGGGACCCGCCGTTCCCAACGGGCTGTCTTCGAGGCTGTAGTTGATGGTGAGGCCGAAACGGGAACCGTCGCCGCAGAAGGCCCGGATCAGGTGGTGCAGGTGATTGACGGCAAGGTAGACCTCGTCGACGCCGGCGCGGCGCAGCTGATGCAAGAGGAGCTCGAGCACCGGCATGTCGCCCAGGGGCATGAGAGGCTTCGGAAACGACGCGGTGAAGGGCTGCAGACGGGTTCCCTTGCCGCCGGCCATGATGACTGCTTTCATGGGCGCTCCCCTCAGACGGTGTAGACCGTAGGACGGTACAGGTGAATATGGCTGCGGATGAACTCGATGCTCTGGCGCAAGCCTTCGTCGAGGTCCACCTTCGGCGTCCACCCCATCGCCTTCGCGGCCAGGGCGTTGTCGGAAACCAGCTTGAGCACTTCGCTCTTGTCCGGACGCATGCGCGCGGCGTCCGCCACGATTTCCTTTTCGACGCCCATCAGCCGCAGGATGCGCTCGGCGAAATGACCGATCGTGTAGGTCGAGCCGGTCCCGAGGTTGATCGTTTCGCCTTCGATACCGGGCGTCATCGATGCGGCGACGAAACCGGCGACGGTATCGGTCACGAAGGTCATATCGCGCTCGGGCGTCAATGATCCGAGCTTGATCACGTCCTGGGTCAGCGCCTGCGAGATGATGGTCGGAATGAACGCCCGGGCCGACTGGCGCGGGCCGAAGGTATTGAAGGGCCGCAAGGTCACCACCCCGGTGTCGAACGACCGGTAGTAGCTCTCGGCAATCTTGTCGGCCCCGATCTTCGAGGCGGAATAGGGCGACTGCCCCTGCAGCGGATGCGTCTCGTCGATCGGCACGCGCATGGCCGTGCCGTAAACCTCCGAGGTGCTGGTATGGACGACTCGGCGGACCGACAGCCTGCGTGCCGCCTCGACGACGTTCAGCGTTCCTTCGACGTTGGTGCGCACGTAGCTTCTCGGCGCGACGTACGAATACGGGATCGCGATCAGCGCCGCCAGATGGCAGACCACATCGATGCCTTGCATCGCATGCATGACGAAATCGCCGTCGTCGATGTTGCCCGCGACGACACGGAAATTGCCCTTCACGTCGTCGGCGACGAACTCCAGGTTGCCCCAACTCGATGCAGATCCGTAGCGGACCATGGCCGTGACCTCGGCCCCGGCACGGACCAGGGCCTCCACGAGATGGCTGCCGATGAATCCACCGGCGCCGGTTACGAGGTATTTCTGCCCTGTCAGGGTCTTTTGTAGTGACTGCATCGTGTGTGCTTCCGAAATAAATGGGTGGTCGACGAACGATCAGCGCGCAAACGCCTCGCTCAACAAGCCATTGAGATACTTGCCGTATGCGTTCTTCTGCAGCGGCAACGCGAGTCGCGCAAGCTGCTCCTTGTCGATGAATCCGTTTCGCCACGCGATCTCTTCGGGACAAGCGATCTTGAGCCCTTGCCGATGCTCCAGCGTGGCGATGAACTGCCCCGCTTCCAGCAGGCTTTCATGCGTCCCGGTGTCCAGCCACGCATACCCGCGCTGCATGATCTGCACATTCAGCTTGCCGAGATCCAGGTAGGCCTGATTGACCGCGGTGATCTCCAGCTCGCCACGCCCGCTCGGCTTGACCGCCTTGGCGATCTCCACCACCTGGCTGTCGTAGAAGTACAGGCCGGTCACCGCATAGCTGCTCTTCGGCCTGGCCGGCTTCTCCTCGATGCTGCTCGCCTTGCCGTTCGCATCGAAGGCCACCACGCCATAGCGTTCAGGGTCTTGCACGTGATAGGCGAACACCGTCGCCCCGTCTGCGTGAGCGTCTGCATCGGACAGCAGATTCACGAGGTCGTGCCCGTAGAAGATGTTGTCCCCGAGCACCAGCGCGCTCGGCGAATTCCCCACGAACTCGTCGCCGATGATGAAGGCCTGCGCCAGCCCATCCGGGCTCGGCTGCACCGCATACTGCAGATTGATGCCCCACTGGCTCCCATCTCCCAGCAACTGCTGGAATCGTGGCGTATCTTGCGGCGTGCTGATGATCAGGATGTCGCGCATGCCGCCCAGCATCAGCGTGCTCAACGGGTAGTAGATCATCGGCTTGTCGTACACCGGCAGGAGCTGCTTGCTCATGGCGAGTGTGGCCGGGTGAAGCCGGGTGCCGGAGCCACCGGCCAGGATGATGCCTTTGCGTTGGGTCATTCTTTTGGATCGTGGGATTACAGGGTCTCGGCCAGCATGCGCGCCACGCCGACCTGCCAGTGCGGCAGCTTCAGCCCGAAAGCGGCTTGCAGCTTGTCGGCGTTCAGCCGGGAATTATGTGGGCGTACGGCGGGCGTGGGGAACGCGCTCGTCGGCACCGCCTCGACGGCCTCCGGCAATGCTTTCAGGGGCACGCCTGCCGCTTGCGCCTGTTGCAGGACGAAGCGCGCATAGCCATGCCAGGTCGTTTCGCCGCCAGCCACCAAGTGATAGAGCCCCGCCTTGGCCGGGTCGCTCAGCGTGGCCCGGATGGCATGGGCCGTGACATCGGCCAGCAGCTCGGCCCCGGTCGGCGCGCCGAACTGGTCGTCGATCACGGTCAGCCGGTCTCGTTCCCTGGCCAGGCGCAGCATGGTCTTGGCGAAGTTCCCGCCGCGCGCCGCATAGACCCAGCTGGTGCGAAAGATCAGGTGGCGCGCGCAATTCTGCGCGACCAGTTGCTCGCCTTCGAGCTTGGTGCTGCCGTAGACGCTGAGCGGCGCGGTGGCGTCGTCCTCGCGCCATGGCGTGCTGCCGCTGCCGTCGAACACGTAGTCGGTCGAGTAGTGAACCATCAGCGCGCCGACCTGCTGCGCGGCCTGCGCGACCACGCCAGGCGCGGTCGCGTTGAGCTTGCGCGCAAATTCGGGCTCGCTTTCAGCCTTGTCGACGGCCGTGTGCGCGGCGGCATTGACGATCACATTGGGCCGGACCTTGAGCACGGTCTCGGCCAGATCTTCCGGACGGCTGAAGTCGGCATGCAGATCGGTGCTATGGGAGTCCAGCGCCACCAGATCGCCCAGCGGCGCCAGGCTGCGCTGCAGCTCCCAGCCCACCTGCCCGCCCTTGCCGAGCAGCAACAGCTTCATGCCGTCGCCTTCGCTGGCGCAGCGTCGTACTGCTTCTGCACCCATTCGCGGTAAGCGCCGCTCTGCACGTTCCCCACCCATTCGCCGTTGGCGAGATACCACTCGACCGTCTTCCGGATGCCGGTATCGAAGGTCTCGGCCGGCTTCCAGCCCAGCTCGCGCTCGAGCTTGCGCGCATCGATGGCGTAACGGCGGTCGTGCCCGGGGCGGTCGGTCACGTAGGTGATCTGCTCGCGGTAGCTCTTGCCGTCGGCACGGGGGCTCAGTTCGTCCAGCAGCGCGCAGACCGTGTTGACGATCTCGATGTTGGGCTTCTCGTTCCAGCCGCCCACGTTGTAGGTTTCGCCGAGCCGGCCGGCCTCCAGCACGCGGCGGATCGCACTGCAATGGTCCTTGACATAGAGCCAGTCGCGCACCTGCATGCCGTCGCCGTACACCGGCAGCGGCTTGCCGGCGAGCGCGTTGACGATCATCAGCGGGATGAGCTTTTCGGGGAAATGGAAAGGCCCGTAGTTGTTCGAGCAGTTGGTCGTCAGCACCGGGAGGCCGTAGGTGTGGTGCCAGGCCCGCACCAGGTGGTCGCTCGCGGCCTTGCTGGCCGAATACGGGCTGTTCGGCTCGTACTTGTTCTCTTCGGTGAACGCGGGGTCGGCGGCCGAGAGCGAACCGTAGACCTCGTCGGTCGAGACGTGCAGGAAGCGGAAGGCCGCCTTCTGGTCGACCGGCAAGGCGCCCCAGTAGCCCCGGACGGATTCGAGCAGGCGGAACGTGCCGAGCACATTGGTCTGAACGAAATCCTCGGGCCCATGGATCGACCGGTCGACGTGCGATTCGGCGGCGAAGTTGACGACCGCGCGCGGCTTGTGCTGCGCCAGCAACCGGTCGACCAGCGCGCTGTCGCCGATATCGCCCTGCACGAAGACGTGGTTCGGATTGCCCTTGAGCGACCCCAGCGTCTCGAGATTGCCGGCATAGGTCAGCTTGTCCAGATTGACTGCGGCCTCGTTGCCTTGCGCAACCCAGTCGAGAACAAAATTGGCACCGATGAAGCCGGCGCCCCCAGTTACCAGAATCATGGGGGGTCCCTCGTTATTGTCGAATTTGGAATGTCGCCTGCCGGCGCTCGAACCGGGCATTATCCCATCTGTCAAGGTTTCCATCTGCACCTAGACCTCGGCCTCTACAACCGCCCCGACACCGCGGCTAGAGTAGTGGGGCCCAACCAAGGATCCACCCATGCCGACCCCCGACGACGACAAACCCACCGACCGCATCAAGGACTCCGCCCAGCAGATCTGGCTGGCCGGCCTCGGCGCCTTTGCCAAGATGCAGCAGGAAGGCAGCAAGGCCTTCGAAGCCCTCGTGAAGGATGGCGCGGGCGTGCAGAAGAAGACTCAGCAGGCCGCGGAAGAAACGCTGGCCCAGGCGCAGGCTCGGATGGCCGGGTTCGCGAGCGAGTTCGGGACCAAGGCCGCGGGCAGTTGGGGCAAGCTCGAGAACATCTTCGAGGACCGGGTCGCGCGGGCCCTCGAAAAGCTCGGCGTGCCGTCGGCGCAGGAAGTCGAGGCCTTGCGGACTCGGGTGGAAGCGCTCGAAGCGCAGTTGAAACGTCAGGGCGGCGCCGGCGCCACGCCGCGCGCAGCAATTCCCCGCAAACCCTCGCAACGACACAAGCCCAGCGACGCCGGCTGACCCCGCTGGCTCATTTCCGGGGTGGCGTGCAGCCGGTGCCGCCCCCCTCCCCGCCCCCTTGGACTTGCGCTAGAGTGTTCCAACGAGACAAACCGGGGTTACGACATGGCCAAGAAAGCGCCACGCCGCACTGCGCAACGCATCCTCGAAGCCGCACTTGACCTGTTCAACCGGTTCGGGGAGCCGAACGTCTCGACCACCCTGGTGGCCGGCGAACTCAACATCAGCCCCGGCAATCTCTACTACCACTATCCGGCCAAGGACGAGCTGATCAACCGGCTCTACGAAGGCTACGAGACCGAGCTGCTGGAACTCCTGCACGCCAGCGAAGGCGTGCACGACGTGGAGGACGCCTGGTTCTTCATGCACAGCCTGTTCGAGCTGATCTGGCGCTACCGCTTCCTCTACCGCGACCTGAACGACCTGCTGAGCAAGAACCGGCATCTCGAGACCCAGTTCCAGCTGGTGCTCAAGCACAAGGTGCGCGCCATTCGAGCCCTGCTTGCCGGCTTGAGCGGCGCCGGCCATCTGGACATCGATGCGCGCGAGGTCGATACGCTGGCGCAAAGCATGGTGGTGGTGCTGACCTACTGGCTCAGCTACGAATACGTGCGCAACCCGCGCGAGGCGCTGGAGCCCGCCCACGCGCAAGGCGCCCTGCTGCGCGGCGCGCATCACACGCTGCACCTGCTGGCGCCCTACCTGGCGACGGAGCAACGACGGCATTTGCTGACACTCAGCAGCGCCTATGTCGGCGAAGATCAACCTGCGACGGTCTGATTTTTCATTTTTCCGAATGAACCCACCGCAACTCGAACCGCTCTCGCTGCTTTCGCCCGGGGACCCCGACGCGGCCGGGCGATGGACCCGCCTGCCTTATCCCGATGCCCCCCGATTCAGTGCTGCCGACCTGCACCTGCACTGGCCCCGGCTGCATGCGGGCCAGGGCGTCTCGCCGCCGGTGCAGGGCCCGCTGGCCGACGGCTGGGCGCTGTACCACAGCGGCGAGTTCGAGCGCGCCGCCGCCCTCGGCCTGGCCCACGGCCACGAGGGCCTGGCGCTCGCCAACCAGGCGACGGCCATCTACGCCAACTACCTCGAGCCGCGCGAATCCATGCGGCTGGCGTTGTTCAAGCAGGTGGCCGAACGCGCCACCGCGCAGATCGCCGCCGATCCCGACAACTGCCAGGCGCTCTATTGGCAGGCTTATGCGCTGGGGCGCTACAGCCAGGGCATCAGCGTGGCGCGGGCGCTGGCGCAGGGCCTGGGGACCAAGGTCAAGGGTGCGCTGGAGCACGTGATCGAACTGCGGCCGCAGCATGCCGACGCCCACGTGTCGCTGGCCGCCTTCCATGCCGAGGTGATCGACAAGGTCGGCTCGCTGGTGGGCCGCATGACCTATGGCGTGCGGGCCGACACCGCGGTCGCGCTGTTCGAGCGCGGGCTCCAGCTCAATCCCCATTCGGCCGGCGCGCTGATGGAATACGCCCGCGGACTGCTGATGCTGCATGGCGAATCGCGCATGGGCGACGCGACCCGGCTCTACGAGAGGGCGGCCCATCTCGAACCGGCGGACGCACGCGAGAAGCTCGACGTGGAACTGGCGCGCGCCGGGTTGATCGACTGAACCCCCGCCTCGAATCTGAACGGCGCCGTCACTTAAGATCGCGCTTCTCCCCTTTTCACGCACCCGTCTTCATGTCCGACCTGAACACCCTGTTCGAAACCGCCCAAGCCAACTCCAAGCTGCTCGCGGAGCGTCCGGACAACCCCACCCTGCTGAAGATCTACGGCCTGTTCAAGCAGGCCACGGCAGGCGACAACGCCGAGAAAAAACCCAGCTTCAGCGACATCGTGGCGCGCGCCAAATGGGATGCCTGGACCGCGCGCAAGGGCCTCGGCGCGGACGAGGCGAAGCAGCAGTACATCGACCTCATCGACTCCCTGCGCTGAAAGCGGCTGCGGTCAACTCGCGCCGCGGCCGCTCTTCGTTGCTCCCGCCGTGGACGGCACTCCAGCGCCCCTGAGCGCCTGCTGGCGCTCGGCCTTGGGCATCTCGGCCAGCCGCTTGACCGCCGCGTAGAAGCGCGGCCAGTCCTCGCCTTCGCGCTCGAACAGCGCCTCGAAGCCGGGCACCAGCTCGTCGTAGGCGGCCTGGGCGCCGAACAGGGCGTTGTTGGCCCGCGCCACCCAGCCGTCGTAGGCGCCCTGGCGCGGGCCGTTCCAGCCGGCGCGCAACACCGCGTAGCGCTGGCGGAACTCCTCCATCGCGGACTGCTTCTGGGCGTCCACCGCCGGCCAGTCCTGCGCCTTGGCTTCCGGGGAGGCATAGACCGTTTCCAGCGCACGCCGCGTTTCGGCCGCCAGCGCGCGGAACTGCTGGCGCCGGGCGTCGAACTGCGCGTACTCCACGCGCGCTGCCTCGCCGGCCTGGGTCTTGAGCCAGCGCGCGCCGCCGATGCGCTCCACCGCCGTGGCGAAGGACTCGTTGAACATGGTGTCGCCGGGCACGTACAGCACCTGGTGCGCGAGCTCGTGGAACACCAGGCGGGCGAGTTCGCCCTCCGGGTAGCCGATGAAGGTCGACAGGAGCGGGTCGCCGCCGGCCCAGTTCGTCCAGCCGAGGGTCGAGTACGCCGGCACCGGGTAGACCGCGGTTTCCAGGCCCTGCGCCGCCTGGGCCGCGGCCTCGTCCTTCGCGGCCGCCTCGTCGTAGTAGCCGCGATAGCCGACGCAGCCCGCGACCGGGAAGCACCAGGTCTTGAGCGTCAGCGCGTGCGGCGGCGCGGCCACCACGTTCCAGAGCGCGGCGTTGCGGTGCAGGTCGGCATAGGACTTGTAGCTGGCGTTGTCGGGCAGGCCGAGCTCGGCCACCGCGAACTGGCGGATGCGCTGCGTGAGCGCCAGCTTGGTCTTGAGCGCCTCGGAGGCGGCCGGGTCTTCGAGCCACTGCGGCACCGGACGGGCGGCCCGCATGAGACCCAGATGGCCGCTGGCCGATTGCCAGTAGTAGCCGAGGTCGGCACAACCCGCCAGCAGCGCCGCGCCGGCGACCACCGCCACCGCCAGCGCCGCCGCGCCGCGCCGGCCGGGCCTCATGGCGCGACCGGCGTGGCGACGGCCTCGACTTCGACCAGGCAGTCGTAGAAGGTGGGCCCGCGCCCGATGTCCGTCAACCGCTGGCTGGTGAGCTGGTTGACGTTGGTGCCGTCCAGCCCGAGCTTGCGCCACCAGATGCCCAGGCCGTGCACCACGCCGGGGCGAGCGCGGCGCGAGACCTCGGCGCGGCAGCGGTGCTCGCCGCGCTGGTTGAAGACGCGCACCGTGGCGCCGTCGGCGATGCCGCGCGCCGCCGCATCGGCTTCATGGATCTCGAGCAAGGGCTCGCCCTCGATCGCGCGCAGGCTGCGCACGTTGACGAAGCTCGAGTTGAGGAAGTTGCGCGCGGGCGGCGAGATCATCGCGAGCGGGAACGCCTTCGAACTGCCTGCCGGCTCGTGGTTGGGCACATGGTCCGGCAGTCCATCCTGGCCGGTGGCCGCCAGCCGCTCGCTGAAGAACTCGCAGCGACCCGACGACGTCGGGAAGTTGCCTTCGGCGTAGGGCGCATCGGGCAGCTGGAGGCTGGTGAAGCCCTGCGCCTGCAACTGCTCGAAATCGACCACGTCGGCGGCGAACGCGCTGCGGCAGATCGCCTCGTCGTCGTCCGAGAAGCAGGGCTCGTCGAAGCCCAGGCGGCGGGCCAGTTCGCGGAACACCCAGGTGTTGCTGCGGGCCTGGCCTCGCGGAGCGATGGCCGGCCGGTTCAGCAGCACGTCGGTGTGGCCGTAGCTGGTGTGGATGTCCCAGTGCTCGAGCTGCGTGGTGGCCGGCAGCACATAGTCGGCGTAGTCGGCGGTGTCGGTCTGGAACTGCTCCAGCACCACGGTGAAGAGGTCCTCGCGGGCAAAACCCGCCACCACCTTGCCCGAGTCGGGGGCGACCGCGACCGGGTTGCTGTTGTAGACGATCAAGGCCTCGATCGGATTGGCGGTGTCGGCGAGCGCGTCGCCGATCGTGCTCATGTTGATGGTGCGCGGCCGCCGGCCGGCCAGCAGGTCGGGCCGCTGCAAGGCCGCCCGGTTCACCGGGTACAGGCCCGAGCTGCTCAGCAGCAGGCCGCCTGCCCGATCGCGCCAGGCGCCGACCAGTGCCGGCAGGCAGGCCACGGCGCGCGCCGCGTTGCCGCCGCCGCGCACGCGCTGCATGCCGTAGTTGAGGCGGATCGCGGCCGGCTTCGTGGTGCCGTAGGCGTGCGCCAACGCCACGATTTGCGCCTCGGGAACCCCGCAGACCGCGGCAGCCCGGGCCGGCGGCCATTGCAGCGCGCGCTCGCGCAGCCGGTCCCAGCCCACGGTGTGGCGTTCGATGTAGTCATGGTCGAGCCAGTCGTTCACGATCAGCTCGTGCATCAGGGCCAATGCCAGCGCCGCGTCGGTCCCCGGCAGCAGCGCCACGTGCTCGTCGCACTTGTCGGCGGTCTCGGTCTTGCGCGGGTCGATGCACACCAGCCGCGCGCCGGCGCGCCTGGCGGCCTGGGCGTGGCGCCAGAAGTGCAGGTTGCTCGCGATCGAGTTGCTGCCCCAGATCAGGATCAGCTTCGCTTCCGCGAAGAACTCGACCCGCATGCCCACCTTGCCGCCCAGCGTAAAACTTAGGGCCTCACCACCGGCAGTCGAGCAGATCGTGCGATCCAGCAGGGACGCGCCGAGCTTGTGGAAAAAACGACGGTCCATCGATTCGCCCTGCACCAGACCCATGGTTCCGGCATAGCTGTAGGGCACAATCGTTTCGGGATTGTTACTTTTGAGCACACGGAGACGGGCGGCGATGTCGTCGAGCGCCGAATCCCAGGTCACCGGCTCGAAGCGGCCGCTGCCTTTCGGGCCCGAGCGCTTCAGGGGCTGCACGAGGCGCTCGGCATGGTCGTTGCGTTCGATGTAGCGCGAGACCTTGGTGCAGAGCACGCCGGCGGTGTGCCGGTGCCCGGGGTTGCCTTGCAGCTTGATGGCCACGCCGTCCTGCACGGTGGTGACGAGGGCGCAGGTGTCGGGGCAGTCGTGCGGGCAGGCGCCGAGCACCTGGGTCACTGGATTTGCTGGGGTGTGGGAAGTCATGATTCGACCGGGGCGAGGACCATCGGGCGAGTCTAGTTTGTACGCCGCGAACGCGCGCGAAGGGGTTTTCACGATGATCCATCGCAGGCACTTTTCGATCGCCGCCGGCGCCGCGGCGCTCGGCGGCTTCCGGTTCGCGCGGGCGCAGAGCGACAGCCCGATCGTGCTGGGCCAGTCGGCGCCCTTCAGCGGACCGGCGGCGCAACTCGGCATCCAGTTCTACGAGGGCGCCAAGCTCTTTCTCGACCAGTACAACGCGCAGCCGGGCCGCCGCGAGGTGCAGATCAGGTTCCTGGACGACGGCTACGAGCCCGACCGCTGCGCCGCCAACACGAAGAAGCTGATCGACGACGAAGCCTTCGCGCTGTTCGGGTACATCGGCACGCCGACCAGCCTGGCGGCGTTGCCGCTGGCGGTGAATGCGAAGATCCCGTTCATTGCCCCCTTCACCGGCGCCATGGCGCTGCGCGAGCCCTTCCAGCGCAACGTGTTCCACCTGCGCGCCTCGTACAACGACGAGACTGCGCTGATCGTCAAGCAGCTCACCCACCTGGGCCTGAAGAAGATCGCGGTCTTCTACCAGAACGACGCCTACGGCAAGGCCGGCCTCGACGGCGTGACGCTGGCGCTGGCGCAACTCGACTTGAAGCCGGCCGCGCTGGCCACGGTCGAGCGCAATTCGGTGGACGTCGCCGCCGCGGTCCGGACCATCGCCGCCGCGAAGCCGGACGCCGTGGTCCAGGTCAGCGCCTACAAGTCCTGCGCCGCCTTCATCCGCGAGGCGCGCAAGGCAGGCTATGGCGGCACCTTCTTCAACGTCTCCTTCGTGGGCACGCAGGCGCTGGCCGACGAGCTCGGCAAGGACGGGGCCGGCGTGGTCGTGACGCAGGTCGTCCCTTCGCCCTACAACGCGGCCAACGGCATCACGCGCGAATTCAACGAGGCGCTGCGCAAGGGCGGCAGCGCGACCAAGGCCAACTTCTCCAGCCTGGAGGGCTATCTGGCGGCCAAGGTGCTGGTCGAAGGCCTGCGCCGGGCGCCGGGCAAGGCCACGCGCGAAGGGCTGATCGCCGGTCTCGAGAGCATCGACCGGCAGCAGTTCGGCGGCTTCGAGGTCTCCTTCTCGCCACGCAACCACGTGGCATCGAAGTTCGTCGAGCTGTCCATGATCACCGCCGACGGCCGAATAAGAACCTGAGCTCGCCCCCAGGTCGGGCTCACTTCGTGTAGCCCTCCCACCCCCTACCGGGGGCAACACCAGCGGCCCGGCAAAGCCGGTTCCGCGGTGTTTCACCAACGGGCCTGGCTGCGCCGGCCCAAGCAGCCGGCGCTGTGGTTGATCATGGCGGCGCGCAGCGCACGCCTGTTGGTGGGCAGCCGCGGAACCGGCTTCGCCGGGCCGCTGGCTGCGCCCCCGGAAGGGGGTGGGCGGCTACACGAAGTGAGCCAACCTGGGGGAGAGCCCATCCACGGCTTGGAACATGGCCTGGCGGGCCTGGCTGATGATCTGGCCGCGCCAGGCATCGGTGTCGGTATAGAAGGCCTCCAGCATCTTCGAGCGGATCGACGCCGCCAGATCGGCCGGGGCTTCCGGATGCTTGTGCAGCCAATGGTCGGCCCGGAGCGCACCCACCACCTCCATCACCGGGACGGTGCCGTATTCGAGCGCGATGCCGGTGTATTCGGCCTGCGGACATTCCTCGTAGACCGAGCCCCACATCAGCCCTGTCAGGAAAGCCGAAGTCGACGAGCCGTCGTAGATCGAGGTCACGGGCGCAGCCGGCGTGCCCCACCACGCGTTGGCCCGCGCATAGGCGGCCTTGTCGTCGCGGCAGGAGAAGATGCGTTCGCCGAGGCCGTTGGGCCCCAGCCCCGTGTGAAGGTCGATCCAGGCCAGCTGGCGCGCCGCCTGCACCTGGGTGCGCAACACCTCGCGCAGGGTGTCGTTGCTCCAGGTCGGGGCCTTGCCGCCGAAGAACAGGCCATCCTCGAACTGGTACTGGCCGCGGGTCACGGCCGCCTGGTAGGCGGTGGCGCCGTTCTTTTCGATCCAGTGCGCGATCGCGGCCTCGTTGGCCGCGGTGGGCGGCCACTGCTCGGGCAGCAGCAGCGCGTGCAGCTCGGCGTACTCCTTGTTCACCGGCGGCGGTTCAGCGAAATCGAAGAAGTTGCGGTTCAGGTCGCAGCCCTCGTTGGTCACGCGGCGGCCATGCGAGAAACCATGCGGATTGAGTGCATGCACGTACAGCACGGCCACCCCCTGCGCCCGCGCCTTCTCGCGCCATTCGGCGTCGTGCAGCGCGAACACCTGCACGCCGCTGCCGCAGTGACCCTCGACCCCGTGGCAGGCGCTGGTCAGGATCAGCAGACGCTCGGCCTGCGGATCGCCGTCGAGCGCCACGTCCATCGCGAGCTCTTCGCCATCGCGTCCCTTCAACGGGTGGACGTGGGAGCGCACCGCGAGCCCGGCTTCGGCACAACCCTGCAGGAATTTCTGCCGCGCCTGGGCATAGCGCGGCGAAAAGGCCTCACCGACGCCGATCATGCCGCGCCCCCTTCGGCGAGCCTGGGTCCGTTCAGGAACTCCTCGGCGAGCCGCACCCAGCAGGTGGCGCCCAGCGGGATCAGGTCATCGTTGAAGTCGTAGCTCGCGTTGTGCAGCAGGCAGGGGCCGCCGCCGTGCTGCATGGCGCGGTGGCTGCCGTCGCCGTTGCCGATGAATGCGTAGGCGCCGGGCTTGGCCAGCAGCATGAAGGCGAAGTCCTCGGCCGTCATGGCGGCCTCCTGCACCAGCACGTTCTCTTCGCCGACGATGCCGGCCATCACGCGGCGGGCGAAATTGGCCTCGGCGGCCGAATTGATGGTGGGCGGGTAGTTGCGGTGGAAGTGGAAGTCGCACTGCGCCTCGTGGGCCGCGCAGATGTGCTCGGCGATGGTCTTCATGCGGGCCTCGATCAGGTCCAGCACTTCGAGCGAGAAGGTGCGCACCGTGCCCTTGAGCTCGCAGGTGTCGGGAATCACGTTGCTGGCCTCGCCCCCGTGGATCATCGTGACCGAGATCACGCCGGCATCGGTCGGCTTCTTGTTGCGCGTGAGGATGGTCTGGAAGGCCTGCACCATCTCGCACGCCACCGGCACCGGATCGATGCCCGTGTGCGGCAGCGCGGCATGGCCGCCCTTGCCGCGGATCGTGATCGCGAACTCGTTGCTCGAGGCCATGGCCGGACCCGGGCTGACCGCGAACTGGCCGGCCTTCATGCCGGGCCAGTTGTGCATGCCGAACACGGCTTCCATCGGGAACTGCTCGAACAATCCTTCCTTGACCATCTCGCGCGCGCCCCCGCCGCCCTCCTCGGCCGGCTGGAAGATCAGGTAGACCGTGCCGTCGAAGTTGCGGTGCTTCGCCAGGTGCTGCGCCGCCGCCAGCAGCATCGCGGTGTGGCCGTCGTGGCCGCAGGCGTGCATCTTGCCGTGGTGCTTGCTCGCGTGCGCGAAGGTGTTGAGCTCGGTGACCGGCAGCGCGTCCATGTCGGCGCGCAGGCCGACGGCGCGCTCGCTGGTGCCGTTCCTGACGATGCCCACCACGCCGGTGGTGCCGAGCCCGCGGTGGATCGGGATCCCCCACTCGGTCAGCTTGGCCGCCACGACGTCGGCGGTGCGGACTTCTTCGAAGCAGAGTTCGGGATGCGCATGGAGGTCGCGTCGGACCGCGGCGATGCCGGCCGCCTGGGTGACGAGGGAATCGATGAGTTTCATGGGCAGGAGTCTAGACTTTGCGGCAGGACGCCGCAAAGATCGTGCCCCTTGCATGCTCAGCGCCCAACTTCCTTCAGCCAAGTGCTGCGCGCGGCCAGCGCCGTATCGGTGAAATCGGTGAAGACGCCGTCCACGCCCAGCCGATAGAAAACCAGATACTCGTTCGCGGGATCACCCTTGTAGTCGGCCGGCAGGCGCCGCGATTCATTGCGGAAGGTAAAGGGATGCACAAAGAGGCCCGCCTTGTGCGCGTCGGCGACCAGCGGGGTCGGGCCGGTGGAGGTGGCGTCGGCATCGTTGATCTTGCCGTCGCCGTTCACGTCGATCGCCTTGCCGTCCGCGCCGATGGTCCCCTTGATGCTCACGATGTAGCGCTTCCAGGGGCCGATGCCGTCGGCATAGGTCTTGATCTCGGCCAGCCCGGCGGGCGTGACCATGACGTCGAAATTGCGCCGGTCGCCGGCCTTGGTCCATTCGTAGGGGCGGTCGACCGGCACCGCATAGGTCATCGCGCCGGTCTTCATGTCGATGCCGTCGCCGTCGATCAGCTGGACGATGTTCGTCTTCAGCCCCTTCCCCTTCATGTACTTGAGGCTGCCGGGTTCGAAGGACTGCACGAAGACCGGCGCGCTCTTGCTGTTCCAGCCGGCGGCCTCGAGCATCGCGATCAGCTTGTCTTCGAGCGGCAGGCCCAGGTCGCGGAAATAGGTCGGGTTCTTGGTCTCGGGATAGATGCCGACCGGGCGACCGGTCTCGCGCGACTTGGCCTTCGCGAGGTCGATCACCTCCTGGAAGGTCGGCACCTTGTAGCGGCCATTGAACTGCTGCGGCCGCTCGGCATCGGTCGAGATGGCGCCGAGGCGCTTGACCTCCTCCAGCGTGAAATCGTTGCTGAACCAGCCGGTCTGGGTTTCGCCGTCGACCTGGATGGTCTTCTTGCGGGCCGCGAACTCGGGCCGCGTGGCGACGTCGGTGCTGATGGCAAGATTGGGGTCGTGACGCGTGATCAGCACGCCATCCTTGGTCGACACCAGGTCCATCTCGATCACATCGGCGCCCAGTTCGATAGCGCGCGCATAGGCTTCCAGGGTTTCCTCGGGCAGGTAGCCCGATGCGCCGCGGTGCGCGACCACCTTCGGCGGCTGGCCGTCCAGCGTGGGCAGACGGGCCGCCGGGCCGCTGCCGGGCGTGCCGCAAGCCGCCAGGCAGAGCGCAGCGATGGCGGCCATCACGACCGTTGCGGTTCGGGTCTTGGATTGCGTCATGCATCTTCTCCATCCAGTTGAAAGGGCGCAGCCTACTCCGCCCCGCTGACACTTCGCGCGGCCCTGGCGCGCCGGCGCGGACTTCCGGGACAATGCCCCGCATGTCCCTTGTGCTCTCCCCCCGCAGCCTCGAACTCGCGCAGACGCTGGTGCGCATGAACACGGTCAGCGCCAACAGCAACCTCGAGTTGATCGACTTCGCGCGCGACCACCTGGCGGGGCTGGGCATCCGCAGCCGGCTGACCTACAACGCCGACAGGACCAAGGCCAACCTGTTCGCCACCCTCGGCGCAGGCAAGAAGGCCGGCGTGATCGTCTCGGGCCACACCGACACCGTGCCGTGGGACGGCCAGGACTGGAGCGTCGACCCGCTCTCGGCGATCGTGCAGGACTGGCCGCGCGACGACGCCGATGCCGACGCCGCGCACGTCGAGCCGCGCCTCTACGGCCGTGGCGCGGCCGACATGAAGAGCTTCATCGCGATCGCGCTGGCCAATGCCGAGCGCTTCATCGAGAGCGACTCGCCCTTCGCGGTGCATTTCGCCTTCAGCTACGACGAGGAGGTCGGCTGCTTCGGCGTGCGCGAACTGATCGCCGACATGAAGGACCAGGGCATCAAGCCGCTGGCCTGCATCGTCGGCGAGCCGACGCTGATGGTGCCGGCCATCGCCCACAAGGGCGTCTACCGCTACAAGTGCTGCGTGCGCGGCAAGGAGGCGCATTCGTCGCTCACGCCGCAGTCGGTCAATGCGATCGAGATGGCCGCACGCGTGGTCGGCAAGCTGCGCGACATGGCCGAGGGCTTCGAGCGCGATGAGCCCCGCTACGCCGGTTTCGACGTACCCTTCAGCACCGCCAGCGTGGGCCAGTTCCACGGCGGCATCGCCGACAACGTGGTGCCGCGCGACGCCGAGTTCCGCTATGAGTTCCGCAACCTGCCGACCGCCGACGCCGCGCAGATGCAGAAAGAGGTGCTGGCCTATGCCGGCCGCGCCGAAGTCGCCATGAAGAAGATCGCGCCCGATGCCGGCTTCCGCTTCGAGACCATCTGCGAGATCCCGAGCTTCCTGAGCTCGGCCGAGGAACCCGTGACCCGCCTCGCCCAGCGGCTGGCGAAAGAGCCGGGCACCACGCTGGTGGCCTTCGGCACCGAGGCCGGCATCTTCCGCAACGCCGGCATCCCGACCGTGGTCTGCGGACCCGGCAGCATCACGCAGGCGCACCAGCCCGACGAATACGTGACGCTGGAGCAACTGGCCCGCTGCGAGCAGTTCCTGCGGGGGCTGGCGAGCATCGAGGAAATTCGCTGAAACGCGTCGCGCTCGCCCTGCTGGGCGCCGCCGCGCTGCTCTACGCGCTGGCGACCGCGCTCGAGGCCAGGCACCCGGCCTGGGGCTACCTGGCGGCCTTCGCCGAAGCCGCGATGGTCGGCGCGATCGCCGACTGGTTCGCGGTGGTGGCGCTGTTCCGGCACCCGCTGGGCCTGCCGATCCCGCACACCGCGATCATCCCGGCCAACAAGGACCGCATCGGCGCCAAGCTCGCCGGCTTCATCTGCAACAACTTCCTGAGCACGCCGCAGGTGCTGGCCAAGCTGGCGCAGTTCGATCCGGCCGCGCGGCTCGCCGACTGGCTCGCGCGGCCCGAGAACGCCGAGAAGCTCGGCGGCCATCTGGTGGCCGCGGCGCGCTACGGTCTCGCGGCCTTCGACGATGCCCGGGTGCGCGACTTCCTCGGCCGCATGGCGGCCGCCGGGCTGGCCCAGGTGGACCTCGCCAGGCTGGCCGGCCAGGCACTCGACGCGCTGACCGCGGGCGGCCGCCATCACGCTCTGCTCGACGACGTGCTGCGGCAGGTCGCGGACGTGGTCGAGGGCGAGGATGTGCAGGAGCGGGTGACCGAGGCGATCGCGCGCGAGATCAAGGCGCTGCGCTACGTCGGGCTGGACCAGGTGGCGGCCAGGCTCGCCACGCGCAAGATCGTGGCCGCGGCAGTCCACACCCTCGGCGAGATCGCGACCGAGCCCGAGCACCCGCTGCGGCTGCGCTTCGATGCCTACATGGCCGGTTTCGTCGAACGGCTGAAGACCGACCCCGAATTCCACCGCCGCGGCGAAGCGATCCGGGCCGAACTGCAGGCGCATCCGGCGCTGGGCGACTACCTGCACGGCCTGTGGAGCGAGCTGCTGGGGTGGCTGCACGACGACCTGGCGACAAGCGACTCGACCATCCACCGGCGCCTGGTCGCCATGGCGGGCACGCTGGGCGCCCGGCTTTCGGCCGACGCGGCGATGCGGCACTGGATCAACGAGCAGATCCTGGATGCGGCACCGCGCGCGATCGAGCGCTACCGCGAGGACATCCGGCGCTACATCGTGGAACGCGTGGCCGACTGGAACGCCGACGAGATGACGAACGAACTCGAGCGCCACATCGGCCGCGATCTGCAATTCATCCGGGTCAACGGCACGCTGGTCGGCGGGCTGGTGGGGTTGGCGATCCACAGCGCCACGCAGCTCTGGAAGGGGTGAGCGCGGGGCTCAGCCCGGCAGCATCCGCTCCTGGGCGATCACCAGCAGCCCGTCCATGATCAGGCTGTCGACCAGCTCGAAGTCGCCGTTCATGCTGGGCGCCATCTTCCAGCCCGCGCCGCCGGTCATGTAGCAGGCCGGCTCGGCGCCGCAGTGCGCCCGCACGTGCTGCACCATGCGGTCGACCGCGCCCGCAATCGCATAGGTACCGCCGCTGGTCAGGGCGTCGCTGGTGTTGGTCGGGAACTCGCGCACCTCGCCGGTCGGCACATGCAGGCCGGCCGTGCCGGACTCGAGCGCGCGCAGCATGATGCCGTGGCCCGGCAGGATCAGGCCGCCGAGAAAGCGGCCATGGGTGTCGACCGCCTCGACCGTGACCGCGGTGCCGATCATCACCACCACCATCGGCCGCGCGGCGCCCTGCGACATCATGCGATGGCGCGCGCCGATCATCGCGACCCAGCGGTCGGCGCCCAGGCGCGTCGGGTGGTCGTAGCCGTTCACGATGCCGGCCTCGGCCACGCTGGAAACCACCCAGCGCGGCGAGCACTCGAAGTGCTCCACCAACTGCTCCTCGGCCCGGCGCCGCACCGCATCGCCGGCCACCACGCAGCCCAGCATCGAGTCGGGCGCCGGCAGTTCGGCCCAGGGGCCTTCGGCCAGCCGCTCGATGTGATCGAGGAATTCGGCACCATGCGCGAGCGCCACGGCGCCGGGACGTGCCGCATCGTAGAGGGACCACTTGAGGCGGGTGTTGCCGATGTCGATCGCGAGGAATGCCATGCGCGGCATTATTACGAGTTTGTGCTTACGGGCGCTTGCACATGCGGCCGCAGCCTACGCGAAAGCGCCATCTTCCGCCGTTACAGTCGCCTGTCCCATCCACACGTCACAAGGAGAAAGCCATGGGTTTGCTGAGTTTCATCAAGGAGGCTGGAGAGAAGCTCTTCGGCGGTTCGGCAGCGCACGCGGCGGAGCCGGACAAGGACCAGGCGGCGGCGGCCGCGATCAAGACCTACATCGAGACCCAGAACCTGGGCCTGACAGGACTGGAAGTCGGCTACGTCGCCGTCACCGGCATCGTGACGCTGGCGGGCAACGCGCCCTCGCAGGAAGCCAGCGAGAAGGCCTCGCTGGCCGCGGGCAACGTGGCCAACGTGACACAGGTCGACAACAACCTGGTGGCACCGCCAGCCGACCCGGCGCAGTACCACGACGTGGTCCGCGGCGACACGCTTTCGGCGATCTCGAAGAAGTTCTACGGCGACGCCAACAAGTACAACGTGATCTTCGAGGCCAACAAGCCGATGCTGAGCCATCCGGACAAGATCTATCCCGGCCAGAAGCTCCGCATTCCGAAGCTCTAGCTCGCCCTCAGGTTGCCCGGCACTTCGTGTCCGGGCGCCCACCCCCTACCGGGGGCGCAGCCAGCGGCCCGGCGAAGCCGGTTCCGCGGCTGCCCACGAACAGGCGGGCGCTGCGCGCCGCCGTAGAAGAACCACAGTGCCGAATGCCTGCGGCCGG
Source organism: Variovorax sp. M-6 (assembly GCF_052114385.1). NCBI lineage: Bacteria > Pseudomonadati > Pseudomonadota > Betaproteobacteria > Burkholderiales > Comamonadaceae > Variovorax > Variovorax sp. M-6. The sequence continues at coordinate 253,430 of NZ_JBFREQ010000002.1, read as the reverse complement.
CGCAGCCCGGCCCGTCGGTGAAACACCGCGGAACCGGCTTCGCCGGGCCGCTGGTGTTGCCCCCGGTAGGGGGTGGGAGGGCTACACGAAGTGAGCCCGACCTGGGGGGAGCTACATCTGTTTCCAGGGCAGGCCGCGGAGGCGCCAGCCGCCCTTGCGGCCGCGATGCCCCTCTTCGTCGGCATCGCCCTCGAAGCCTTCGAGGATGTTGTAGGCCTCGATGCCGAGTTCGGTCGCGCGCTTGGCGGCCGCGATCGAGCGCACGCCGCTGCGGCACAGCATCACCACCTTCATGCCCGCCGGCACGGCGGCGCGCAGGCCCTCGTCGAAGCCGGCATTGAGGGCCATGCCCGGCCATTGCTTCCAGGCCAGGCCGACCCCCCCGGGGACGTAACCCACCCATTCGCGCTCGGCATCGCTGCGGACGTCGACCAGCACCGCCTGGCCACTGGCCATCCATTGCGCGGCCAGTTCGGGTGTCACGTCGCCCGCATATCCGGAGGCCGGTCGAATGTCGTCGCGCCCGGCGGCGGCAGGGAGGAGGGAGGGGTTGGATTGGCTCATGACCAGATTCTTGACCAATTCTTGGAGTAGGGAAAAACCATCCAATCTCCATCCACACGGATGGTGATAGGATGGCCGAATGCAAATTCAACCCACGCTTCCAGCCCTCAGGGCCAAGCCGCCCGAAGCCGAGAAGATCACGATCAACCTCGGCTACGTCGACCTGGGCCACGTCGACCTGCTGGTGGCCGAGGGCTTCTACTCGAACCGCACCGACTTCATCCGGACCGCCATCCGCAACCAGTTGGCGGTCCACGGCGAGGCACTGAAGCAGGTGGTCGCCCGCAAGATGCTGGTGCTCGGCCTGCAGCAGTTCAGCGCCGCCGACCTCGAGGCGGTCCGGCGCGCCGGCGAGAAGCTCGAGATCCGGGTGCTCGGCCTGGCCAGCATCGGCGCTGACGTGACGCCCGAGCTGGCGCTCGAAACGATCGCTTCGGTCACGGTGCTCGGCGCCCTGCACGCGAGTGCCGCGGTCAAGGCCGCGCTGGCCGACCGGCTGCGCTGATCCCCTGCTTTCTCTCCTTCGAGGCACCCCATGAATCCCCTGTTCGAACGCCTGATCCGCAAGGCCACCCTTCTGACCCACAGAGGCAACCTGCAGGAGGCGACCCGGGCGATCCAGCGCGCGCTGGGCGCCGCCGACGCGACGCCCGGGGCCGAGCGGGCAACCGCCGTGCCTGCGGCCAACGACGAGACGCAGGTCGTGGACGTCGAGGCCCGCGTCGTCGGGCGCGCGCCGGCGCAGGCGCCCGCGCATGAAGGCGGCACCGAGCAATGGACCGACGGCCTGTTTGCCCACCAGCACCGGCCGATCGCCTACAAGCTCTTCGTGCCCGAGCAAGGCGCCGGCAGCCCCCGCCCGCTGGTGCTGATGCTGCACGGCTGCACCCAGAACCCGGACGATTTCGCCGCCGGCACGCAGATGAACCAACTGGCGCGCGCGCACGGTTTCCTGGTGCTCTACCCGGCGCAGACCCAGCACGCCAATTCGTCGAAGTGCTGGAACTGGTTCAAGCCGCAGCACCAGCAGCGCGGGCGCGGCGAACCGGCCCTGCTGGCCGCCCTCACGCAGTCGGTCGCCGACGCGCACGGCGTCGACCCGCAGCGGATCTATGTCGCGGGCCTGTCGGCCGGCGGCGCGATGGCCGACATCCTCGGGCGCAGCTACCCCGACCTGTTCGCCGCGGTCGGCGTGCACTCCGGCCTGCCGAGCGGCGCGGCCAGCGACCTGATGTCGGCGCTGGCCGCGATGAAGAGCGGGCCCGCCGCCGCCGGCTCCGGCGGACCCGCGGTGCCGACCATCGTCTTCCATGGCGACGCCGACGGCACCGTGAATGCCCGCAACGGCGAGGCGCTGGCGGCGGCGGCGCTCGCGGGCCAGGCAGGCGCCGCAGCGTCGGCGCAGGCCTCCGAGGGCCGCTCGGCGCAGGGCCGCGCCTTCACCCGCCGCGTGCACACGGACGCCCGGGGCCTGCCGGCTGTCGAGCACTGGCTGCTGCACGGCGCCGGCCACGCCTGGTCCGGCGGCAGCGCGCGCGGCTCCTACACCGACCCTTCGGGTCCGGACGCCAGCGCCGAGATGCTGCGCTTCTTCCTGAACCACCGGAAGGCGATGGCCCCCGCCATGTCCTGAAAGCCGCGAGCCCGGCCCGCGGGCGGACGCCGGCCCGGCTTACATGTGGTTGCCTGCGGGGGGAAATATTGCAGTGCTTTGCACGACGGATGCCAGCGCGGACCCGCATTCGCGCGTTGTGTGCCGAGAGACGAAAGAAGGATCGGATGAAGCACCGCCCCGCCCTCTTTTCCCGACGCGCCGCCCGCTGGCTGCTCGGCCTGGCATTGCTGCTGGCGGGCCTGTCCGTGTCCGCCCAGCAAGACCCTCCCGGCCGGGTCGGCCGCCTGAACTACCAGCAGGGCACGGTGAGCTTTTCGCCCGCCGGCGACAGCGACTGGTTCGAGCTCGGCCCGAACCGTCCGATCACCACCGGCGACCGGCTCTGGACCGATCGCGGCGCCCGCGCCGAGTTCTATCTGGGCGCCACCGCGTTGCGCCTCGACGAGCAGACCGGCATCACCCTCTCCGAACTCGACGACGACACCACCCGCATCACCGCCTCGCAGGGCCGCCTGCAGGTGCGGGTGCGCGAGGAACTCGACGGCCGCCGCCTCGAGATCGATACCGCGAACCTCGCGCTCGTGGTCGACGCGCCCGGCGACTACCGGATCGAGACCGATCCGGCCGCCGGCACCACCAGCGTCGCGGTGGCAGCCGGCCATGTCACGCTGTTCGGCGAGGGCGGCGAATCGGTCGCCCTGGGCGCGCGGCAGCAACTCACCACCTCGGGCCGCAACCTCGCGCCGGAGGGCGCCGCGGCGGTTCGCGCCGACACCGGGTTCGATCGCTGGCTGGCCGAACGCGATCGCCTCGAGGAGCAATCGGTCTCGGCGCGCTACGTGTCGCGCGAAGTGGTCGGCTACCAGCAGCTCGACGCCTATGGCGACTGGCAGAACGACCCGGACTACGGCAGCGTCTGGTATCCGCGCAACGTCGACGCCGAGTGGGCGCCTTACCGCGACGGCCAGTGGATCGACCTGGCGCCCTGGGGCTGGACATGGATCGACGCCGCGCCCTGGGGTTTCGCGCCGGCCCACTATGGCCGCTGGGCCCGCATCGGCCCGCGCTGGGGCTGGGTCCCGGGGCGGCGGCAATCGCGGCCGGTGTATGCACCGGCGCTGGTGGGCTTCGTCGGCGGCACGGCAGGCGCCCATGCGAACCTGGCGATCGGCAGCGGCCGCAACGGCGTGGGCTGGTTCCCGCTGGCGCCCGGCGAACCCTGGCGGCCGGGCTACCGTGCCAGCCAGCGCTACGTGGACGCGGCCAATCGGGCCGCCTTCCAGAGGCAGATCGCGGCACGCGACGCCGGCTTCGCGAACCAGCACCTGCCCGGCGCGGTCACCGTGGTGCCCACCGACGCCTTCGGCCGCGGCCCGATCGGCCGGCGCGACGTGGTCCGCCTGCCGGCCGACCGCCTGACCGGCGCGCCGGTCGGCATGGGTGCGCCGATTCCGCTCGACCGCGATCACGGCCGTGGCGGCGTCGGCCGCCCCGCCACGCCGCCGCCGCCGCAGGCCGCGATACAGCTGCGGCAGTTCGAGCAGGTGCAGCAGATGCAGCAGATGCAGCAGGCACAGCAGGCTCAGCAGCAACTGCAGTGGCAGCAGCGTGCGGTCCAGGCGCAGGCCGCGCAGGCTCAACAGCTGCAGCAAGCCCAGGAAGCGCAAAGGCGCCAGCAAGCGCAGCAGATCCAGCAGGCTCAGCAACTGCAACAGGCACAGCAGTTGCAGCAAGCCCAGCAACTCCAGCAGGCACAGCGCCAGCAGATCGAGGCGCAGCAGCGCGCCGCGCAAGCTCAGGCTCAGCAGCAAGTGCAGTTGCAGCAGCAGGCCCTGCGCCAGCAGCAGGACATGCAGCAGCGCGCGGCCCAGGCGCAAGTCCAGCAACTGCAGGCTGCGCAACAGATGCAGGCCCAGCGCGCCCAGCAGCAGATGCAGGCCCAACAGCAGATGCTCCAGGCACAGCAGGCGCAGCAGGCCAACGCGATCCGCCAGACGCAGGAGACGCAGCAGCGCGTCCTCCAGATGCAGCAGCAGGCGCGCGTTCCCGGCGATGTGCGCCCGCAGCAGCGCGGCGCTCCCTCGTCGGGCCAGCCTGCCGCATCGCAGCAGCAGGCGGACCGTCCTTAGGCCGACGTCCGGCCGTCCCAAGGCGGCCTGCGGCCACTTCGGGGGGCAGCGAGTACACGCAGTGACGGTGCGTGGGGCCCTTCGGCCGCGCCCAGCGGCAACGCCTCGCGCCGGCTACAGTCGGCGCGAAGGAGTTTCCATGCGCACCTACGACTTCGACCTTTTCGTCATCGGCGGCGGCAGCGGCGGCGTGCGCGCCGCGCGAATGGCCGCGCAGCGCGGGGCCCGCGTCGCGCTGGCCGAAAGCGCCGAGCTGGGCGGCACCTGCGTCAACGTGGGCTGCATCCCCAAGAAGCTCTACAGCTATGCCGCAGGTTACGCCGAAGCCTTCGAGGAGGCGGCCGGCTTCGGCTGGGACCTCGGCGAACGGCGCTTCGACTGGGGCCGGCTGAAGGCCAATCGCGCGCGCGAGATCAAGCGCCTCAACGAGGTCTACCGCAGCCTTCTCGAAGGCGTCGGCGTGACCTTGATCCAGGGCTGGGCGCAGCTGGCCGATCCGCACACGGTGCAGGTCGGCGACCGCTCGTACACCGCGCAGCACGTGCTGCTCGCCACCGGCGGCATGCCCTTCGTGCCCGATCTGCCGGGACGCGAGCATGTCATCGTCTCCGATGCGATGTTCGATCTCGACCCGTTCCCGAAGCGCCTGCTGGTGGTGGGCGGCGGCTACATCGCCTGCGAGTTCGCCTCGATCTTCAACGGCCTCGGCGCCGAGGTCGTCCAGCTGCAGCGCGGCGCGCACCTTCTGTCCGACTTCGACGAGGACATCCGCGAGTTCCTGGCCAAGGAAATGCGGCGCGCCGGCATCGACATCCGCTTCAACACCGAGATCACGTCGATCCGCCGCCTCGACAGCGGCCTGTGCGCCGTCCTCTCGCGCGGCCAGCGCGTCGAGGCCGACGCGATCCTGTTCGCGACCGGGCGGGTGCCGAACACCCAGGACATGGGCCTCGAGGCCGCCGGCGTCGCACTGGACGAGCTCGGCCGCGTGGCGGTCGATGCCAACTACCGCAGCTCGGTGCCTTCGGTCTTCGCGGTGGGCGACGTCTCGACCCGCCAGCAGCTCACGCCGGTGGCGCTGGCCGAGGCGATGGCGGTGGTGGACACGCTGTTCGGCAAGGGCGAGCGGCGGCTCGACTACGACTACACGCCCACTGCCGTCTTCACGCACCCGAACGTCGGCACCTGCGGCTACACCGAGGCCGCCGCACGCACGGAGTTCGGCGCCGTCACGCTGTTCTCGAGCGAGTTCCGCGCGCTGCGCCACACCTTGTCGGAGAGCAAGGAGCGCACCTTCATGAAGCTGGTGGTGGACACGGCCAGCGACCGCGTGGTCGGCCTGCACATGGTCGGCCCCGACGCCGGCGAGATCGTGCAGGGCTTCGCGGTGGCGATGCGCGCGGGGGCCACCAAGGCGATGTTCGACCGCACGATCGGCATCCATCCGACCGTGGCCGAGGAGTTCGTGACGATGCGCGAACCCATGCCGGGCTAAATGCCCGGCCGGCGCAGCCAGGCCCATTGGTGAAACACCGCGGAACCGGCTTTGCCGGGCCGCCGGTGTTGCCCCCGGCAGGGGGTGGGCGGGCTACACGAAGTGAGCCCAACCTGGGGGTGAGCCACAATGCTTTCATGCCGTACATGCCTGCCTTCATCGCTCCCGCCCGGTTCACCGATCCCGACGCCGCCCTTGAACAGGTCCGCCTCATCTACAACGGCGGCCTGCAGCACCTGCGCGATGCCATGCAGCGTTTCGTGGCCGGCGAGAGCCTGCCGGGCCGCGTGCGTGCCTGCTACCCCTTCGTCCGGATCCACACCCACACGGTGTCGCGCAGCACGCCGCCGGCCAATGCCGGCCTGAGCTACGGCTTCGTGTCGGGGCCGGGGCGCTACGAAACCACGCTGACGCGGCCCGACCTGTTCCTGCGCTACTACCGCGAACAATTCCGGCTGCTGCTCGAGAACCACCAGGTCGAACTCGAGATCGGCACCAGCACGCAGCCGATCCCGATCCACTTCTCCTTCGCCGAGAACGACCACATCGAAGGCACGATGAGCGCCGAACGCCGGGCGCTGATGCGCGACGTGTTCGACCTGCCGGACCTCGGCGCGATGGACGACGGCATCGCCAACGGCACCTACGAGGCCAGGGCCGGCGAGGCGCAGCCGCTGTCGCTCTTCACGGCGGCGCGCGTCGACTATTCGCTGCACCGGCTGCGCCACTACAGCGGCACCGCGCCCGAGTGGTTCCAGAACTTCGTGCTGTTCACCAACTACCAGTTCTACATCGACGAGTTCGTGCGGCTGGGCCACGAGGCCATGACCGACGAGCACAGCGAATACATCGCCTTCATCGAGCCCGGCAACGTGATCACGCGGCGCCGCGGCCTGGCCGCGGGTTCGAGCGCGATGTACGGCGAGCTGCTCGACGGCTCGCAGGGCACATCGCCGCCGCGGCTGCCGCAGATGCCCGGCTACCACCTGGTGCGCGAGGACTGCACCGGCATCAGCATGGTCAACATCGGCGTCGGCCCGGCCAATGCCAAGACCATCACCGACCACGTGGCGGTGCTGCGGCCGCACGCCTGGGTGATGCTCGGCCACTGCGCCGGGCTGCGCCAGGGGCAGCGGCTCGGCGACTACGTGCTGGCGCATGCCTATGTGCGCGAGGACCACGTGCTCGACGAGGAGCTGCCGCTGTGGGTGCCGATCCCGGCGCTGTCGGAAATCCAGCTCGCGCTCGAGAAGGCGGTGGCCGAGGTCACGGGCACGAAGGGCACCGAGCTCAAGAAGATCATGCGCACCGGCACCGTGGCGAGCACCGACAACCGCAACTGGGAGCTGCTGCCCGGCAACCAGCCGCAGCGGCGCTTCAGCCAGAGCCGGGCGGTCGCGCTCGACATGGAAAGCGCCACCATCGCGGCCAACGGCTTCCGCTTCCGGGTGCCCTACGGGACGCTGCTGTGCGTCAGCGACAAGCCGCTGCACGGCGAGATCAAGCTGCCGGGGATGGCCAACCAGTTCTACCGCGAACGCGTCGAGCAGCACCTGCGCATCGGCATGGCCGCCATCGACATCCTGCGCCAGGAAGGTTCGAGCAGGCTGCACAGCCGCAAGCTGAGAAGCTTCGCGGAAGTGGCTTTCCAGTAGGCACGCTCAGGCCAGGCCGAAAAGCTCCGGCATCTCGCGCTCGGCCTTGGGGGTGAGCGTCAGCGCCCGGCCGTCGAGCTCCTGGCGCACCCAGCCGCGCCGCAGCGACAGCTGCAGGCAGGCCGCACCCAGCGCCCCGCCCAGATGGGGCCGCCGCTCGCTCCAGTCGAGACAGGCGCAGGCGAAGCGCCGCCGGGCGTCGCGCGCCGTCCCCACATCGAGCCCCAGGCTCTCGAGCGCTATCGCGCCCTCGGGCGTGAGTTCGTAGTCGCTGCCTTGCGCCATCGCACGCAGCCAGCCCTGGGCATGCAGGCTGTCGTGCAGCGCGACGCCGGCCGTGCCGGCCATGTGGTCGTAGCAGGTGCGCGCCGCCCGCAGGCGGCTGGGCGTGGTCGGACGGAACTCGCCGCGCGGCGCGCCCGCGACCACCAGCAAGCTTTCGAGGGCGGCGGCCACCTCAGGGCCCGCGAGCCGGAAATAGCGGTGCTTGCCCTGGGCGAGCGCATCGACCAGGCGCTGCTCCTTCAGGCGCGCCAGGTGCGCACTGGCGGTCGAGGCGGCGACCTCGGCCACCGCGGCGAGCTCGGTCGCGGTGCGGGCGTGGCCGTCCATCAGGCAGCACAGCATGCGCGAGCGCGCGGGCTCGGCGATCGCGCCGGCCAGGCGGGCGAGGCGGGTGTCGGCAGATGTTGCATCCATACTTCGATCGTAGGCGAAGCGTGATCGCAGGAAAAGTCCAGACTGCGGGCATGAACGCCACCGCCCCGCCCGCCGACGCCATCGCCGCCGTCACCCATGCCAACCCGTATCCCTGGTACGCCAGCCTGCGCCGCGGGCCGGCGCTGGTCTTCGACCCCGCGCTGCGGCTCTGGATCGCCAGCCGCGCCGAGGTGGTCCGAGAGCTTCTCGCCAATGACGCGCTGCGCGTGCGCCCAACGGCCGAGGCGGTGCCGCACGCGATCGCGGGCACGCCGGCCGGCGAGCTGTTCGGCCTGCTGGTGCGCATGAACGACGGCGCGCCGCATGCAGCGCACAAGCCGGTCCTGCAGCGCGCGCTGGCCGGCCTCGACCTGGCCGCGGCGCATGCGGCGACGCTTCGGATCGCCGCCGAAATGCCTCCTGCGGGCCTGGCCGAGACCGCCTTCACGCTGCCGGTCGGCGCGGTCGCGCACCTGCTGGGCTTCGCCGACGGCGAACTGCCGCAGGTCGCGCAATGGACCCGCGACTTCGTCGCCTGCCTGTCGCCGCTGTCGACCGTCGCCCAACTTGCGACCGCGAGCGTCGCCGCGGCCCAACTCATGGACCGCTTCGAGGGCCTGGTCGCCGCGCAGCCTGCGCCCGGCGGCAGCCTCCTTGCTGCGGTGCAGGCCGATGCGCCGGCGCCCGCCTCGCGCGCGCTGCGGGCCAACCTGGTCGGCCTGCTGTCCCAGACCTGCGAGGCCACGGCCGGCCTGCTGGGCAACAGCCTGGTGGCACTCGCGCGCGAGCCGGGCCTGCGCCGGAAGATCGACGACCGCATGGCGCTTCTGCCCGCCGTGGTGGCCGAGGTCGCGCGCCACGACCCCGCGGTGCACAACACGCGCCGCTTCGTCGCCGAGACGACCACGGTCGCCGGCCAGCCGCTCGCGCCGGGCGATGCGGTGCTGCTGGTGCTCGCTGCCGCGAATCGCGACCCAGCCCTGAACCCGGCGCCCGCGACCTTCGAGCCGATGCGGGCCGACCGGCGCTGCCTGGGCTTCGGCCATGGCCGCCACGCCTGCCCCGGCCAGGCGCTGGCCTGCACCATCGCGGCGGCCGCGCTCGAAGCGCTGCTGGCCGGCGGCCTCGACACCGATGCGCTGCTGCGGCGCGGGTGGCGCTACCGGCCGTCGGTCAATGCGCGGATTCCGGTCTTTCGCTGAAGCAAGGGGTCATGCGGCCTCCGGCCAGCGCCCGGTCGCGTCGAGGTAGGGCGACTGCTGCGCGCGGCCCCAGCGCAGCGGCAGCGCCGCGGGCCGGTACAGCGCCGAGACCACCTGCATGCGCAGCAGCCGCTCGGCGCCCTCGTAGACGGCCAATTCCGGACCCTCCCAGACCACTTCCGCCGTGACCGCGAGCTGCAGCAGGTCGCCGCGCTCGAAGTCGATGAACAGCAGCCCGGCGCGCGGATTCACGGCGATGTTGCCCAGCGTGTTGAAGAAGGCGTTGCCGACGAAATCGGGCACGGTCAGCGTGCCTTCACCGCCCAGGCGCACGAACCCCGGGCGGCCACCCCGGTGCGAAACGTCGACCCCTTGCGCCGCGTCGGTATGCCCGGCCGACGGATGCGCCGTGGCGATGAAGAAGGTGTCGGCCTGGCCGACCAGCCGCCGCGCCGCCGCATCCAGGCGGTCGGCGCGTTGCGGCGCCGCTCCCACCGGCGCACCGTCCACGAAGACCGGTTCACGCGCCTGGATGTACTTCGGGCAATTGCCGAAACTCTGCAGCACCTCGACCGAGAAACCGGAGGCGTCGACCGCCTCCACCACGCCGTTCATGCGGTTGCGCCGCCGCGTGTGCGGCTCGATCCCGAGCAGCCCGATCGGCGCGCCGGACACCAACGCCGCCGCGAGGGGGTCCCCGGCCAGCGGCAACGCGTCGATGCGCAGGCATTGCGGGTCGGGCGAGCGCGCGAAGCCCGGCGGCGCCGCGAGCACGCTGGCCCATGGCTGCAAAGAACCGTCGAGGCTTCCCGCGACCAGGAACGGCAGCTGGGCGAAGAAGCTCCGATGCTGGTCGGGCATGTGGTCGCGGATCACGCGCGGCCCCAGCGCGGCCATCCGTTCGCGCACCCCGGCGCGCGCCTGCAGGGCGCGCTCGCCCTCGTGCCAGGGCGACGGCGTGGAATCGGCGTTCATGCTTGCAGCCCGACGCGCGACCGCACCATCGGCACGAAGCCCGGCAGCGCCTCGATGCGCGCCAGCCATTCGCGCACGTGGGGATAGGCGTCGAGCGACACGTTGCCCTCCGGCGCATGGGCCACGTAGCTGTAGTTGGCGACGTCGGCCAGTGTCGGGGACGCCCCCGCGAGGAAAAGGCGCGCCGTCAGCTCGCCGTCCAGCACGCGCAGCAGATCGTGCGAGCGCGCGACCACGTCGGCTGCATCCCTGTCCAGCCCGAACAGCACGATCACGCGGGCCACCGCCGGCCCTGCCGCGAGCGGGCCGGCCGCGACCGACAACCAGCGCTGGACCTGGGCCGCGGCGAGCGGGTCGCGCGGGTACCAGCGCGCGGGATCGGCGGCGTAGCGCTCGTTGAGGTAGACCAGGATCGCATTCGAATCCGCCACGGCGACGTCGCCGTCCTCGATCACGGGCACCTGGCCGAAGGCATTGCGGCGCAGGAAGTCGGGGCGCTTGTGCTCGCCCGCGCGCAGGTCGACCTCGATGGTCTCGAACGGCAGGCCGAGCAGCGAGAGGAACAGCCGGACGCGGTGGCAATGGCCCGAGACGGTCGAACTGTAGACCTTGATCGGCGCGGCGGGACGGGGGGTGGCCATGGCGTTTTCTCCTGAGGCGTTGGGGTGTGTCGATTCTTGTTTGCTCCCCGCCTCGGAGTAATGGCTCCGATTGCATTTGACTGCTTCGATTTCCGGTCTAATCGCCGCATGGACCGCCTGAAAGCCATGCAGACCTTCGTGCACATCGCCGACCAGGGCAGCCTCACCCGCGCCGCGGACGCGCTCGATGCCTCCCTGCCGGCCGTGGTGCGGTCGCTGGCGGCGCTCGAGACGCACCTGGGCGTGCGCCTGTTCCACCGCACCACGCGGCGCATCTCCCTGACCGAGGAGGGCCGCCACTATCTGCAGAGCGCACGCGAAGTGCTGGCCGCCGCCGATGCCGCCGACCGGGCGCTCACGGCCGACGCGGCCGAGCCCGCGGGTCAGCTCACGGTCACGGCGCCGGTGCTGTTCGGCCACATGTACGTGGCGCCGGCGATCGTTCGCTTCCTCCAGCGCTACGAGCGCATGCGCTGCAGCGTGCTGCTGCACGACCGCTCCGTGAACCTGCTGGAGGAAGGCGTCGACGTCGGCATCCGCATCAGTGCGCTGGACGACTCGTCGCTGGTGGCGCAGCAGCTCGGCAGCGTCCGCCGCGTGGTGGTCGCGAGCCCGGCCTGGCTGCGCGCGCATGGCCGGCCGAGCCATCCGAGCGAGCTGTCGCGCGCCAACTGCGTCTGCGTCCAACCGAACACGGCGGGGCCATGGATGTTTCGCGACAACGGCCGGCCGCTGGCGGTCGCGGTCAGGGGCAACATCGAGTTCAACCACATCGCGCCGGCGATCGAGACCTGCGCCGCCGGCCTGGGCTGCGGCATGTTCCTGTCCTACCAGGTCCTGCCGCTGGTGGCCGAAGGGCGGCTCGAGATCCTGCTCGAGGAGTTCGAGGCGCCGCCGCGCCCGGTGAGCGTGATCTACCCGCATGCGCGGCTGTTGCCCACACGCACGCGCGTCTTCATCGACTGGATGAAAACCGAATTCAGCGGCCTGCGGCTCTGAGGGCGGGCGCCGCCGGCGCTTGCGCCACAATGCGCCGGTGCCGACACCCCTCTTCCACGCCAGCCACCTGCGCAAACGCTACGGCGACACCACGGTCGTCGACGACCTGTCCTTCGAGATCGCGCCGGGCGAATGCCTCGGCGTGATCGGGCCGAACGGCGCCGGCAAGACCACCACCATCCGCATGTGCCTGGGCCTCACCGCGGCCGACGGCGGCACGATCGAGGCGCTCGGCGGCCTCTCGATGCCGCGCGATGCGCGCGCCATCAAGGCGCAGCTCGGCGTGGTCAGCCAGTTCGACACGCTCGACCCCGACTTCAGCTGCGCCGAGAACCTGATGGTCTACGCGCGCTACTTCGGCATGCGCCGCAGCGAGATCGCGCCGCGCATTCCGCAGCTGCTCGAATTCGCGGCGCTGTCGCACAAGGCCCATGCGAAGCCCGGCGAGCTCTCGGGCGGCATGCGGCGGAGGCTCTCTCTGGCGCGCGCCTTGGTCAACGACCCGAAGCTGCTGATGCTCGACGAACCGACCACCGGGCTGGATCCGCAGGCGCGGCACCTGATGTGGGAGCGGCTGCAGGTGCTGCTGCAGCAAGGCAAGTCGATCCTGCTCACGACCCACTTCATGGACGAGGCCGAGCGGCTGTGCTCGCGGCTGCTGGTGCTCGACCATGGCCGCAAGATCGCCGAGGGCCGGCCGCGCGACCTGATCGCCGAGCACCTCGAGCCCGACGTGGTCGAGCTCTACGGCGACGGCGCGCTCGAACTGGCGCATTCGCCGCTGAAGGACTTCGCGGCCCGCGTCGAGGTCAGCGGCGAAACGGTATTCTTCTACACGCAGGACGCGCGCGGCCTCATGGCGGCGCTGGGCGACCGCAGCGGCCTGCGCACCTTCCACCGGCCGGCCAATCTCGAGGATCTGTTCCTCAAGCTGACCGGCCGACAGATCCGGGAGGATGGTTGACCGACATGGCGAACTCGACGACTTCCTCGCTGGCGGATCTCCCGCCCACGGCACCCGCGCCCTCGGTCTGGCGCGCGCCAGAGCTTTCGATGCGCTGGTGGCCGGTGTTCCTGCGCAATCTGCTGGTGTGGCGCAAGCTCGCGATCCCGAGCCTGATCGGCAACATCGCCGAGCCGCTGATCTGGCTGGTGGCCTTCGGCTATGGCATGGGCGCGCTGGTCGGGGAGGTGCAGGTGGACGGCACCGCGGTGCCCTACATCCTGTTCCTCGCCAGCGGCTCGATCTGCATGAGCGCGATGAACGCCGCCTCGTTCGAGGCGCTCTACTCGGCCTTCTCGCGCATGCACGTGCAGAAGACCTGGGACGGCATCATGAACGCGCCGGTGGGCCTCGATGACGTGGTGCTGGCCGAGATGCTGTGGGCCGGCTTCAAGGCGATCTTCACCACCACCGCGATCCTGTTCGTGATGCTGGCGCTGGGCATCAGCCACAGCCCGAAGCTCATCGTCGCCTGGTTCGTGCTGGTCGGCGTCGGCATCACCTTCTCGTGCATCGCGCTGATCTTCAATGCGCTGGCCAAGGGCTACGACTTCTTCACCTACTACTTCACGCTGTTCATGACGCCGATGATGTTCCTGTCGGGCGTGTTCTTCCCGCTCGAGCAGTTGCCGGGCGTGGTGCGCACCATCGCGGGATGGCTGCCGCTTTCCAACGCCGTGGCGCTGGTGCGCCCGCTTTTCATGGACCAGTGGCCGGCCGACTGGTGGCGGCACGCGCTGGTGCTCGTCGCCTACACGGTGGTCGCGTTCTGGATCGCGCTGGCCCTCACACGCAAGCGCTTCCGGGCTTGATGGACCCCCACGCTCCCTCACTTCGTGTGGTCGCTGCCCCCAAAGGGGGCCGCAGGCCGCCTTGGGGCGGCCCGGCGCCGGCCTGAGCCCTTGTCTCGTTCGTGACTGCAAAGCGGTGGGCCGCTGTTAGGGTCCGGACACAACGAGGAGACCCCATGAACCGTATCCTGAGCGGCTTCCTGCTGGCGTCGACGCTCGCCTTCGGCGCCTGCACGACGACCCCGCCCACTCGCCCCGCCGCCTGGGCCGCGCCCGAAGCGATCGTCGCCCCTTCTGCCTTCTCGGGCGTGCACGGGCTGGCGATCGACCGCCAGGGGCGGCTGCTCGCCGGCTCGGTGGTCGGCAACACGCTGTGGGAGGTCGACCGCCAGACCGGCGCCGCCCGCGTGCTGGTCAAGGGGCCCGAAGGCCAGGCCGACGACATCGCGGTCGGGCCCAAGGGCGAACTCGCGTGGACCAACTACCTGATGGGCATGCTGCGCATGCGCGACAACGATGGCGCGCCGATGCGCGTGGTCGCCAAGGACCTGCCCGGCCTCAATTCGCTCGACTTCGACCGCCGCAACGGCAAGCTCTATGCCTCGCAGGTGTTCCTGGGCGACGCGCTGTGGGAGATCGACCCCGCCGGCCAGAAGCCGCCGCGGCTGATCAAGAAGGACATGGGCGGCTTCAACGGCTTCGAGGTCGGGCCCGACGGCATGCTCTACGGCCCGCTGTGGTTCAAGGGCCAGGTGGTGAAGATCGACCCCGCGAACGGCGCCATGACCGTGATCGCAGAGGGCTTCAAGATCCCGGCCGCCGCCAATCTCGACGGCAAGGGCAACCTGTGGGTGGTCGATGCGCGCAGCGGCGAGCTGGTCCGGGTCGATCTGGCGACCGGCCGCAAGACCGTGGCCAAGCAACTCAAGCCCTCGCTCGACAACCTGGCGATCGCGCCCGAAGGCACGATCTACGTCTCGAACATGGCCGACAACTCGGTCGAGGCCTTCAATCCGGCGACCGGCGAGCTGCGCCTGCTCACCGGCGGCAAGCTGGCGGTGCCCGCCGGCCTCAAGATCGACGGCAACGACCTCTGGGTGGCCGACGTGTTCGGCTTCCGCCAGGTCGATGCCACGACCGGGGCGGTGCGCGACATCTTCCGGATGCAGCGCGACCCGGAGCTCGAATACCCGTTCGCGGTCGGTCTGTCGCCCACGCATTTCGCGCTCACGTCGTGGTTCACCGGCACGGTACAGCTGGTCGACCGCAAGACGCTCAAGACCACCGGCATGCTGCACGGCCTGAAGGGACCGGTCGATGCGATCCCGATGGCCGACGGCAGCGTGATCTACGCCGAGATCGCGACCGGCAGCGTGACGCGCGCCAAGGGCCCCAGGTTCGAGGACCGGGAGGTTCTGGCCAGCGGGCTCGGCGGGCCGGTGCAGATGATCGTCGGCAAGGACGGCGCGCTCTACGTCACCGAGACCGCGGGCAAGCTCACGCGCATCCCGCTCGACGCCAGCGCGCCGCTGCGCCCGGTGGCCGAAGGGCTGGCGATGCCCGAGGGCGTGGCCCAGACGCCCTGGGGCACCTTCATCGTGGCCGAAAGCGCGGCCCGGCGGCTGGTCGAGATCGACCCCGCGAGCGGCAGCCGCCGCACCGTGGCCGAGAACCTGCCGATCGGCCTCGAGCCCGGCCCGGGCATGCCGCCTCCCTATGTGCCGACCGGCGTGGCAGTCGGCAGCGACGGCACGATCTACATGACGGCGGACCGCAACAACGCGCTGTACCGGATCCGGCCGCAGCGCTGAGGCGTCCTCAGGTGGCGCAGTGGGCCGACAGGGCATCGACCAGATGCCCGAAGGTCGCTCGCACGCGGCGCACGCGGCGCAGGTCCTCGTGCATCGTGACCCAGGTTTCCAGGCCGTAGCTGAAGGCCTCCGGCAACACCGCCACCAGCGTCGGATCGCGCCGGGCGATCGCCTTCTGGCAGATGCCGATGCCGAGGCCGGCGCGGATCGCGCCCAGTTGCGCGAGCTGGTTGTCGGTGCGGCAGCTGAACTTCGAGCGCGCAAGGCGCAGGCCGAGGGCGCTCAAGGCGCGCAGGTCGGCGGTCTCGCGGTCCGGCCCGATCAGCGCGAAGCGGTCCAGGTCATCGAGGCCGGCCGGCGTGCCATGGCGCTCCAGATAGCCGGCCTTGGCGAACAACCCCAGTTCGACCACGCCGACCCGCGTGGCGACCATCGCGGCCTGCGTGGGCCGCACCATCCGCACCGCGATGTCGGCCTCGTGCCGCAGCAGGTCCTCGTTGCGGTTGGTCAGGCTGAGCTCGAACACCAGGCCCGGCTGGGTCTCCCGCAGCCCGGCCAGGATTGAGGGCAGCACCTCCGCGCCGACCACGTCGCTGGCGGTGATGCGCACCGTGCCGTTCGCGGCGTCGGTGTCCGCCGAGGCCGCCCGTGCGAAGGCATCGGCCGCGGCGGCCATCACCTCGGCATGGCCGCCGAGTTCGCGCGCGGCATCCGTCGGCGACAGGCCGCTGGGCGACCGCGTGAAGAGCGCGACGCCGATCGAACGCTCCAGCGCTTCGAGCCGGCGCCGCACCGTCGGCTGCGCGACGCCCAGCGCCCGCGCCGCGGCCGACAGGCTGCCTTCGCGCAGCACCGCGAGAAAGGCGCGCTGGCTTTCCCAGTCCAAAGGATTCAGGCTCATACATTTCATACTAGCCGATAGCACCGTTATGACAATTGTGTTTATCTTCGCCCGCTTCAAGAATGGCTCCCTCAACGAAAGGACGCGGTCATGGAACGAGGAACGGCATTGGTGCTCGGTGCGACGGGAGGTATCGGCGGTGAAACCACCGCGGCCCTGCTGCGGCGCGGCTGGCAAGTACGGGCGCTGGCGCGCGACCCGGCAAGAGCGGCGGCACGGTGGCCGGCCGGCACGGCGCGGCCGCAGTGGCTGGCGGGCGATGCGATGGACGCCGACAGCGTGGCCGCCGCCGCCCGCGGCGCCTCGTTGATCGTGCACGCGGTCAACCCGCCGGGCTATCGCCACTGGAACACGCTGGTGCTGCCGATGCTCGAGAGCACGATCCGCGCGGCCGAAGCCTCGGGCGCCCGCATCGTGCTGCCCGGCACGGTCTACAACTACGGGCCCGATGCCTTTCCCGACATCGCAGAAAACGCGCCGCAGCACCCGCGCACGCGCAAGGGCGCGATCCGCGTGCAGATGGAGCAGCGCCTGCGCGCGGCGGCCGACCGCGGCGTGCGCACGCTGATCGTGCGGGCCGGCGACTTCTTCGGCCCGCACGCCGGCAACAACTGGTTCTCGCAGGGCCTCGTGAAGCCCGGCCGGCCGTTGACCGCGATCACCGACCCGGCGCGGCCGGGCGTCGGCCATCAGTGGGCCTACCTGCCGGACGTCGCCGAGACCATCGTGCAGCTGGTCGAGCGCGAGACGGCGCTGCAAGTCTTCGACAGCTTCCACATGGGCGGCCACTGGGACGCCGACGGCACCCGGATGCAGGCCGCGATCCGGCGCGCCAGCGGCCAGCCCGAATTGCCCGTCCGGCGCTTCCCCTGGTGGCTGGCCACGCTGGCCTCGCCGTTCGTGCCCGTGTTTCGCGAGCTGCGCGAGATGCGCTACCTCTGGCAGCAGCCGGTGCGCCTCGACAACGCGCGGCTGCTGGCGCTGCTCGGCAGCGAGCCGCACACGCCGATCGACCTCGCGGTCGGAGCCACGCTCGCAGGCCTGGGCTGCCTGCGGGCGGCGCCGGCAGCGGGCGCGCTGGCCGAAGGCAGCCGCTAGCCACTTCCCGCAAGCGCCCCCGGCCGGCCCGGCCTAGAGTGGTCGACGCTCAAAGCAGGACCGACCGGAACCAGGCATGAACTACACGCACGAACACCTCGAGATCCAGAAGACGATGCGCCGCTTCATCGACGAAGAGATCAATCCGCACGTCGATGAATGGGAGGCGGCCGAGAGCTTCCCTGCCCACGAGGTGTTCGCCAAGCTCGGCGCGCTCGGCCTGCTCGGGCTCAACAAGCCGGAGGAATACGGCGGCGCCGGCCTCGACTACTCCTACGCGATGGCGATGGCCGAGGCCTTGGGGCATGTGAGCTGCGGCGGCGTGCCGATGGCGATCGGCGTGCAGACCGACATGTGCACTCCGGCGCTGGCGCGTTTCGGCAGCGACGAACTGCGCCGCAAGTTCCTGGCGCCCGCGATCGCGGGCCAGACCGTGGGCTGCATCGGTGTCAGCGAACCCGGCGCCGGCAGCGATGTCGCCGGCCTCAAGAGCCATGCGCGCAAGGACGGCGGCGACTACCTCATCAGCGGCCAGAAGATGTGGATCACCAACAGCCTGCAGGCCGACTGGATGTGCATGCTGGTCAACACGAGCGACGGCCCGGCGCATCGCAACAAGTCGCTCGTCATCGTGCCGATGGACAGCCCCGGGATCGAGAAGGCGAAGAAGATCCGCAAGATCGGCATGCACTCGAGCGACACCGGCCTGATCTACTTCGACGAGGTGCGGGTGCCGCAGCGCTATCGCATCGGCGAGGAGGGCCAGGGCTTCGTCTACCAGATGCAGCAGTTCCAGGAAGAACGCCTGTGGTGCGCCGCGAGTTCGCTGGCGCCGCTCGACGAGTGCATCGCCGACACGATCGAATGGGCGCAGCAGCGCAAGCTGTTCGGCGGCACGCTGGCCGACCAGCAGTGGGTGCAGTTCAAGCTGGCCGAGCTCAAGACCGAGGTGGAAGCCCTGCGCGCGCTGACCTACCGCGCCTGCGACCTGCACGTGCAGGGGCAGGACGTGACCGAGCTGGCCTCGATGGCCAAGCTCAAGACCGGCCGGCTCACGCGCGAGGTGTCCGACACCTGCCTGCAGTTCTGGGGCGGCATGGGCTTCACCTGGGAGAACCGGGTCTCGCGGCTCTTCCGCGACGGCCGCCTGGCCTCGATCGGCGGCGGCGCCGACGAGGTGATGCTCGGCATCCTCGCGAAGACCATGGGCATCGCGAAGCGGCCGCCGCGGGAATGACGGCGGCGGCGCGGCCGTGGAGAATCGGCCCATGCGCGCGCCCCCTCCTTCGGACACGGACACCCCCGCCGCCTTGCGCCGCCGCGACGGCGGCGAAGCCAAGGTCACTTTCGAAGAGCTGTTCTTCGACCTGGTCTATGTCTTCGCGGTCACCCAGCTGTCGCACTACCTGCTGGGCCACCTGACGCCGCTCGGCGCGCTCCAGACCCTGCTGCTCTGGTTCGCGGTCTGGCTCGGCTGGCAGTACACCTGCTGGGTGACCAACTGGTTCGACCCCAAGGCGGCGCCGATCCGGCTGCTGCTGTTCGGCGTGATGCTGGCCGGGCTCGTGATGTCGGCCGCGATCCCCGGCGCCTTCGCGGAGCGCGCGCCCGTTTTCGCTGCCGCCTTCGTCGTGATGCAGGTCGGCCGCTCGCTGTTCATCTGCATCCTGCTGCACAAGCGCCATGCGCTGGCGGCGAACTTCCGACGCATCCTCGGCTGGAACTGCATCGCGGCGGTGTTCTGGATCGCCGGCGCGATGGCCTCCGGACCGGGCCGCATCGCCTGCTGGGCCATGGCCATCGCCTGCGAGTACGTCTCGCCGATGTTCGGCTTCCGCCTGCCCGGCCTCGGCCGCTCGCGCACCGCCGACTGGACCATCGAGGGCGGCCACCTGGCCGAGCGCTGCCAACTGTTCGTGATCATGGCGCTGGGCGAATCGATCCTGCTGACCGGCGACACCTTCGCCAAGACCCAGACGCTGGGCAGCCTCTCGACGGTCGCCTTCCTGAGCGCCTTCGCCGGCAGCCTCGCGATGTGGTGGCTCTACTTCGACACCAGCAGCGAGCACGGCAGCCACGTGATCGCGCACTCCGACGACCCGGGGCGCATCGGCGCGTACTTCCACTACGTGCACGTGCTGATCGTCGGCGGCATCATCGTCACGGCCGTGGGCAACGAACTCGTGATCGCCCATCCGCACGGGCACATGGACCTGCCGACCGTCATCGTGATGATCGGCGCGCCGCTGGCCTATCTGCTCGGCAACGGTCTCTACAAGCGCATCGTGTACGGCGCCTTTCCGGCCTCGCACGCGGTCGGCATGGGCGCGGCCGCGGCGCTGGCGGCCGGCGCCCCGATGCTCGACCTGCTCACCATGAACATCCTGACCACCGCCGTCATCCTGGCGGTGGCCGCCTGGGACACCTACCGCTCGCGCGTCGGCGTCGTGGCCAGGGCCTGAAGCGCGCGCAGCTTGTCCTTCTTGCTCGGACGCTTGCCCTTGACGCCGCCGGTGCCCGGCTCGCCCGCGGGCCCGGCGGGCGGCACCTCCACGGGCTC
Source organism: Variovorax sp. M-6 (assembly GCF_052114385.1). Classification (NCBI taxonomy): domain Bacteria; kingdom Pseudomonadati; phylum Pseudomonadota; class Betaproteobacteria; order Burkholderiales; family Comamonadaceae; genus Variovorax; species Variovorax sp. M-6. Next base: position 233,292 of record NZ_JBFREQ010000002.1, on the reverse strand, counting down.
GAAGCCGGCCACCCGCTCGCGCGGCACGTTGAGGCCCTGGCGCTTCTCGATCAGCCTGAAATGCGCCTCGGTCGCGGCGCTGACGAAGCTCACCGCGACGCCGCTTTCGCCGGCCCGGCCGGTGCGGCCGATCCGGTGCACATAGTCGACCGACGAGCGCGGCAGGTCGAAGTTCACCACCACCGGCAATTGCGCGACGTCGATGCCGCGGGCCGCCAGGTCGGTGGCCACCACCACCTGCACCCGGGACGCCTTGAAATCGGCCAGCACCTGCATGCGCTTGCCCTGGCTCAGCACCCCATGGAAGGGTTCGGCCTCGACGCCGGCCTTGCGCAGTTTGTCGGCCACGATTTCGGCGCCATGCTTGGTGGCGACGAAGACCAGCACGCGGGTCCAGCCGCTGTCCTTGACCAGCTGGCGCAGCAATTGGGTGCGCCGGCCGGCGTCGACCTCGATCGCGCGCTGCTGGATGGCCGCCGGCTCCCCGGCGACCTCGGCCTCCACCTCGACGCGCACCGGGTCCTTCAGCAGGTTGTCGGCCAGCGACTGGATCGCCTGCGGGAAAGTGGCCGAGAACAGCAGGTTCTGGCGCCGCGCCGGCAACAGCGCCAGGATGCGGCCCAGTTCCTCGGCGAAGCCGAGATCGAACAGGCGGTCGGCCTCGTCGAGCACCAGCGTCGCGACCGACGACAGCCTGAGCGCGCGATGGTCGATCAGGTCGAGCAGGCGGCCCGGCGTCGCGACCATGATGTCGGCGCCGCCGCGCAGCGCCATCATCTGCGGGTTGATCGAGACGCCCCCGAAAGCCACTGCGATGCGCAGCGGTGCCGGCAGGTGCTGCGCCAGGCTGCGCATCGACTCGCCGACCTGCGCCGCGAGTTCGCGCGTGGGAACCAGCACCAGCGCGTGCAGGCGGCGGGGCGACTGGCGCGGCTGGCCGGCGAGCGCCTGCAGCAGCGGCAGCGAGAATGCGGCCGTCTTGCCGGAGCCGGTCCGGGCCGCGCCCAGCAGGTCACGTCCCTGCAGGATCGCCGGGATGGCCTCGAGCTGGATCGCGGTGGGCGCGACATAGCCCTTGTCGGTGGCGGCGCGCACCAGGGCGGGATCGAGTCCGAGCGATTGAAATGGCATGGGTGGAGGCACGGGATAGGGCGTTGAGAATGACGGAGCATAGCCACCATCCACCAGGCAACACAGCAACGATGAATTCAGAGGACCTCGAAAAGCTCGTGAGCCGCGAGATGCCTTTCGGCAAATACAAGGGCCGGCTGATCGCCGACCTGCCCGGCAATTACCTGACCTGGTTCGCCCGCGAAGGCTTCCCGCCCGGGGAGATCGGCCGCCTGCTGTCGCTGATGCACGAAATCGACCACAACGGGCTCAAAGGGCTGCTGAACCCCCTGCGCAAGCGGTCGCCGGGCTGATTTCGTCTCTTTTTTTGACCTCGAAACGAAAAATCACTCGAAATTCAAGCGGAAGTTCACACAAATGTCTGATAGTGCACGACAATGCCGGAGCGTTTCTAGCAGTCACTTGCCGGATTCGTGAACCGGTGATCGGTCAGTTTCGCGCCACAGCGCCACTTTTGTTTGTTGTGATACTGGGACTCCATCGCTTTGTTTTTTTGGTTTGATTAGGAGTCCCTCCATGGGCAAGAAACTTTACGTAGGCAACCTCGCTTACTCCATCCGCGACAACGACCTCGAACAGGCTTTCAGCCAGTACGGCTCGGTCGCCAGCGCCAAGGTCATGATGGAACGCGACAGCGGTCGCTCCAAGGGCTTCGGCTTTGTCGAAATGGGCACCGACGCGGAAGCGCTGGCTGCCATCGAAGGCCTGAACGGCCAAGCACTCGACGGCCGCAGCCTGACGGTCAATGAAGCACGTCCGATGGAGCCCCGTTCGCCCGGCGGCTTCGGCGGCGGTGGCGGCGGCCGCAGCGGCGGTGGCGGCTACGGCGGTGGTGGTGGCGGCGGCGGCTACGGTGGTGGCGGCGGCGGCGGCAACCGCAGCGGCGGTGGCGGCTACGGCGGCGGCGGCGGTGGCCGCGGCGGCTACTAAGCACCCTCGGCTTCAAGCAGAAAGGCTCCTTCGGGAGCCTTTTTCGTTGGCGCGCCAGGACGCGGTACGTGGAAGTCCGTACAGTGCTGGTCAGCCAACCGTCAGGCGCTGGCGACGACCCTCAAGGTACTTCAACGAGGGTCGAGACAATGCGCATCAAGAGTCAGGCTGACTTCTATTCAGGAGTCATGTTCACAGCGGTGGGGGCGGCGTTTGCCATCGGCGCCACCACCTACAACATCGGCGACGGGGCCCGCATGGGGCCCGGCTACTTCCCGCTCATGCTGGGCATCCTGCTGGCCGTCCTTGGCGCCCTGGTGATGTTCCAGTCGCTGGTGGTCGAGACGGTCGATGGCGACCCGATCGGCAAGTGGGCCTGGAAACCGCTGTTCTTCGTCATCGCGGCCAACCTCGCCTTCGGCGTGCTGCTGGGCGGACTGCCGAGCATCGGCGTGCCGGCCATGGGCATGATCCTCGCGATCTACGCGCTCACCATCATCTCCAGCCTCGCGGGCGAGCACTTCAAGCTGCGCGACGTGCTGGTTCTCTCGACCATCCTGGCGGCAGGCAGCTACGTGGCGTTCATCTGGGCGCTCAAGTTGCAGATCCAGGTCTGGCCCACCTTCATTTCGGGCTGAGGACACCGCCATGGAACTGTTTCACAACCTCGCGATCGGCTTCGGCGTCGCCTTCACCTTCACCAACCTGCTGTATTGCCTGGTCGGCTGCATCCTGGGCACGCTGATCGGCGTGCTGCCGGGCATCGGCCCGGTCGCCACCATCGCGATGCTGCTGCCGGCGACCTACGCGCTGCCGCCGGTGTCGGCCCTCATCATGCTGGCCGGCATCTACTACGGCGCCCAGTACGGCGGCTCCACCACCGCCATCCTGGTCAACCTGCCGGGCGAATCGTCCTCGGTGGTGACCTGCATCGACGGCTACCAGATGGCGCGACAGGGGCGAGCGGGGCCTGCGCTGGCCGCGGCCGGCCTGGGTTCGTTCTTCGCCGGCTGCGTCGGCACGCTGATCCTGGCGGCCTTCGCGCCGCCGCTGACCGAGCTGGCCTTCAAGTTCGGCCCGGCCGAGTACTTCTCGCTGATGGTGCTGGGCCTGATCGGCGCCGTGGTGCTGGCCTCGGGCTCGCTGCTGAAAGCGGTCGCGATGATCGTGCTGGGCCTCCTGCTCGGCATCGTCGGCACCGACGTCAACTCGGGCGTGGCGCGCTTCAGCTTCGACGTTCCTGAACTCACCGACGGCATCGGCTTCGTCGTGATCGCGATGGGTGTGTTCGGCTACGGCGAAATCATCGGCAACCTGTCGCAGCCCGACGAGGAGCGCGAGGTGTTCACTTCCGAGGTCAAGGGCCTGTGGCCGACCAAGGACGACTTCAAGAACATGGCGCCCGCGGTGCTGCGCGGCACCACGCTGGGCTCGGCGCTCGGCATCCTGCCCGGCGGCGGCGCGCTGCTGGCTTCGTTCGCGGCCTATGCGCTCGAGAAGAAGATCCGCATGAGACCCGGTGAAGTGCCCTTCGGCAAGGGCAACATCCGCGGCGTGGCATCGCCCGAGTCGGCCAACAACGCCGGCGCGCAGACCTCCTTCATCCCGCTGCTGACGCTGGGCATCCCGCCGAACGCCGTGATGGCGCTGATGGTCGGCGCGATGACGATCCACAACATCCAGCCCGGTCCGCAGGTCATGACCAGCAACCCGGAATTGTTCTGGGGCCTGATCGCCTCGATGTGGATCGGCAACGCGATGCTGATCATCCTGAACCTGCCGCTGATCGGCATGTGGATCAAGCTGCTCACGGTGCCCTACAAGTTCCTGTTCCCGGCCATCGTGCTGTTCTGCGCCATCGGCGTGTATTCGACCAACAACAACACCTTCGACATCTGGATGGTGGCGGCCTTCGGCTTCATCGGCTAYCTSTTCMTCAAGCTGCGGACCGAGCCCGCCCCGCTGCTGCTGGGCTTCATCCTGGGGCCGATGATGGAAGAGAACCTGCGCCGCGCCCTGCTGCTGTCGCGCGGCACCTGGAGCGTGTTCGTGACGCGGCCGCTGTCGGCCGGGCTGCTGGTGGCGGCGTGCCTGCTGCTGGGCATCGTGCTGCTGCCGTCGATCAAGGCCAAGCGCGAAGAGGCCTTCGTCGAGGAATAAGCCAGCTACCCCGGGGGGTGTCACGCCCCCGAGGCCACGCCCTCGGTCAGGCGTCGCTCTCGACGATGAAACTCACCACGGTGGTGGCGCTGCCGCCGATGTTGAGCGTGGCGAAGCGGCGGGCGCCCTCGACCTGGCAATCGCCGGCACGCCCCGCCACCTGGCGCGCGGCGTCGAGCACCATGCGCACGCCGGTGGCGCCCACCGGATGGCCCAGGCCGATCAGCCCGCCGCTCGGGTTGACCGGCAGGCGCCCGCCCCGTGCGATGGTGCCAGCCTCGATCGCGCGCCAACTCTCGCCCGGCGCTGTGAGGCCGAAGTGGTCGATCGCCATGTACTCGGTGGTGGTGAAGCAGTCATGCGTCTCGATGCCATCGAGTTGCCACACGTCCGCGATGCCGGCGCGGTGGAATGCGCCCTGGATCGCGTCGCGCACATGCGGGAACACGTAGGCCTGGCCGGCACTGGCCTGCAGCTTGGGCTCGAGCTTCAGGTGCGCAGTGCGGTGGCCCCAGCCGGCGATGCGCGGCAGCCCGTCAAGCGAATGGCCCCGCCGCCTGGCCCATGCCTCGGCGAAGCGCGGCGACGCCAGAACCACGGCTGCCGCGCCGTCGGTGACCTGGCCGCAATCCTGGCGCCGGATCATGCCCTCGATCACCGGGTTGGCGGCATCGTCGGCGGTGAAGCTGGCGTCGGTGTAGTTCCACGCGCGCGTCTGGGCGAACGGATTGCGGCGCGCGTTCGAAATGTTGATCTCGGCGATGCGCGCCAGATGCTCGTACTTCAGTCCATAGCGCCGCTCGTACTCCTGCCCGACCCGATGGAACATGCGCGGCCACACGTAGGTCGCCCCGGCGCCTTCTTCGCCCACCCAGGTCGCGGCCCCCAGGTGCTGCGCGGCCACGGCGCCGGGCACGTTGCGCTCCAGCTCCACGCCGGTGACCAGCACGCAGTCGTAGCGGCCGCACTCGATCTCGGCCGTGGCGGCCAGCATCGCGATGCTGCCCGACGCGCAGGCCGCCTCGTGCCGTCCCGCGGGCGTGCCGTAGAAGCCGGGGTCGATCGCCGCGAGCATCCCGCCCAGCTGACCCTGCCCGGCGAACAGCTCGCCGACGAAATTGCCGACATGGCCGGATTCGATCTCGCGCGCATCCAGCGCGGCATCGGCGAGCGCGCCCTGCACCGCGTCGCGCATCAGCTCGAACAGGCCGTCGCCGTCGCGCGACGCGTTGCGCGCGAAATCGGTCTGGTGACCGCCGAGGATGTAGACCGGGGAGGAAGTCATGCGCTTCTTTCTGGGTGGTTGGCGGCAAGCTGCCGGGCGGCCTCGCGGGCCAGCTCGCGCAGCGGTGCCTTGACGAGCTTGCCGTTGAGGTTGCGCGGCAGCGGTGTCGCACTGATGGTGACGAAATCAGGCGTCTTGTAATCGGCCAGCGTGCGACGGCACTGCGCGCGCACGGCCTGGGCGTCCACCGGCTCGGTGGCATGCACGAACACGTGCACGCGCTCGCCCAGCACCGGACAGGGGCTCGCGACCGCGGCCACCTCGATCACGCCCGGGTAGCGCTGGATCACGTTCTCGAGTTCCACGCAGTACACCTTGAACCCGCCGCGGTTGATCATGTCCTTGATGCGGTCGAACACGCGCACGAAGCCTTCGGCATCGATGCTGCCGATGTCGCCCGAGCGCCAGTAGCCGGCCACGAACGCGTCCCGCGTCGCCGCGGGATTGGCCCAGTAGCCGATGGCGTTGCCGGGGCTCCGGATCCACAGTTCGCCCGATTCGCCGGTGGCCACTTCGCGGCCCGCGGTGTCGAGCACGCGGATATCGACGCATGGCACCACGGTGCCGACCGTGTCGGGCTTGCGCGCCGCGTCGCCACGCTCGGTGAGCGTGACCGCCGAGGTCGTCTCGGTGGCGCCGAAGCCGTTGTAGAGGGCGAGGCCGGGCAGCGCCTCTGCCAGTCGCGCGATGGTGATCTCGGGCATCGCCGCGCCGCCGAAATGGCCGATGCGCCAGCACGACAGGTCGCGCGCGGCCAACGAGGGATGCAGCAGGCAGAGGTTGTACATGGCCGGCACCATGACCGCGGCCGTGACGCGCCGCGCCTCGATCTCGGCCAACGCCTCACCCGCGCCGAACTGCCGCAGGCACACCAGGCAGCCGCCCACCTGCAGCGCGACGACCACCACCGCCAGCAGACCTGAAATGTGCGAGGCCGGGATCACCAGCAGCATGCGGTCGTCGGCCGTGTAGCCGAAGCGGCGCACGTAGTGGCGCGCGGTATGGAAGAAGCCCAAATGGGACAGCACTGCACCCTTCGGGTGTCCGGTGGTTCCCGAGGTGTACATGATGCAGGCGGGGCAGGTGTCCTCGAAGTCCGCGCCGACCGGCGCATCGTCGCCGGCGGCCAGCAGTGCCGCGTACGACAGCGCGCCCGGCCGCACCGCCGCATCCAGGCCGCCCTCCTCGATGCACACGGTGCAATGCACGCCGGGCATTTCGGCCGGCGGCGGCAGCCGGTCGGCCAGCGAGGCGTCGAACACCAGCGCCGCCGCACCGCACTGGTTGAGCATGTAGCCGAGCTCCGCCGCACTCTGCCGGATGCCGATCGGCACCGCGATCGCGCCGAGCCGCCAGATACCGGCCAGCAGCACGACGAACTCGGACCGATTGCCGACGAACAGCGCGACCCGGTCGCCGCTCTTCACGCGCTGCGCGGCGAGTCCGCTCGCGACCCGGTCCGCCAGGCGGTCGAGCATGCGGTAGCTCAGCGTCGCGGCGCCGTCCTCGACGGCCGGCGCGTCGCCGCGCAGGGCCACCGACGCGCGCAGCATCGCGTCCAGGTTGCGCGGCCGCTCGGCGTAGCACGGCACCAGCCGATCCCCGTAGAGCGCCTCCAGACGCAGCGCGTCGCCCTGCGCGCCAAGGCCCGGCCCGCTCATGGCGCTGGCCTCCCTTCCCGCGCCGCGGTCGGTTCGCGCATGCGCACAGCACCGTCGATGCGCACCACCGAACCGTTCATCATGCTGTTCTCGATCAGCGCCTGCACCATGTGCGCGAACTCCTCCGGCCGACCGGGGCGCGGCGGAAAGGGCACGTCGTCGATCAGCGTGCGCCGCGTGTGCGTGGGCACGACCTCGTACATCCCGGTCTCGAAGGTGCCCGGAGCGAGCGCCACCACGCGAATGCCGAAGCGCGCGAGTTCGCGCGCCAGCGGCAGCGTCATGCTGGCCACGCCGGCCTTCGACGAGCCATAGGCCGCCTGCGCCGACAGCGCCTCGTAGGCCGCCACCGAGGCGGTGTTGACGACCACGCCGCGGTCCTCGCCGTCGGCGGCATCGTCGCCGCTCAGGCCCTCGGCGAACAGACGAAGGGTGTTGAAGGTGCCGACGAGGTTGATGTCGATGACACGGCGGAAGACCTCGAGCTCGCGCGGCACCAGGCGGCCGGTCGCCTTGTCGGTGCGAAACACGCGCGCGGGCCCCAGCACGCCGGCGCAGTTGACCAGGATGCGCGGCGTACCGAGCGCGGCGCGCACCTGCGCGAAGGCGGCTTCCATGTCGCTGGCCGCGCTCACGTCGCCGCCGATCGCCAGCACCGGCGCCGAGGCGGCGAGCGCATCGAGCGGCGCGCCGGCCAGGTCCAGCGCCGCCACGCGTGCGCCCTGCGCCACGAGGCGCTGCGCCGTGGCCCGTCCCAGCCCCGAGGCCGCGCCGGTGACGACGGCCACCGTTCCTTCGATCTGCATCGTTTCTCCTTGATGGGCGGCGTTCAGACGCGCGCCGGCATGCGCAGCGCGCCGTCGAGTCGAATCACCTCGCCGTTGAGCATCGGGTTCGCGATGATCGCGAGCACCAGCGCCGCAAACTCGCCGGCTTGGCCGGGCCGCTTCGGAAACGGCGGCACGGCGGCGAACACCACGTCGCGCGATCGCGGTGCGAGATTCATCGTCATCGGTGTCTCGAACACGCCAGGCGCGATGCCCATGACGCGGATGCCGTGCTCGCCGAGCTCGCGTGCCAAGGGCAGCACCAGGCCCGCCACGCCTCCCTTGGACGCGGCATAGGCGGCCTGCCCGATCTGGCCGTCGAAGGCGGCGATCGAGGCGGTGTTGACGATCACGCCGGCCTCGGCATCGCCCGCGCGCCCCGCGATCATCTGCGGCACGGCGCAACGGATGCAGTTGATGGTGCCCAGCAGATTGATCTCGACCACGCGCCGGAACTCGGCCAGCGGCATGGCGACACCGCGGCGCACCACGCTCCCCGGGTCGGCAACACCGGCGCAATTGACCAGGATCTCGGTTCGCCCCAGCCGTTCCGCGACCTGGCCGAACACGGACTCGATGCCCTCGGCATCGGCCACGTCGGCCGCGAAGCCGATGGCATCCATCGCCGCGGCGGCCGCCTCGACGGCCGCCGCATCGCGGTCGATGAGCACCACGCAGGCGCCTGCCGCGCGCAACGCCTTCGCGGTTGCGGCGCCGAGACCCGACGCTCCGCCGGTGACCACTGCGACCCTGCCCTGGACCCGGGCGCCGATATCCTGCATACGCGCCTCAGTCGGGACGGTTCATCTTGCAGGTGACAGGCAGCTCGGTGACCGGACCCGGCACCTTGGCCACCGTCTTCCACCCCATCCCCAGTCCTTCGGCGTCGTACTTCACGCCCTTCACGAGCTGGTTGATGTAGAGCGGGTGCGTGGCCTGGTGGTCGGCCTTGCGCATCTGGATCTTGCCGAAGGGCGAGTCGTAGTCCATGCCTTCGAGCGCCTGCGCGATCTTCACGAGGTCGGTGGCGTTGCCCACTTTCTCGATGGCGCGCGCCAGCATGTCCATCTGCACGAGGATGGAGGTGTAGTACAGATCCTCGCCGAACCTGGCCTTGAAGTCTTTCTGATATTTCTCGAGTGCGGGCTGCTTGTCTTCGACCGGCACGTTCGGATGCCACGACGCGATCTGGAACACGGTGTCTTCGCCGGCCGCCCCGATGGACGTCGGCACGCCGAACAGGCCGCCGTAGTAGGTCAGGTAGCGCGCGTTCAGGCCCGACTCCTTGCTGGCCCGCACCAGCAGCGACAGGTCGTTGCCCCAGTTGCCGGTCAGCACCGTGTCGGCGCCGGACTGCTTGATCTTCAGCACGTAGGGCGAGAAGTCCTTCACCTTGCCGAAGGGGTGGAAATCGTCGCCGACGAACTGCACGTCCGGCCGGGCCTTGCCGATGATCTCGCGCGCATCGGCACTGACCGAGCGGCCAAAGGCATAGTCCTGGTTGATGAGGTAGATCTTCTTGACCTGCGGGTTCTGCTTCACGTAGTCGGCGATGGCATACATCTTCATCAGCTGGTGCGCCTCGAAGCGGAACATCCAGAAGCTGCACTTCTCCCCCGTGAGCTCGGGCAGCGCCGAGCCGTAGTTGAGGTAGAGCACCCGTGACTGCGGATTTCGATCATTGTGCTTTTCGACCGCGCCCTCCAGGGCGCCGGCGATGCCGGAGTTGCCGGCCTGCACCATGAAGCTGATCTTCTGGTCGACCGTGCTGTTGAGCATCGCGATCGCCTTCGCCGGATCGCCGCCGTTGTCCATCGGCACCACTTCGAGCTTGCGACCGAGCACGCCGCCGCGCTGGTTGATCAGATCCACCGCGTAGAGCAGCGTCTTCGCCACCGTCACCCCCGTCGAGGCCGTCGGCCCCGAGAAGGTGTCGATGTGCGAGATGCGGATCGGCGGCTGCGACTGCGCCGACGCGGCGAGCGCGCAAACGGCCAATGCCGCCGCAACGCCCAGGGAGCGAGGAAATGCCATGGTGGTCTCCGATGGATGCCGGTGCGCGGACTGCGATCCGGTAATTTTTTTGCTTGGTCATTAGAAGTTACTTTGCGGTAACTCCGCGTTAATATAGTGACCCTCACCGGCTCCGTCAAGCGGGCAGACCCCGCACACGGGTGACCGACAATCGCCCCAAGCCATGGTCACAACGCCCAGATCCAAACCGACTCCGAAGGCCGCCCGCTGGAACAACGCGCTGGCCGGCACGCCCGACCCGCGCGAGATCCGCAAGCGTGCGCTGATCGCCGCCGCCGGCCGCACCTTCGGGGTGAAGGGCTTCCACAACACCACGCTCGACGACATCGCGAGCGCGCTCTCGGTCACCAAGCCGGCGCTGTACCGCTATGTCAAGAACAAGCACGAGATCCTGTACGAGTGCCATCGCCTGGCCATCGGCATGGCCGAGGAGGCCCTGGCAACGGCGCAGGCCGAAGGCGCCACCGCGCTGGACGCGCTGCGCCTCTTCGTCAGTCTCTACATCCGCAAGATGACCAGCGAACTGGGCACCTGCGTGGTGCTGACGGAGTACTACTCGATGACCGCGCAGCACAACGCCCTGATCCAGCAGCGGCGACGGGTGGTCGACACGGAACTGCGCGCGCTGGTGAGCCGATGCATCGACGAGGGCGCGATCGCGCCGTGCGACCCCAAGCTCGCGGTGTTCTTCTTCATGGGGGCCATCAACAACATCAACCGCTGGTTCACCGACAAGGGCGAGACACAGGGCGATGCGATCGCCGAAGCCTTCGCGGACCACGTGATCCATGGCCTGCGTCCGCTGAAGGTCTCGAAGCGAAGCAACCGCTGAGGCTTCGCTCGCACAAGGAAAGAAGCCGCCCTCAGGCGGCTTCGCGGCGTGCTCGCGCGGGTCGCCGGACGCTCAGGGCGCCAGGTAGTCCGACACCACCTTCCACTTGCCGTCCACGATCTGCGACAGCCGCGACTGGTCGTTGCCCAGCCGCTTGGTGGCGCTGAAGGTCATCTTCGGGCTGCCGAACATGTCGGGCTCGAAGGTGCTGCTGTCCATCGCCTTGATGAAGCTGTCGGTCGTCAGGTTCGGACCCGCCTTGTTGGCGGCCTGCACGAAGGACTGGACGATCATGTAGCCGTAGACCGAGAACACGGTCGGGTCCTCGTTGAATTTGGTCTTGTACTTGTTGGCCCAGAATCGCAGCGGCTGCGACTGTTCGTCGGTGTAGGGGTTCTGCACCGTCATCGTGGCGTAGACGCCGTCCATCGGTTTGCCGCCGAGCTTGTGGATCAGGTCGGTGTAGGCCGCGCTCGACCCCAGGAAGGTCGGGTTGAAGCCGGTCTTGCGCGCCTCGCCCACGGTGCCGATGGTCTCGCGGATGATGGTGCCGAGCACCACCAGGTCGCAGTTGGCGGCCTTCATCTTGGCGACCTGCGACGAGAAGTCGGTGGCGCCGCGCTTGAAGGAAGTCTTCTCGGCGAGCTCCATGCCCGCGGCCTTCAGGCCGGCCTCGGCGCCGCGCTGCACCTCGAGGCCGAATTCGTCGTCCTGGTAGATGGTGCAGACCTTCTTGGCGCCCTTGTCCTTGATCATCTTGGGCAGCGCCATGCGGATCTGGTCGTAGTAGGTCGCGGCGAAGGAATACTTGAGGCGGTTGAGCGGCTCGTACATCTCGCGCGCCGCGGTGATCGGGAAGAAGTTGACGATGTTCTTCTCGAACTGCACCGGCATCGCCGCCATGTTCTGCGCGGTGCCGATGTGCCCCGCCATGATGAAGATCTTCTCCTGGTTGACCAGCTTCTGCGCCGCCAGCACCGCCTTCTTGGGGTCGTAGCCCGAGTCTTCGACGAAGAGCTTGAGCTTGCGGCCCTGCACGCTGCCCTGCTCGTTGAGCTCGTCCACCGCGAGCTGCATGCCGTTGCGCGCCTGCTTGCCGAAGCCGGCGAGCGGGCCGGAGAGATCCTGGATCGTGCCGATGCGGATCTCGTCCTTGCTCACGCCCTGCTGCTGCGCGCTGGCGAGGCCGGAGCCCAGCGCGAGACCGGCCGCGGCGGCCAGGGGGATCAGAGTCTGGGTCTTCATACGGTTGTCTCCTCTAGGTTGGCGAAAGAATGGCGGCTATGCGTACATGGCGTCGATGCGCTCGGCGTACTTGGTCTGGACCAGCTTGCGCTTGAGCTTCATGGTCGGCGTGAGCTCCTCGTCCTCGGCGCTGAGCTGCGTTTCGAGAAGGAAGAACTTCTTGATCTGCTCGACCCGCGCGAACTTCGCATTGACGCGGTCGAGCTCGGCCTGGATCAGGTCCTGCACCTCCTGCGCGCGCGTCAGGCTCTGGTAGTTGCTGAACGGCACGTCGTGGTCCTGGGCGAATTTCTCGACGTTCTCCTGGTCGATCATGACGATCACGCTCAGGTAGGGCCGGGCGTCGCCGATCACCACGGCGTCGGTGATGTAGGGGCTGAACTTGAGCTCGTTCTCGAGTTCGCTCGGCGTGATGTTCTTGCCGCCTGCCGTGATGATGATGTCCTTCATGCGGTCGGTGATGCGGAAAAACCCGTCCTCGTCGACCGTGCCGACGTCGCCGGTGTGCAGCCAGCCCTCGGCATCGATGGCCTCGGCGGTCTTCTCCGGCAAGTTCAGGTAGCCCATGAAGACGTTGGTGCCGCGCACCAGGATCTCGCCGGTGGCGGGGTCGATGCGGACTTCGTTGTAGCCCGCGGCCGGGCCGATGGCGCCGGGCTTGATGCGCGCGGCCGGCACGCCGGTGGCGGCGCCGCAGGATTCGGTCATGCCCCAGACCTCCAGCATCGGCACGCCGAGCGCGAGGTACCACTTGACGAGCTCGGGCGAGATCGGCGCTGCGCCGGTCACCAGGAAGCGCGCGCGGTGGATGCCGATCAGCTTGCGCGCGTTGTCCAGCGCCAGCTTGCGCGCGAGCCAGAACTTGAAGCGCAGCAGGCCCCCGACGGGCTGGCCGGCCAGCACGCGGTCGGCGATGTCGGTGCCGACGCCGATGCTCCAGCCGTAGGCCGCCTGCTGCAGCGCACTCGCTTCCTTGAGCGCGATCATCACGCCGGAATAGAACTTCTCCCACACGCGCGGCACCGCGGTGAACACGGTCGGGGCGATCTCGCGCACGTTCTCGGGCACGGTCTCCGGGTTCTCGACGAAATTGAGGATCGAGCCGGTGTACAGCGCGAAGTACTCTCCGCCCATGCGCTCGGCGATGTGGCACAGCGGCAGGAAGCACATGCGCTCGTCGTGCTCGTCCTGCGCCACCAGCGTGTTGTAGCCGCGCGTGGTGTAGACCAGTCCTCGATGGCTGTGCATCGCGCCCTTGGGCTTGCCGGTGGTGCCCGAGGTGTAGACCAGGATGGCCAGGTCCTCGGGCCGGCAGGCGGCGACGCGCTGCTCGAGTTCCTGCGGATGGGCCTTGTTGTAGTCGCGGCCGAGCGCGCGCAGGGCGTCGAGGCTGATGACGCCGGCGTCGTCCAGGTCGCGCAGGCCCTCCATGTCGAAGACCACGATCTTGCGCAGCAGCGGCAGGGCCGCGCGCACCTCGAGCGCCTTGTCGAGCTGCTCGTCGTCCTCGACGAACAGCACCGTGGTGCGCGAGTCTTCGCAGAGGTAGTGCACCTGCGAGGCGGCATCGGTCGGATAGATGCCGTTGGCCACGCCGCCGCAACTGAGCACCGCGAGATCGCACAGCACCCATTCGATGACCGTGTTCGACAGGATCGAGGCGCATTCGTGCGGCGCGAAGTCGATCGCCATCAGGCCGCCGGCGATCTCGGCCACCGCGTCGGCGGTCTGCCTCCAGGTCCAGCTGCGCCAGATGCCGAGCTTCTTCTGCCGCATCCAGACCTTGTCGCCGCGCAGGCGGGCCGCGTTCCAGAACATCGCGGGCATCGTCTCGCCCGGCACCACGATGTCCGCGCGGGACTGGATGCGGCCCAGGTCCCAGAGGCCGGCCGGTGCCTTGGCGTGCATGGCGTTGGTCATCTCCAGGTCTTCTTCTTTTTCCAGCGCCGCTCGCCGCGCACGCCGTCGTCCTTGAGGCCGAGGTAGAACTCCTTGATGTCCTCCTTCTCGCGCAGCCGCTCGCAGGTGTCTTCCATCACGATGCGGCCGTTCTCGAGCACGTAGCCGTAGTCGGAGGCGTTCAGCGCCATGTTGGCGTTCTGCTCGACCAGCAGGATGGTGGTGCCGCGCTCGCGGTTGATGCGCACCACGATCTCGAAGATCTCCTTGGTGAGCTTGGGCGACAGGCCCAGGCTGGGCTCGTCGAGCAGGATCAGCTGCGGCGCGGCCATGATCGCGCGCGAGATGGCCAGCATCTGCTGCTGGCCGCCCGAGAGCAGGCCGGCGTCCTGCGCGGCGCGCTCCCTGAGGATCGGGAAGTAGCCGAACACGGTCTCGATGTCGCGGGCCACGCCGTCGCGGTCGCGGCGGGTGTAGGCGCCCATCAGCAGGTTGTCCTTGACCGACAGCAGCGGGAAGACCTCGCGGCCCTCGGGCACGTGGCTCAGGCCCTGCTGGACGATGTACGCCGGGTCCCGGGCGGTGATGTTGCTACCCTTGAACTCTATGCTGCCCTTTCTCGGGTCGATGATCCCCGAGATGGTCTTGAGGATGGTGGTCTTGCCGGCGCCGTTGGAGCCCAGCACGGTGGCGATCTCGCCAGCGCGTACCTTGAGGCTGACGCCGCGGATGGCCTTGATGGGGCCGTAGGCGCTTTCGACGTTGAGGAGTTGGAGGACGGTATCGGTCATGACTTGCTTCCTCCGGGGTGGCGATGGCGGGCGGTATGCCCCGGGCCGGCCGACGTCACCGGCCTTTGAACACCCCTGAGCCCGGCATGCGGTGCGGGACCGGCGATCCCCTCTGCGCCGCTGAGGAGCGCAGCCTTTCGCGGATCAGGGCTCGCGACTGTTTGAGCCGAAGGCGAGTTTGAGCGAGACCCCGCGAAAGGCGAGCACCGCAAGGAAGCCCGAAGGGCCGGCGCAGTGGGGTCGACGGACCCGCACCGCGTGCCGGGCGCCCCACCGAAGACGACGAAGAACATCAGGCCACCCTCCGCAAGCTGCTCACGTCATCGACAGTACCGAGGTACGCCTCGATCACCCGCTCATCCGACTGCACCTCGGCAGGCGTCCCGGAGGCGAGGGCTTCACCCATGTTCATCGCCAGCACGCGGTCCGACACCTTCGACACCAGCGACATGTCGTGCTCCACCATCAGCACCGAGATGCCGAGCTCCTGCTGGATGTCCTGGATCCAGAAGGCCATGTCGGCGGTTTCCTCGACATTGAGGCCCGACGAGGGTTCGTCCAGCAGCAGCAGCTTGGGCTCGGTGCACAGGGCCCGCGCCAGCTCGACCACCTTGCGCACGCCGTAGGGCAGCCCCGCGACCATCGAGTCCCGGTGGTGCTGCAGGTCGAGCAGGTCGATGACCTGCTCGGCCTTCTCGCGCGCCTGGATCTCGGCGCGGCGGGTGGCGGGGGTGAAGAACAGCTCGCTCCAGAAGCCGGTCTGGCGGTGCGTGTGGCGCCCGATCAGCAGGTTGTGCAGCACGGTGGCGTGCTCGAACAGCTCGATGTTCTGGAAGGTGCGCGCAATGCCGAGCGCCGCGATCTCGTGCGGCGCCTGCTGCGTCAGCGCCAGCGGCGCACCGCCGCCGTGCCAGACGATCTCGCCGGCGGTCGGCGTGTAGATGCGGCTGATCAGGTTGAACACCGTGGTCTTGCCCGCGCCGTTGGGCCCGATCAGCGTGAAGACCTCGCCGCGGCGGACTTCGAAGCTGACCTTGTTGACCGCCAGCACGCCGCCGAAGCGCACGCTCAGGTCCTTGGCGGAGAGAAGGATGTCGGCGTTCATCTGAGCCGATCCGATTTGGTGAACGACTTCTGGCGCTTGAACAGCCCGCGCCGATAGAACGGGAACAGCTGCAGCCAGGTGCGCACCTTGAGCCAGCGCCCGTAGAGGCCGAGCGGCTCGAACAGCACGAAGGCGATCAGCACCAGGCCGTAGACCAGGCCCTGCAGGCCCGGCGCCTGGCCGATCGCGGGGGGCAGCCAGTCCTTGGCCGATGCGATCAGCTGCGGCATCGCGATCAGGAAGATCGCGCCCAGGAAGGCGCCATGCACCGAACCGAGGCCGCCGATCACCACCAGCAGCAGCAGGTCGATCGACTGCAGGATGCTGAACTGGTCCGGCGAGATGAAGCTCAGCTTGTGGGCGTACAGCGCGCCGCCGAGTCCGGCCAGCGCGGCCGAGATCGCGAAGGACATCGTCTTGTAGCGCGCCAGGTGGATGCCCATGCTCTGGGCCGAGATCTCGGAATCGCGGATCGCGACGAAGGCGCGGCCGGTGGACGAGCGCAGCAGGTTCAGGATCGCGAGCGTGCACAGCACGGCGATGAGAAGGCACACCAGGTAGAAGCTCTCGCTCGAATTCAGCTCCCAGCCGAACAGGCTGGCCGACTTCACATGCAGCCCCGAGTTGCCGCCGGTGACGCTCTCCCAGCGCGCGAACACTTCCTCGACGATGAAGCCGAAGGCCAGCGTCGCGATGCCGAGGTAGATGCCCTTCACGCGCAGCGCCGGCAGCGCGACCACCACGCCCACCGCGGCCGACAGCGCCGCGGCGGCAACCAGCGCGATCGGGAACGGCACCCCCATGTTGCTCAGCACCGCCTGCGTGTAGGCGCCGGTGCCGAGGAAGGCCGCGTGCCCGATCGAGAACTGCCCGGTGAAGCCGGCCAGCAGCATCAGGCCGAGGCCGACGACGCCGTAGATCAGCACGAAGGTCAGCTGCGCGAGCCAGTACTCCGGCAGCGCCCATGGCGCCACGATCAGCGCGACGCCGAGCAGGCTGTACCAGAACACCTGGCCGCCATGCTTGGCCAGGTCGATGTCCTGGGTGTAGCTGGTCTTGAAGATGTAGCGCATGGCGGGCTCTAGACTTTCTTGCGAAGCTTCTCGCCGAAGAGCCCGTTGGGCTTCACCATCAGCATCACCAGCACCACGATGTACGGCGCCGTGTCCTTGAAGCCGTCGGGCAGGTAGAAGCCCGCGAAGGACTCGACGATGCCGATCACGAGCCCGCCGACGATCGCTCCCGGCAGGCTGCCGAAGCCGCCCACCACCGCGGCCGGGAAGGCCTTGAGGCCGATGAAGCCCATGTTGGCATGCACGAAGGTGATCGGCGCCAGCAGCATGCCGGCGATCGCCGCCACCGCCGCGGCCAGCCCCCACACCAGGCCGTTGAGCCGCTTGACCGGGATGCCCATGTAGTAGGCCGCCAGCTGGTTCTGCGACGAGGCCTGCATCGCGATGCCGAGCTTGCTGTAGCGGAACATCGCGAACAGCAGGCCGCACAGCACCGCGGTGGCGACGATGATGGCCAGCTGCTCGAGGTTGACCACCAGCTCGCCCAGCTTCCAGATCTGGTCCTTGTAGGGCACCGGCAGCGTGTGGGTCTCGGTGCCGATGCCCGGGATCATCGTGACCAGCCCGCGCGCCACGTAGCCGATGCCGATCGTCAGCATCACGATCGAGAACTGCGGCTGGCCGAGGATCGGCCGGATCACCACCAGCTCGAGCAGCACGCCGAAGGCCACCATCGCGGCCACCGCCAGCAGTGCCGCGAGCCAGAACGGCAACCCGAACAGCGACATGCCCGCGAAGGCGCAGAAAGCGCCGACCATCATCAGCTCGCCCTGCGCGAAGCTCACGGTCTCGGTGGCCTTGTAGATCAGCACGAAGCCCAGGGCGATCAGGCCGTAGATGCAGCCTTGAGCGATGCCTGAGAGCAGGAGCTGGAGTATTTGCAAGGAGGGGTCTCGTCCGGGTTTCGCGGTTTATAGCGGTGACTCGTGCGCGCGGCGCAGAGGGTTGTCCCGCATCGGCGCCGCGCGGGCGGCCGCGCGCGTCATTGGTGCACGGCGAGCCGCCGCGATCCCGCGACGATGTCGCTGGGTCGTAGGCCGTACACCTGGCGGATCGAGTGGCTGAAATGGGTCGAGTCCGGGTAGCCGGTGTCGAGCGCGATGTCGGTCAGCGTGGCGCTCTGCCGCACGTGGCGCAGCAGGCTGCGGGCGCGCTTCCAGGCCCGGAAGGCACGGAAGGTCAGGCCGGTCTCCTGCTTGAAGAGGTGCAGGAAGCGCGAGAACGAGAGCTTGACGGCGGCCGCGCATTCGTCGGCCGAGGTCGGCGCCGCGGGATCGGCGTTGATGCGCTCGATCACCCTGCGGATGCGCGCATCGAGCGGCCGCGGCGCCAGCGGGCCGCCGAAGAACAGCGCGTCGAAATCGAAGCGATCGAAGCTCTCGCGTCCCGAGGCTTCGGCCAGTTGCACATGCACGTCGCGCACCCGCCGCACGAAGGCCGGCGCCTCCACCGGCCCGCAGCGCTGCAGGAAGTCCGGCAGCTGGGCCGGATCGACGAATTCGGATTCGATCAGCAGGCTGAGGATGGTCCGGTGCTCGGTCTCGACCCGGTGCGGCACCTGCGGCGGCACCACGATCAGCTCGCCGCTCTGCCAGGCGCCGCCGCCGATGCGGATGCGCAGCGGTGCGCCGGTGGGCGAGAGGTAGATGCCGTGGCCGCCCATGTTGCGTTCCGCCGCCGCGCCCAGAAGCCCGGCGTAGAAGACGCGCTGCGGTGTGATCCACATGAGGCGCTCGTCGCGGTGCTCGCCGCGCGGCGCATGCTTCGGTTGCCTGTCGACCAATGCCGTCTCCTCCGCTCGGCGACGGACGGCCCGGTGGCCGGCGTCGCCATCGGCCGATCGTAGCGGGGGACGCCGGCCCGGTGCCGGCGATTGCGCGGGGACTTTCCCTTAGGGCTCGAGCGCGCGGCGCAGCTCGGCCGCGCACATCGAGACGGCCGCGTTGGCCTCGTCGAGCAGCCGGCCCATGGTGATGAAGCCATGGATCTGGCGCTCGAAGCAGACGTAGCTGGTGCGGTTGCCGGCGGCGGTGAGCGCCCGCGCATAGTCCAGGCCCTCGTCGCGCAACGGGTCGTAGCCCGCGGTCAGCACCAGCGCCGGCGGCAGTCCGGCGAGGTCCTCGTGCAGCAGCGGCGAGGCGCGCCAGTCGAGGTCGTGCGCCGCATCGGTGATGTACTGGTCGTGGAAATAGCGGATGGTGTCGCTGGTCAGCACGTAGCCCTGGCCGTTGGTGGTGTGCGACGGGTGGACGCGGCGCATGTCGGTGGCCGGATAGATCAGCAACTGGTAGGCGATGGGCAGATCGCCGGCATCGCGCGCCGCGATCGCGACCACGGCGGCCAGGTTGCCGCCTGCGCTGTCACCGCCGACCGCGAGCCGAGCGGGATCGACGCCGAGCGCGGCGGCCTCCCTGCGAACCCAGCGCGTGGCCGCGAGCACGTCGTCGACCGCCGCCGGAAAGCGGTGCTCCGGGCCCATGCGGTAGTCGACCGCCACCACCGCGCAGCCCGACAGATTGCAGAGCTCGCGGCACAGCGTGTCGTGGGTGTCGAGGTCGCCGATGGTCCAACCGCCGCCGTGGTAGTACACGAGCACCGGCAGCACGCTGGCGGCAACGGATCCGAGCGGCCGATAGAGCCGCATCGGGATCGGTCCGTGCAGCCCGTCGGCCTGCAGCTCCCGCACCTCGGCCATCTCGCCGGGGTCGGGCTGCGTGACGGCGCGCCGCTCGCGATAGAACTTGCGCGCGTCGGCCGGCGTCAGCGTGTGCGTCGGCGGCACGCCGCGCTGCTCGAGGAGGTCGATGAAGGCCTTGGCTTGGGGATGCAGCATCAGGGGCTCCGAGGTTGAAGGAAGATCAGGCCGGCGCCGGGCCGCCCCAAGGCGGCCTGCGGCCCCCTCGGGGGGCAGCGAGTACACGAAGTGACGGAGCGTGGGGGCTCATCAAGCCTCGCGTGGCTTCACGCGCGACGCGGCTTCCTTGGCATTGCGGCGAGCGGTGTCGATGTCGACGGCATGCGCCAGCGCCACGCCCATGCGGCGCTTCGTGAAACTCTCGGGCTTGCCGAACAGCCGCAGGTCGACGCCCGGCACCGCGAGCGCCTCGGCCACGCCGTCGAAGACGATGCCCGTGGCGTCGACGCCGCCGTAGACCACGGCGCTGGCGCCCGGGCTCTTGAGCGTGGTGTCCACCGGAAGCCCGAGGATCGCGCGGGCATGTAGCTCGAACTCGTTCTGCCACTGCGTCGCCATCGTCACCATGCCGGTGTCGTGCGGCCGCGGACTGACCTCGCTGAACCAGACCTGGTCGCCCTTCACGAACAGCTCGACGCCGAACAGCCCCTGGCCGCCGAGGTCAGCCGTCACGGCCTGGGCGATCTGCTGCGCCTTCTGCAACGCAGCCGGTGCCATCGGATGCGGCTGCCAGCTCTCGACATAGTCGCCGCTGACCTGCAGGTGGCCGATCGGCTCGCAGAACTGCGTCTGCACGGCGCCGGTGCCATCGAGCGCGCGAACCGTCAGCAGCGTGATCTCGTAGTCGAAGTCGATGAAGCCCTCGACGATCACCCGGCCATGGCTGACGCGGCCGCCGGCCATGGCGTAGTCCCAGGCCTTCTGCACATCGGCCGGGCCGTCGATCTTGCTCTGGCCCTTGCCCGAGCTGCTCATCACGGGCTTGACGACGCACGGGTAGCCGATCGCCTCCCCGTTCGCGCCGTCGATCGCCGCCTGCAGCTCGGCCAGCGAGTCGCAGAACCTGTAGGGGCTGGTCGGCACGCCCAGCGTCTCGGCGGCCAGGCGGCGGATGCCTTCGCGGTCCATCGTGAGACGGGCCGCCCGCGCGGTCGGGATCACGCGCACCACGCCGGCGTCCTCCAGCTGCTGCAGCATCGGCGTGGCGATGGCCTCGATCTCGGGCACCACGAGCTGCGGCTTCTCGGCCTCGATCAGCGCCTTCAGCTGGGCCGGGTCGCTCATGGTGATGGTGCGGGCGTGGTGCGCCACCTGCTGGCCGGGCGCGTTCTCGTAGCGGTCGACCGCGATGGTCTCGACGCCGAGGCGCTGCAGGGCGATCAGCACCTCCTTGCCGAGCTCGCCGGAGCCGAGCAGCATCACGCGGGTGGCGCAGGGGGACAGGGGCGTGCCGAGGGTGGTCATGGGTGCGGGTCCGTAACTGAGGGAGTGAACGCGGCACTTTAAATCACTCGCGCGGCCTCCGGCGCTGTCACGGACGGGAACCCGGCCGGCCGCGCTCTGTTCCACAATCCCGGTCACGGTTCCCGCCCCGGCGCGGGACCCTCCCCTTTCTTTTTTCTGTTCAAGGAGTATTTCTCATGGCAATCCAAACGGTCGGCATCATTGGCGCGGGAACGATGGGCAACGGCATCGCCCAGGCCTGCGCGGTCGCGGGCGTCAACGTGGTCATGGTCGACATCGCGCAGTCCGCGGTGGACAAGGGCGTCGCCACGGTGGCCGGCAGCCTCGACCGCCTGATCAAGAAGGACAAGCTCACGGCGGCCCAGAAGGACGCCGCCCTGGCGCTGATCAAGGGCTCGACGAACTACGACGACCTGAAGTCGGCCCAGCTGGTGATCGAGGCCGCGACCGAGAACCACGAACTCAAGCTCAAGATCCTCAAGCAGGTCGACGCGCTGCTGGCGCCCGAGGTGATCATCGCCTCGAACACCTCCTCGATCTCGATCACCCAGCTGGCCGCCGCCACATCGCGCGCCGACCGCTTCATCGGCATGCACTTCTTCAACCCGGTGCCGATGATGGCGCTGGTCGAGATCATCCGCGGCTACCTGACCAGCGACGCCACCCACGACGCGGTCAAGGCGCTGGCAGAGAGGCTCGGCAAGTCGCCGATCACCGTGAAGAACGCGCCGGGCTTCGTGGTCAACCGGATCCTGGTGCCGATGATCAACGAGGCCTTCTTCGTGCTGGCCGAGGGCCTGGCGACCGCCGAGGACATCGACGCCGGCATGAAGCTGGGCTGCAACCAGCCGATCGGCCCGCTGGCGCTGGCCGACATGATCGGGCTGGACGTCTGCCTGGCGGTGATGGAGGTCTACCTGGAACAGTTCGGGGACTCGAAGTACCGCCCGTGCCCGCTGCTGAAGGAAATGGTTGCGGCCGGTCAGCTGGGACGCAAGACCAAGCGAGGCGTGTACAGCTACTGATCGGACAAGACAAGAACAAGGAGACAGACGGACATGACCGCGACCCCCAGCAATCCGCCCGCCGAAGGCTGCATCGACACCCAGGTGCTCGACCACGTGCTGCTGATCGGCATCAACCGCCCCGCCAAGCGCAACGGCTGGACGCCGGCCATGTTCCGGCAGCTGGCCGAGGCCTACACCCGGCTCGACGACGACCCGGCGCTGCGCGTGGGCGTGCTGCATGCCTTCGGCGATCACTTCACGGCCGGGCTCGACCTGCCGGCCGTGACCGAGTTCATGAAGCGCGGCGAGAAGGCGGTGCCGCCTGGGCTGGTCGAGCCGCACGACTTCGGCACGCCCGGCTATCGCCGCCGCAGCAAGCCGATGGTGGTCGCGGTCAAGGGCATCTGCTTCACCGTGGGCATCGAGCTGATGCTGGGCGCCGACATCGTGATCGCGGCCGACAACTGCCGCTTCTCGCAGATGGAAGTGCAGCGCGGCATCATGGCCACGGGAGGCGCCACCCTGCGCATGGCGGAACGCGCCGGGCTGGGCAACGCCATGCTGCACCTGCTGACGGCCGACGAGTTCGGCAGCGCCGAGGCCTATCGGCTCAACTTCGTCCAGAAGGTCGTGCCGGCCGGCCAGGAGCTCGACGAGGCGCTGGCCGTGGCGCAGCGCATCGCGGCGCAGGCGCCGCTGGCCGTGGTAGCGACGCGGCGCAACGTGGTCAAGGCGATCGAAGAGGGACCTCTGGCTGCCATGGCGGAATTCATCGAGACGCAGAAACGGCTCGCGAACAGCGAGGATGCCGCCGAGGGCGTGCGCTCCTTCATCGAGCGCCGGCCGGCGCGCTTCAGTGGTCGTTGATGAACTTCCCAGGAGCTTTCCCATGCCCTTGTCTTTCCGTTTCGCGCGTGCGGCGCTTGCCGTCGCCTTCAGCCTGACCGCCGTGAGCGCCCTCTACGCCCAGACCACCACGGCCCCTGCGGCCCCCGCATTGCCCGATCCGGCGGCGACTTCGGTCGGCGCCCTCGGCTGGATGCAGGGCTTCCCGCCGGCGGCCGACAAGCAGATCACCTTCGACAACCCGGCGGGCGGCGTCTACCCGCGCACCCGCTGGTCCTACTCGCACATTCGCGAGACCGTGCCCACCGCCAACGTCTGGCGCGGCAGCGGCATGCCGAGCCCGCTGCCGGCGACGCCGCGCGATCTCTCCGGCATCTCCTTCAAGGCGATGGGCGGCGAGCAGTTGAGCTTCGGCGAGATGCTCACGCGCACCTACACCGACGGCATCCTGGTGCTGCACCGCGGCAACGTGGTCTACGAGAAGTATTTCGGCGCGCTCACGCCCGAACGGCCTCACCTCGGGATGTCGGTCACCAAGTCCTTCGTCGGCACGCTCGCGGCCATCCTGGTTGCCGAAGGCAAGCTCGACCCGTCGGCGCCGGTCACGCAGTACCTGCCCGAACTCAAGGGCACGGCCTACGGCGACGCCACGGTGCGCCAGGTCATGGACATGACCATCGGCGTGCACTACTCCGAGAACTACGCCGATGCCAAGGCCGAGGTCTGGGACTATGCGCGCGCCGGCGGCATGCTCCCCCAGGGTCCGAACTACACCGGCCCGAAGTCCTTCTACGAATTCCTCGTCACGCTGAAGAAGGAAGGCGCGCACGACGAAGCCTTCGCCTACAAGACGGTCAATGCCGAGGTGCTGGCCTGGATCCTGCGCCGCGCCAGCAACCAGTCGCTGGCCGATCTCATGAGCGAGAAGATCTGGCGCCGCATCGGTGCCGAGCAGGATGCCTACTTCATGGTCGACCGCATCGGCACCGAATCGGGCGGCGGCGGGCTCAACACCACGCTGCGCGACCTGGCGCGCTTCGGCGAGACGATGCGCAACGGCGGTCGCGCGCCCAACGGGCAGCAGGCGATCCCGAAGGCGGCAGTGGCCGACATCACACGCGGCGGCGACCCGGCCAAGTTCGCGAAAGCCGGCTACACGCTGCTGCCGGGCTGGTCGTACCGGAACATGTGGTGGATCACGAACAACCCGAACGGCGCCTTCATGGCGCGCGGCATTCACGGCCAGAGCATCTACGTCGACCCGAAGGCCGAAATGGTGATCGTGCGCTATGCGGCGCATCCGGTGGCCGCCAACGGCGCCAACGACCCGTTGACGCTGCCGGCCTTCCAGGCCGTGGCCGAGGCGCTGATGCAGCCCTGAGCTGCCCCCCGAGGGGGAGTCAGCAGGCCGCCCGTCTGCGCGAAGCGCGGACTTCGCCGCGCTGGCGGCCCGGCGCCGGCCTGATACCGATTTATATTGCGCGCAATATAATTGCTCGCTACAATTCGCCTCATGCCCTCCGCGCCGCTCTCCGCCGACGAACTGCTGAAGCTGGACAACCAGCTTTGCTTCGCGATGTATTCCGCCTCGCTCGCGATGACGCGGCTGTACAAGCCGCTGCTCGAAAAGCTCGGCCTCACCTACCCGCAGTACCTCGTGCTGCTGGTGCTGTGGGAGCGCGACGGCCTCACGGTGTCCGAACTCGGCGAGCGACTGTCGCTCGACTCGGGCACGCTGACGCCGCTGCTCAAGCGGCTCGAGGCCAATGGCCTGGTGGCACGCATCCGCGACGTGGCCGACGAGCGCCGCGTGCATGTGAGCCTCACGGCCGCGGGCCGCAAGCTCAAGGCACGCGCCGCCCACGTGCCCGGCTGCCTGATGGCGGCCTCGGAATGCTCGGTGCCCGAACTCGTCGCGCTCACGCAGCAGATCCAGTCCTTGCGCGACCGCATCAAAAAGGCCGCATGAGGCTTCCGCTTTCGTTCCGTTTCCCTCCACCCACCACCTCAGCAAAAGGAATCACCATGACCACCAAGCTCGACAAGGTTCTCTACACGGCGCAAGCCCACACCATCGGCGGCCGCGATGGCGCCGGCAAGTCCAGCGACGGCGCGATCGACGTCAAGCTCAGCTCGCCCGGCTCGGGCAAGCCCGGCACCAACCCCGAGCAGCTGTTCGCGGTCGGCTACGCCGCCTGCTTCATCGGCGCCATGAAGGCCGTGGGCCCGAAGATCAGCGTCAAGGTGCCGGACGACGTGGCGATCGATTCCAGCGTCTCGCTCGGCCCGATCAACGACGGCAAGGCCTACGGCATCGCGGTCAAGCTCGCGATCACGCTGCCGGGCCTCGACGCCGCGCAGAAGAAGCTGCTGGTCGACACCGCGCACCAGGTCTGCCCGTACTCGAACGCCACGCGCGGCAACATCGACGTCGAACTCTCGATCGCCTGATCGGCCGGCGGCCGCAGCCCGCCATCGAAGCCCGGCAAGGGTCGCCTGAGCGACCGGCAGCCGGGCTTTTTCTCGTGCGTTCCGGGAGCCTCTGCGCTAAGGTTCCCCGATGAGCACCGACACCCTGCTGGTCCGCAAGGACGACCTTTCCTCCACCCGCCTGCACGCCACCGCCGACGCAAGGCTCGCCGACGGGCAGGTGCGCGTTCGCATCGAGCGCTTCGCGCTGACCTCGAACAACATCACCTACGCCGCCTTCGGCGAAGCGATGAGCTACTGGCAGTTCTTCCCGAGCGGCGAAGAAGGCTGGGGAATCATCCCGGTGTGGGGCTTTGCGAGCGTGTCGCACTCGCTGCATCCGGGCGTGGCGGTGGGCGAAAGGCTCTACGGCTACTTCCCGATGGCCTCGGCCGCAGTGCTGACGCCCGAGCGCCTCTCGCCCGACCGGCTCAGCGACGGCGCGGCGCATCGCAGCGCCCTGCCCGTGGTCTACAACCAGTACCTGCGTACGCGCTCCGACCCGCTCTACACGGCCGACACCGAAGACCTGCAGGCGCTGCTGCGGCCGCTCTTCATCACCTCGTGGCTGATCGACGACTTCCTCGACGACAACGATTTCTTCGGCGCGAGACCGGGTGCCGCACTGCTGTCCAGCGCGTCGAGCAAGACCGCCTACGGCACGGCCTTCCAGCTGAAGCAGCGCGAGGGCATCGAGGTGATCGGGTTGACGTCGGCCGCCAACCGGGCGTTCTGCGAGAGCCTGGGCTGCTACGACCGCGTGCTGGCCTACGAGGAGCTCGGCCAGGTCGCCGCCGACACGCCCTGCGTCTACGTGGACTTCGCGGGCAACGCCAGCCTGCGGCGCGAGATCCACACGCGCTTCGGGAACCTGAAGCACAGCGCTTCGATCGGCGGGACCCATGTCGACCAGCTGGCGGCCAGCGGCGCGGGCAAGAGCCTGCCCGGACCGCGCGCCACGCTGTTCTTCGCGCCGGCGCAGATCAGGAAGCGCATCGGCGACTGGGGCGGGGAGGTGTTCGGCCAGCGGATGGTTCAGGCCTGGCAGGCGTTCGCTGCCCGGGCGGCGAATCCACGGACGCCCTGGCTGCGCGTCGAGCACCATGCGGGCGGCGCGGCGGTGCAGGCGGCCTATGCGGGCGTGTTGGCGGGGCGGGGGGATCCGCGGGTGGGGCACATCCTGTCGCTGTAGATCCGCGACGGTGTCCCGTCAAGGCGCAGCAGCGTCGGGCGCACGCCGAAGCATCACTGGATCACCTTGTCCGCCCGATTCAGAACCGACTGCGGGACGACAAACCCGAGCCGTTTCGCCGTCTTCAGGTTGATCAGCAACTCGAACTTCGTCGGCTGCTCGATCGGAAGGTCCGCAGGCTTGGCGCCTTTCAGGATCCGGTCGACATAGCGGGCGCCGTCCTTGCCCTCGGTGCCGTAGCCGGGTCCGTAGGCCATCA
The DNA here is from genome assembly GCF_052114385.1 of Variovorax sp. M-6. NCBI lineage: Bacteria > Pseudomonadati > Pseudomonadota > Betaproteobacteria > Burkholderiales > Comamonadaceae > Variovorax > Variovorax sp. M-6. The sequence goes on along the minus strand of NZ_JBFREQ010000002.1, from coordinate 206,387 downwards.
GGCAGCCGTTTTCTGCATAGTCGCCCCGCGCGCAGATCGATGGCAACCCGTTTTCGATGGCCAGCTCCGCGATCAGCTTCTGGTTTGAATTGGCCACCGGGTTCAGCGTGACCCACACGGCATTGCTGCGCGCCTTGACGGCTTCCTTGAACGCTGCCGCATAGCGGTCGGCGCTGCCGGCCTCCATCGAATGGAGCTCGAGGCCCAGTTTCTCGGCCGGCAGCCGGCTGGCTTCCCACTGCGGGACGGAGCCGGGCGCCTGCGGATCCCACAGCACCGCCACCCGGGCGGTCCTGGGATTGATTTCCTTGAGAAGCTCCAGCCGCTTGCCGGTGAGGATGGCCGCCACGTTGGTGATGCCCGTGCTGTTCCCGCCGGGCCGCGCGAGGCTCTCGGCCAGCCCGGTGGCGATCGGATCCGTGACGCCCATGAAGACGATGGGCACCGTCGCGGTCGTCTTCCTGGCGGCCTGCGCCGCGTTGGTCGTCACCGTGACCAGCACGTCGATGTCCAGGCGGATCAGCTCGGCCGCCAGGCCGGGGAGCCGTTGCAGATCCTGGCTCTCGTGGCGGTAGTCGATCAGGATGTTCTGCCCCTCGACATAGCCGAGATCCCGCAGCCCCTGCCGAAACGCTTCCAGGCGCGGCGCGTCGGCGCTGGCCGAAACGGCCGCCAGATAGCCCACCCGCGCGATCTTCTTCGGCTGCTGGGCCCGGGCAAGGGAACCGGCCGCCAGCACGGCGCAAAGAAGAAGCCAAAGGATCTTGCTGCGCATCGGAGATCTCCTTGTTGCCAGCATCCGCAGACAGCGATTTTGCGCCGCTTCCGGCCCCCCCGCCTGTGCCTCGTGCGGGGTGTCCGGGTCGGCCGATCGGCCTACGCGCCCGGTCTTCCCATCGTGCGGACGGCGATGTCCAATTGACGGGCCATGATGCCCCCGGATTCGTCCCCTGTTTCACTGACGGGCGAGCTCGCACCGTCGGCCAAGGGCCGGCGCTTCGCGCTGTTGTCGCGGGCTACGCGCGACGTCCACCGCGGGCGCCTGTTTCGCAAGTACCTGCTGCTGATCCTCTCGCTGGTGACGACGGTGCTGCTGGCGTCGAGCGCGATCAGCCTCTATTTCTCCTATCAGGAGAACAAGGCGGCCCTGGCCAGCCTGCAGCACGAAAAGGCCGTTGGCGCGGCGTCTCGCATCGAGCAATACGTCCAGCAGGTGTCCCAGCAGCTGGCCTACGCGTCCCTGGCCCAGCTCGACGCCTCGGATCTGGAGACGCGCCGCGCGGAATTCTGGCGCCTGCTGCGCCTGGCTCCGGAGGTGACCGACATCGCGCAGCTCGACCGTGCCGGTCGCGAGCAGATCGCGGTATCGCGGCTGGGCATGGACGTCGTGGGTTCCGGCAGGGATCGGTCGTCGGAAACGCCGTTCCGCAACGCCGAGCCCGATGCGGCGTGGTTCGGGCCGGTCTATTTCAACCGGGACACCGAGCCCTACATGACGGTGGCGATCCGCTCCGGCGGCGCGAAGGGGCCGGTCACGGTGGCCGAGCTGAATCTCAAGTTCATCTGGGACGTCGTGTCGCGCATCGAGATCGGCCACGAAGGCAAGGCCTATGCGATCGACGGCAACGGCCTGCTCGTGGCAGACCCCGACATCGGCCTGGTGCTGCGCAAGACCAGCCTGGCATCGTTGCCGCATGTCCAGGCCGCCGCGGCGGCCGACGGCCCCCCGAGGCAGCAGGCGATGGTTTCGCGCAATCTCCAGGGGGCCTCCGTGCTGACCTCGATGGCGCCGATCGATTCGCTGGGCTGGAAGGTGTTCGTCGAACAGCCGATCGCCGAGGTGTACGCCAAGCTGAACGCGTCGATCCTGCGCGCCGCCGTGCTGCTGCTGGCAGGCCTGGCCGTCTCGGCACTGGCGGCATCGGTCCTCGCGCGCAGCATGGTGCGACCGATCCGCACCCTCGCCCGCGGAGCGCGGCGCATCGGCCGGGGCGACCTGAACCCGGAGATCGTCGTCCACACGGGCGACGAGCTCGAAGGTCTGGCCCAGCAGTTCAATCGCATGTCGGCGCAGCTTCGCGAGTCGTACGGCGAGCTGGAACGCAAGGTCGAGCAGCGCACCGCCGAACTGACGGCGTCGCTCGAATACCAGACCGCGACGGCGGAGGTTCTCCGGGTCATCAGCCGTTCGCCGACCGAGCTCCAGCCCGTCCTGTCGGCCGTGGCCGAGCGTTCCGCGGTGCTGTGCCGGGCGCACGGATGCAGGATCTGGCTGCCGGAGGGCGATCACTTGCGCGCCATGACCGGCTACCAGGGCGCCAGCGACGGCTCCGAATCGGGCCGTGACGAAGTCTTGCCGCTGACGCGCGGATCGGTGGTGGGACGCGCCTTCATGGAGGGCCGGACCGTGCACGTCGAAGATGTCGCCCGCCTGATCGATTCCGACTACCCCGATTCGCGCGATCCCCAGGCGCGCCACGGGTTCCGCACCGTGCTGGGCGTGCCCATGGTTCGCGAGGGCGCGTCCTTCGGCATCATCGCCGTGGTTCGCAGGGAGGTGCAGCGCTTCTCGGAGGCCGAGGTCCGCCTGGTCGAGACCTTCGCCGACCAGGCGGTGATCGCGATCCAGAATGCGCGCCTGTTCCAGGAGATCGAGGACAAGAGCCACCAGCTCGAAGTGGCGAACCGTCACAAGTCGGAGTTCCTGGCCAACATGTCGCACGAACTGCGCACGCCCCTGAACGCCATCATCGGATTCTCCGAGGCGTTGACCGAGCAGATGTTCGGCGACGTCAACGTCAAGCAGATGGAGTACCTGCGGGACATCCACTCGTCCGGCCAGCACCTGCTGACGCTGATCAACGATGTGCTGGACCTGTCGAAGATCGAAGCCGGACGGATGGAGCTGGACCTGAGCTGCTTCGACCTCGGCCTGCTGCTGGACAACGCCATGACCCTGGTGCGCGAGCGCGCGCAGCGCAGCGGCCTGTCGATGTCGCTGGAGGTCGGCGAGGGGCTGACGGAATGGGTGGCGGACGCACGAAAGGTCAAGCAGGTGGTGGTGAACCTGCTGTCCAATGCGGTGAAGTTCACGCCGGCCGGCGGCCGCGTGCGCCTGAACGCCCGCCGCATCGAGACGGCCGCCGGCCAGGCCATGGCAGAGGTGAGCGTGACCGATACCGGCGTGGGCATCGCGCCCGAAGACCAGTTGCTGGTGTTCGAGGAGTTTCGCCAGGCCGGCGGCGACTACCTGCGCAAGGCCGAGGGCACCGGGCTGGGCCTGTCGCTGTCCAAGCGCTTCGTGGAGCTGCACGGCGGCACGTTGCACGTCGACAGCCGCCCCGGCGAAGGCTCGACCTTCACCTTCCGGCTGCCGCTGCAGATCCTGGAGGCCATCGGATGAGCATCGTTCTGATCGTCGAGGTCTCTCCGGCCGCCGTGGTGCGGTTGCCGTGCGGGGGGCGCTCGACATGAGCGCGCATATCCTGGTCGTCGACGACGTCGCCAAGAACGTCCGGCTGCTCGCGGACGTCCTGACGGCGCGCGGTTACCGGACCAGCACCGCGGCGTCCGGCGAGGAGGCCCTGGCAAGCATCGCGGCCGATCCGCCCGACCTGGTGCTGCTGGACGTGATGATGCCGGGCATGAACGGCTACGACGTGTGCCGCGCCATCCGCGCCGATCCCGCCTGCGCGGTGCTGCCGATCGTGCTGGTGACCGCGCTCGATCCGGAGCAGGAGCGCGTGAAGGGCCTGGAGGCCGGCGCGGACGACTTCCTGGGCAAGCCCATCAACCAGGCGGAACTGATGGCACGCGTGCGCTCCCTGTTGCGGGTCAAGACGCTGTACGACGAAGTCCAGCAGCAGAGGTCCTTGCTGCAGGCATGGAACGCCACGCTGGAACAACGCGTGGCGGAGAGCGTGCGGCAGCTCGAACGCGTGGGCCAGCTCAAGCGCTTCTTCTCGCCGCAGCTGGCCGAGGCGATCCTTGCCGGCGGCGCCGACGATCCGCTCAGGAGCCATCGGCGCGAGATCACCGTCGTCTTTCTCGACCTGCGCGGCTTCACCGCGTTCACCGAGACGGCCGAGCCCGAGGAAGTGATGGCCGTGCTGGCGCAGTACCACGCCGCGATGGGGCAGCTGGTGCTTGCCCACGAGGGCACGCTGGAGCGCTTCTCCGGCGACGGCATGATGATCTTCTTCAACGATCCGCAGCCCGTGGCCGACGCGCCGGCACGGGCGCTGCGCATGGCGGTCCAGATGCAGCGCGAGATGGCGGCCCTCCACGGGCAATGGCGCCGCCGCGGCTATGACCTGCACATGGGCGTCGGCATTGCGCAGGGCTTCGCGACGCTCGGCGGCATCGGCTTCGACGGCCGCATCGACTACGGGGCCATCGGCACGGTCACCAACCTGGCCGCGCGCCTGTGCGGCGAAGCCGCCGGTGGGGAGATCCTGATCTCGCAGCGCGTTCAGGCGGCCTTGCAGGACGTCGCGCCGACGACCGCCGAATGGACGATCGAGGGGGCCGGCGAACTGGAGCTCAAGGGGTTTCAGCGCCGGGTGGCGGCGTGGCGGGTCGTGGCCGCCTCGTGACCCGATCCGCCGCGGGCCCCTCCGCCCGCACCTCTCGCGCCAGCAACGGCTGCTGGCAGTGGCTGCAAACCACTTGCGGCACGAACGCATGCCCGCAGGCCCGATGCGTCGGCCGGATCGAGCTCGGTGCGATGAAATGATGGCGGCTGGCCCAACCCGAAAAGCACAGGATGTAGCCGAACAGGTCGCGGCTCGCCGGTGTCAGCCGGTAAATCCTTCGCCTGCCGTCGGCCAGATCGGCCTGGCTCAGCAGCAGGCCGGTATCGACCATGTCCGCCAGCCGCCGCGTGAGCACGCTGCTGCCGATGCCGAGCACATGGCTCAGTTCGTCGAAATGATGACAGCCCAGCAGCACGGCCGAGATGATCAGCAAGGCCCAGCGGTCCACCCGAAGGCCCAGGCCGGGTTCCCCGCCTTCGGCCTGCGCGAGCCGGGGAGCGCGGCCGCGCGCGGGCGGGTGTTCGCGCAGCGCGTCGACCGGCTCCAGCGTGAAGCTCAGGTCGCCGATGCCGACCTTGTCGCCGCAGGCCTCGCAGGCCAGCCAGGGCACGAAGGGCTGGCCGCAGCCGATGTGGACCAGGCGCTCGGGCAGATCGGAAGCGCGCGCGCCCCAGCGGCGCTCCCACGACCACATCATGAGCACGTGCGGATAGAGCGTGAGGCCCTTGCTGGTGAGGTGGTAGGCATGCCGCAACGGGCGCTGCTGGTAGGGACGCTGGCGCAGCAGGCCGAGCGCGGTGAGTGCGCGCAGGCGCTGGGCCAGCGTGTGGCGCGGGATGCCCAGGCGACTCTGCCATTCGTCGAAGCGTCGCACGCCGAGAAAGGCGCCGAGCACGACCGCCATGGTCCAGCGGTCGCCCAGCAGTTGCAGGCCGTGGTCGAGGGTGCTGGTGGCCAGCGCGTCGCGACGCAGATCGAGTTCTTCGGGAGTCAGTGGCACCGGGTATTGTCAGCTTGTGGGTCGCGCGCCGTCGCGCTCGACCACGAAGCTTACGACGGTTGCGCACGACCCGCCGATATTGAGCGTCTGGATGCGCTGCGCCCCCTCGATCTGGAAATCGCCCGCCTCCCCCGTCACCTGCCGCGCGGCATCGAACAGCATGCGCGCGCCGGTGGCGCCGACCGGATGGCCGCAGCCGATCAGGCCGCCGCTCATGTTGACCGGGCAGCGGCCGCCGGGCTCGATGCTGCCGTCCTCCACCGCTTCCCAGCTGCGCCCGGGCGCGGTCAGGCCCAGGTGGTCGATCGCCATGTACTCGGTGGTCGTGAAGCAGTCGTGCGTCTCGACGCCGTCGATCGCATCGATGCCGCCCACGCCGGCGCGGCGCCAGGCGTCCTCGAGGGTCTGGCGCACATGCGGGAACACGTAGGGCTGGCCGCGGCTGCGCTCGAGCTTGTCGAGCAGGCGCAGGCCGGCGTTGCGATGGCCCCAGCCGGCGATACGCGCCCTGCCGGCCCATCCCCGCTCGCGCGCGAAGCGGCCCGAGGCCAGCACGACCGCGCAGGCGCCATCCGTGATCTGGCCGCAGTCCTGCCGCCGGGTGCCGGGCTCGATCAGCGGATTGGCCTCGTCGTCGTCGGTGAAGCTCAGCGCGTCGAAGCGCCAGCCGCGCGTCTGCGCCAGCGGGTTGCGGCGCGCGTTCGCGTAGTTGAGTTCGGCGATGCGGTTCAGGTGGCGCCGGTCGAGCCCGTAGCGCTCTTCGTATTCCTGCGCCACCCGACCGAAGGCGGCCGGCCACATGTAGGTGCAGGCCATGTCCTCGCGGCCCTGCCAGGCGGCGGCGTTCTGGTTGCGCGAGGCCTCGTTGCCCGGCAGGTTCTTGAACTCTTCCACGCCGAGCACCAACACGCAGTCGTAGCGGCCGGCCTCGATCTCGGCCGTGGCCGCGAGCACCGCCAGCGACGACGACGCGCAGGCGCCCTCGTGGCGCATCGCGGGCACGCCCCACAGTGCGGGCACCACCTGCGCCACCATCGCACCCAGGTGCGCCTGCTGCCGCTGCAGTTCGCCGAAGGCATTGCCCACATGGATGCTCTGCACCTGCGCGGCGTCGATGCGCGAAGCGGCCAGCGCGCCCAGCGTGGCCTCGCGCACCATGTCGGACAAGTCCTGGCCCTGTCGCGACCAGGCCTTGGCGAAGTCGGTCTGATAGCCGCCGAGGATGTGGACCGATTCGGTCATTGCACGGTCTCCTGCAGGCCGGCCGCATCGTGGCCGACCGCCTTCGCGGCAGCGCGCGCGGCGGGCTGCGTCATGCCGGCGAATCGCGCACCGGCCTGCACATACTCGCGCTCGAGGCGGTCGACCACCGCGGCCACGGTCTCGACCTGGCGGATCGCACCGACGCCCTGGCCGGCGGCCCACACATCCTTCCAGCGCCGGGCGGCCATCGGCTGGCCGCTGTCGTACTGGCGCTGGGGCGCGGCCGGCATGTTGTCGGGGTCGAGGCCGTTGGCCCGCAGCGACTCCTTCAGCCAGCTCGCCGGCGTCCCGGTGACGCCAGCGCTCACCACCAGGTCGTCGACCGTGCTGTCGACCAGCATCTTCTTGTAGGCGTCCGGCGCCAGGCTCTCGGCCACCGGGATGAAGCGCGTGCCCATGTAGACGAAGTCGGCGCCCGAGGCGATGGCGCCGGCCACGCCCCAGCCGTCGCTGATGCCGCCGCCGGCGACCACCGAGCCATCGAAGAACTCGCGCACCGCGCTGATGAAGGCGAACGGCGACAGGAAGCCGGTATGGCCGCCCGCACCGGCCGACACGCAGGCCAGCCCGTCGGCGCCTGCCGCCACTGCCTTCTTCGCGAGCTGCAGGTTGATGACGTCCGCGAACACGCGGCCGCCATAGCGGTGCACCACCTCGATCGCGGGCTTGGGGCTGCCGAGCGCCGTGACCACGATCGGCGGCTTGTAGCGAGCGACCAGTTCGAGGTCTTCGGCCAGCCGCGTGTTCGACGAATGCGTGACCAGGTTCGCGCACCAGGGGCCGATGGTGGCGGCCGGCTGCGCGTCCCGCGCCCGCGCCAGGCCCTCGGTGATCTCGCGCATCCAGGCGTCGAGCATCTCGATCGGCCGCGCATTGGGCGTGGGGAAGGCGCCGACGATGCCGGCGCGGCAGGCGGCCAGCACCAGTGCCGGCCCGGAGATCAGGAACATCGGCGCCGCGATGACCGGCAGCCGCAGCTTGAAGGGAGAAGTCGAACTCATCGTCATGTCGCAGTGCCTCACTCGCTGGCCTTGAAGCCCGAGATCCGCACCGCTTCGGCCCAGCGCTTCGAGTCGGCCTGTGCGAAACGGGTGAATTCCTGCGGAGTCGACGGGAGGGTTTCGAAATCCATGGTCTTCCATTTCTCCTTCAGCTCGGCCGAGCGGAGGATCTTCACGAACTCGCCGTTGAGCCTGGCGATGACCGCATCGGGCGTGCCGGCGGGCGCCGCGATCGCCGCCCAGATGTAGATCTCGAGATCGGGGTAGCCCTGCTCGCGGAAGGTCGCGACCTGCGGCATCAGCGCCGAGCGCTGCGGGCTGGTCACGGCCAGCACCTTGACCTTGCCCGCATCCACCTGCGGCTTGACCGCCAGCAACGGCAGGAAAGCCGCATCGACCTGCCCGCCGACCAGGTTGGTGACCGCCGGCGGCGTGCCGTTGAAAGGCACGTGGACCATGTCGATGCCGGCACGCTGGTTCAGGAGAACGCCGGCGAAATGCGAGGAGTTGCCGGCCGTGAACGAGGCGAACGACACCTTGCCCGGATGCGCCTTGGCCCAGGCGACGAACTCCTTGATGTCGTTGGCGGGCACGCTGTTGTTGACCGCCATCACCATGGAGGCGCCGAGGAAGTTGCTGACCGGCTTGAAGTTCTTCTCGGGGTCGTAGGGCAACCGCGCGAACGTGTGCGGGTTGACCGTGAACATGCTGGTATTGGCCAGCAGCAGCGTGTAGCCGTCGGGCGGCGCGCTCATCACGGTCTGCGCCGCGATGATGCCGGAGCCGCCGGGCTTGTTGTCGATCAGCAGCGGCTGGCCGGTGTTCTTCTTGAACTCCTCGGCCACCTGGCGCAGCGCCGTGTCGAGCGTGTTGCCGGGCGCAAAGGGCACCACGATGCGCAGCGGCCTTTCAGGGAAGGCCGCAGGGTCTTGCGCGCGGGCCCAGGGTGCGGCGGCCGCGAGCGCCAGGCCGCCGAGCTGCAAACACGCGTTGCGTCGATTCATGTGTTGTCTCCAGTCGTTGTGTCGAGCAGGGAAGCGATCGCGGCAGCGACCTGCGCCGGTGCCTCGAGTGGCGTCATGTGGCCGGCGCCTTCGATCCATTCGAGCCGCGCCGACGGAATCAGCCCCGCCAGTTCCTGCGACAGCTCGGGCGGCGTGATGCGGTCGTTTCGGCCGCATACCACGCGCACCGGGATGCGCAGGGCAGCGAGCGATTCGCGATGGTCCGCGCGCCCGACGATCGCCCGGTTCTGGCGGATCGCCGCCTCGGGCCCGATTTCGCGCATCAGCGACTGCAGAGCGGCCATCCAGGCCTCGTCGGCGTGGCGCGCATCGTCGGTCGCGAACTGGGCGACACCGGCCGTGACCTTGTCGAAATCGCGGGCGATCGCGGCAATGGTCTTCTCGCGCAGCGCAGCGCCCTCGGCCGACTCGGGCCGGGCCGAGGTGTCGAGCAGCACCAGGCCGTCGACCCGGCGACCTTGCCCCGCGACCATCTCGATTGCCACGTAGCCGCCCATCGAGAAGCCACAGACCCGCAGCTGCACGCCCTGGGGCACGTCGGCCACGCGCTCCCAGGCATCGCGCGCCATCTCGGCGATGCTGGACTGGGTCTGCACGTCGGCGATGCGGACGTCGAAGCGCGCTGCCAGCAGCGGCACCACCTCGCGCCAGACCGCGGCCGTGTTCAGCATGCCCGGGATCAGCAGCAGGACCGGCTTCATGCCGCGGCTCCCGCAGGTTCCGCCAGCGCTTTCGCGCGTTGGCGCAGTTCGCGTTTGAGGATCTTGCCAACCGGGTTGCGCGGCAGCTCGGACAGTGGCAGCAGGTACTCGGGCAGCTTGTAGACCGCCACGCGCTTGTGCTCGCGCAGGAAGGCCGCGATCGCCTCCAGCGTGACCGGCGCAGCGGGGTCCGTCGAGACGACGCAGGCGCAGAGCTTTTCGCCGAGCACCTCGTCGGGCACGCCGACCACCGCAGCCTCGCGCACACCGGGGCAAGCCAGCAGCAGGCTCTCGATCTCCTCCGACGAGATGTTGACACCGCCGCGGATCACCAGATCCTTGGAACGCCCTACGTATCGGTAGTACTGCAGGCGATCGCCGGCGATCTCGAACAGGTCGCCGGTCTTGTAGAAACCCTGCTCGTCGAAGGCCCGTTGGCTGAGCTCGGACGCGTTCCAGTAGCCGCTGAAGATGGTCGGGCCGTCGAAGCGGATCTCGCCGGGACGGCCGGCGTCCTCGATGTCCTCGCCGGTCTCGCAGTCCACCAGCCGCGTGCGGATCTTGCGCGTGGTCGAGATGCTCCAGGCATGGCCCGGCACGCCGGCGCGCGGGAAGAACTGGGCGCGCAGCCCCGGGTCCGGGATGTCGACGTGGTTGCCGGACAGCGCCGCGCCCTCGTTGGAGCCGAAGTAGTTGACGATCTGCACCCCGCGCTTCTCGGCGAAGCCGCGCACCATCCAGTCCGACAGCGGCGCCGAGCCCGAGCCGATGCGCGCCAGCCGATCGAAGTCGATGCCCTCGAGCAGCTGCTCGTTCTGCAGCAGCATGTTGAGGATCGCCGGCGGCGCCACCGTGTAGTCGATGCGCTCGTCGCGCAGCTGCTGCAGGAACACCGGCAGCGCGAAGGGCTGGTGCTGCACCACCGTGCCGCCCAGCACCAGCCAGGCGGCCATCGCGGTGGAGAAGCCCGCCATGTTGACCAGCGGGAACGGATTGAGCAGACGCGCCCGCTCGCGGATCTCGCCGGCCTCGATGATCGAGGGCGCGATCACCAGCCACTCGTTGTGGCTGCGCGGCACGCCCTTGGGACTGGCCTCGGTGCCCGAGGTCCAGCAGATCGTGAAGACGTCGTTGGCCGTGACGGCCGCCTCGCGCTCGGCTTGCGCGAGGCGCTGCAGGTCGCCGGTGCCCGGCGGCAGGCGCAGATGCGCTGCGACGTCGACAATGCCCTCGTCCACGTGGTCGCCCCAGGCGAGCACCGTGCGAAGCGAAGGGTGCGCCGCACGAAGGCCCGCGAACATGCGCGCGGCCGCATGCCCGCCGTCAGGCTTGCCGATGCGCGAAAAGGTCAAGGCCGCGCTGCCCTGCGTGATCTCGAGGATCTGCGTCAGCTCGTGCTCGCGGTACTGGATCGGCACCGGCGTTGCGATGATGCCCAGCCGCGCGCAGGCGAGGTAGACGACGAACTGCTCGATGCAATTGGGCAGTTGCACCACCAGGACCTCGTCGCGGCGGATTCCCTCCGCCAGCAGCACCAGGCAGAAGCGGTCGATCTCGTCGCCGAGCTGCGACCAGGTGAGCCGGCGCGGCGCGCCGTGCGCGAAGTCGGCGCGGTTCGGTGCGTCGACCACGGCCTCGTCGTCCGGATGCGCTGCAAGGTTGTTGCGGAACAGCTCCCACAGCGTGATGCTGCCCCACCAGCCGCGCGCGGTGTAGTCGTCGATCTTGTGTTGCGGCACGAGGATCATGGCGGTGTCCGTTTCTCAGTACCCGCGGGCCAGGCGCTCGCCGCTGACCCAGGTCGCGTGGAAACCATTGGGCACGCGGTGCGGGATGCGGATGCGCGCCACCGGGCCCTGCGCAACGTCGCTGGCGTCGAACACGGTGACGAAGGACGCCTTCTTCTCGTCGTCCCACAGGAAGCCGACCAGATAGCCGTCGTCCTCGGCCTTCCAGTTGTCCTTCGGTGCGAAGGGCGCTTCGCTGAACCACTTGTGCACGCCCTCGTGGTAGCTGGTGCTGACGCCGCGCTCGAGATCCTGGCGCACGAATCCGCAGAAGCGCGGATCCTCGGCGCGGTTGCTGCGGCCCATCAGCACGTTCCACGAGTAGCGCGTCTTGTGGCCCTGCATCCACGAGTTGATGACCGGGAACTCCTGGTTGACGATGTCGTCGAGCACCCGCTCGCGAGTCTGTCCGGTGCGCAGGTTGAAGCGCCATTCGTAGAACATGAAGTCATGCTCCAGGTTCGCGAGCATCTTGGGGAAGCGGTCGACCTCGACGTTGCCGCGCCAGTCGCGCGGCAGGCGGAAGGGCGTGCCGGTCATCACGATCTCGATGCCGCCACGGCCGTCGTCCTCCTCCCAGGCGTTGGACACGTGGTACATGTAGGCCGGGCTGGCCTCGAACCAGCGAATCTGTTGTGGCGTGCCATGCCGCGGAATCACGCCGAAACGCGAGGGCAGCGTGTGGTGGAACTTGAGCTTGTGGCGACCGGCCGCGAAGGCGTCCATGTCGTAGAAGAGCGGCAGGTCGTGCACGATCGTGTAGTTGGGCGTGATCGCCATGTCGTGCGGCAGGCGCGGGCCGGGCAGTTGCACCGGCATGAAGGTCTTGAGCTCGCCATGGCGGTCCATCACGCCGTAGTGCATGTACGGCGACTCCTTGCCGTAGGCGAAGAACAGGAACTCGCCGGTGCGCTCGTCCACCTTCGAATGCGCCGACACCGGCAGCCCCTTCATGCGCGGGTCGAACTCCAGCTTGCCGATGGTCGACAGGTCGTTCGGCCGGCACTGGTAGACCGAGCCGCCCAGGTACCACATCGAGACCAGCTGGCCGGCGTAGAACTTGACGTCGGTGTTGGAGGTGTTCTTCACCGGCATGTCGGGCCGGTCCTTGCGCGGCGGGTCCTTGATGCCCTGCCACAACGCCGAGCCGGCCGCCAGTTCCTCGCGCAAGCTGTCGGTCATGACCCAGCGGTTCTGGTACAGCGCGCGGCCGCCCTCGAAACGCACGGCATGCAGCATGCCGTCGCCGTCGAACCAGTGGTAGCGGCCCGGGGCCTCGAAGCGCCGGTTGGGGCCGTTGCGCACGTGCATGCCGGTGAGGTCGCGCGGAATCTCGCCCTCCACTTCGGTGAGTTCGAGCGTGACTTCGTCCTCGATCGGCGCGAAGCCGCCCGTGAGGACGGGTATGTCGTTCTGTCCCATGTCGTTCTCCTTCAGTTCGAGGGATGTGCGCTGCGCGAAGGCCGGCGCGATTGCGAGATGCGGAAGCGGCCGGCGACGAAGGCGAGATCGGTCAGGCTCGCATTGCCGGCCGGATTCAGGCCGGTCACGTGGTAGTCGCTGTAGGCGGCCGCGAAGTTGAGCGGCATCGGCCCGGTGAGATTGATCGTGAGCTGCGCGCCGGCTCTCGCGTAGGCCGCCTCGGCCCGGGCGACGAAGGCCTCGTCGGTGGAATAGACAAAGGCCGTGAGCCCGCCGAACTCGCGCACGTCGCGCGTGGCCTGGGCCAACGCATCGGCCGCGTCGTCGCAGGCGATCACGAAGCTGACCGGACCGAAGCGCTCTTCGCCGTAGAGCTCGCGTTCGCCCTTGCCGACCTGGAGCATCAGCGGCGTGCTCGTGCGCGCATCGGGAAACTCGGGGTGCACGTAGGGCGCCGGCCGCAGCAGCACGCTGCCGCGGGTCTCGCCCTCGCGCGCCAGGCGATCGAGCAAGGCGAGGGTCTGCGGCGATTGCAGCGTCGCCAGGATCATCGCGGCCTTCTTCGGCTCGCCCGCGATGGCCGCGACTGCGACGGCCAGCCGGCGCGCCACCTCGTCGAGGCTCACGACGCCCTGCGGCGTGCGCACGCCCTGCGCCGGCAGGTAGATGTTCTGCGGGCTGGTGCACATCTGGGCGCTGAACATGCACAGCGTGGTGGCGAGGCTGCGCAGCACGGCGTCGAGATCCTCCACCGACTCGATCACCACCGTGTTGCAGCCGGCGGTCTCGGTGAAGACCAGCGCCGGATGCGCGTGCTGCTCCACCCACTGGCCGAAGGCGACGCTGCCCGTGAAATCGACGATCGCGGTCTGCGGATGCCGAACCAGCTGCTTGCCGATCGGCGAGGCCTGCGTGTCGAGGGCCAGCGTGACCAGGTTCGGATCGAAGCCGGCCGCGTCCAGCACGCGGCGAAAGGCGCGCACCGTGATCGCCATCGGCAGCACGGTGGCGGGATGCGGCTTCACGATCACGGCATTGCCGGTCGCCAGGCTCGCGAGCATCGAGGGCCAGGCGTTCCAGGTCGGGAAACTGGCGCAGCTGAAGCAGACCGCGACGCCGCGCGGCACCAGTCTGTAGGTCTTGTCGAGCACGATGCGCGCGGCGCCGAAGCTGCGCTCCCAGCGCGCGCTCGGCGCGATCGCTTGCATCGCCTGGCGGGCATGCACCAGCACCTCGATGCCGCGGTCGAGCGCGTTGACGCCCGAGCCGGCATAGGCCATGTTGAAGCTCTGGCCGGCCGTGTGCATGACCGCGTGCGCGATCTCGAACAGGTGCTCGCGGTAGAGCGTGTCGAGCGCCTCCATCAGGACGCCGATGCGGGTGTCGATCGCCGCGTCGGCCCAGGCCGGGATCGCGGCCTCGCCGGCATCGAACAGGCGGTCGATGTCGGATTGCGGATAGAGGATGCCCAGAGGCTGCCGGGTGTAAGGCGACAGCTCCTCGCCGGCTTCGCCGCTGATGCCGGGCTGATCCAGCACGAATCGCTGGCCCAGTTGCTTGCGGAAGGCCTCCGCCCCGGCGGCCTGCGCCCGAGCGGCATCCGGATACTGGCCGGGCATCTCGGGGTAAGGACTCCAGCAGTGGCGCGCGCTGCAAGCCTGCACCGCGCGTTCGAAGGTGGCCCGGTGCTTCTCGTACAGCGTCGACGCCACCCGTGCGTCGCTCATGCGGCGGCCCTCTTCCACATCAGCCGGTGATGGCGCGCCACGTTCGTACCGGGCACCGTGTCCGAGGCCGACAGCGTGAGCCGTCCCTCGGCATCGAACTGCATGTCGCGCACCTGCTGGGTGCCGACGAAGTTCGGATTCAGCGACTGCGTGACCGAGTGCACCACCTGCTGCGCGCCGGGCTCGCCGCGGATCTCGTAGCGGCCCGCGTACTGGAAGTAGCTCTCGAAGGCCGCGAGGCGCTCCGGCTCCGGTGCGCTGCGCACGCTGTCGCTCGACAGCCTCGGCCGGTCGGGCCGCGCGATGCAGGCGTTCATCCAGCCGTCGGTGCTGTAGAGGATCAGTCCCACCGCCGCTTCGCCGTAAGGCAGCGTGGCGGGCCTGCCGTCGCCATAGGTGATGTCCCAGCGGACGAGCTGCCATGTGCCCAGCAAGGGATTGCGCTCCTGCATGCGATGTCTCCTTTTCACTTTCTTAATTGAACTCAGTTTAGACAACTCGAATCCGGCATGCAAGAGGGGCTTCGAGCCCCCCGAAGTGAAAAGGGATCAGGCGCTTACGCGCCAGAGGGCGAACACGATGGCCACCAGGACCACGACGACTGCGGTGGCGAGCACCAGTCGATCGGCGAACAAGCGGCGCATCGGGATCTCCTAGACGAAGCTGTAGCGCTCCGAGTGGTACTTGGACAGCGGCACCTTCATCTCGCCCAGCGCCGCCTCGATCGCGTCCATCATCACGTTCGGGCCGCAGATGAAGTACTCATGGTCGGCGTAGCGCGGCGGCAGATGGCGCTTGAACACCTCGGCGCCGATGTAGCCGCGCTCGCCGGTCCACCCTTCCGGCGGCCGCGACAGCACGTAGACCACCGTGAGGTCGATCCGCTTTGCCAGCGCGTCCAGTTCCTCGCGGAATGTCAGGGACTCCAGGTCCTTGCCGCCATAGAGCAGGATCAGCGGGCGCTTGTCGCCGCGGTCGGCCAGCGTGCGGATCATGCTCACCATCGGCGTGATGCCGATGCCGCCCGCGATCAGCACGTGCATGTCCGCCGGGTTGCCGATGGTGAAGGCGCCGTAGGGTCCGTCGAGATAGACGCGCTGCCCCACCGGCACCTTGGAGACCCCGCTCGTGAAGTCGCCGAGGTTGCGGATCGTCATCTCGACGCGCCCGTCCGCCGCCTCCGCGCTCGACGAGAAGGAGAACGGATGGCCGGTGATCTTGAACGGACTCCCCCACAGCGTCAGCCAGCCGAACTGACCCGGCCTGAACCGGAAGCCGGCGTGGCCCTCGGGCCGCATCACCAGCGTCGTCGTGTCGCCGCGTTCCTGGCGCACTTCCGCCACGCGGTACGGCCGGCGCAGCATGAAGAGCGGCTTGACCACGCGCACGTAGCCAAGCAGTGCCATCCAGAAGATCGTCATGCCGATCCACAGCGCGCGCTTCAAGGGGTCGGCGAGGTAGAAGCCCCAGCCGACCATATGGAAGAGTCCGCCGCCCACGGCGACCAGCGCGAGCAGGATGTGCGTGGCATGCCAGAACTCGTAGCTGATCTTCAGTCGCGTACGCCACAGCGCCATCACCACCAGCACGATCAGCGCGCCCAGCGACAGCATCGCGAAGACCGCGCCCAGCGGCACTTCAGCCAGCGACGCGGGCGGCGCCAGCTTGTCCGATCCGGTCGCCAGCAGGATCAGCGGATGCACCACCACCAATGCGACCGCGATCAGCGAGACCCGGCGATGGAAGTGATAGATGACGTCCTCGCCCCAGGGCTCGGTGACGTGGCGAAAGCGCGCCGTCAGGCCGAACTGCAGCCCCATCATCGCCAGGCCCGAGTAGCCCAGCGCGACCGAGAACTCGGTCCAGAAGTCGCGCGCGGGCGGCAGCGCGCCCGCCAGCAGCGCGAACAGCGGCGCCAGGATGAACAGCAGGTAGATCGCGATCCAGACGCTGCGGCGCACGAGATCGCGGTGGAGCGCGTTCAGAGGCATGTGGAGAGCAGCAGCGGCGGGCCGAAGGTCAGCACCGTGGCGGCAAAGGCGGCAATGGTGGTCCAGACGATCGCCGCATGCAGAAAGCTGCCGGTCTGGCCATGGTCGTGATCGGGGCGCGCCTTGGCGAAATTGCGCCACATCCATCCGACCACCGCCAGATGCGCGAAGAACACGAGGACCAGGCTCCAGCGCAGCGGGCCGGCCGACCAGCCGAAGGCGCAGCCGATGGCATGCAGCGCATAGAGCACCACGAGCGCGCTGCACCAGACGGCAAAGCCGCCCGCGAGCCACCAGACGCGCCGGGGCGGGACCGTCAGTACATTCATCGTGCTCATGGCCGTCCTCCGAGCACCGTCACCAGCGCAGGCAGCGCGAGCACCAGACCCAGCGCGATGATGCCCGTCACCAGGGTGTAGTCGAGCCAGAGCCGCGTCAGGCGCAGGTCGGTGCAGCGCCGCCGCGAGACGTAGCCGCTGCGGATGCGCTGGAAGTTGCTGATGAGAAACAGCAGCCCGACGCCGGCATGCAGGGCCACGTAGCCCAGCAGCACCGACGCGGTCGCGCCGAGCGCATGCGCGCGCGGATGCGGCGTGACGCCCATGATCAGCTCGACGACGGTCGCGACGGCGGCGATCAGCGCGATCGCAGTGACGGCCATCCAGCCCGAGGCCTTGCCGCTGGCGATCACGGCCCTGAGCGAACCGCGCGCCGCCAACGCGGCGACCAGCAGACAGGCCATGGCGCCGAAGGCCTGGAGCCGATTTGGCTCGGGCGGCGTCATCTTCTGCCAGTCCCCGCCGGCCAGCCAGAGATAGAAGGTGCCGAACACCATCGACGTGAACAGCGTGCCGTTGGCCACCAGGGCGCAGATCAGCGCCAGCCAGGACGGCGCACTCGCGGCCTCGGTGTGCGGCGGCACCTCGACACCGAGGCCGACCGGCAGCGGGCCATAGTCGCGCGGCAGGCCCGCGCGCCGCCCCGCGAAGACGAACAGGCCGAACGTGACCAAGGCCAGAACGAGCGACACCCAATAGGCCTTGAACAGGAAGCCCAGCACCACCCCGCCGGTGAAGAGGGCCGTGACCAGCGGCAGGTAGGTCGGGTTCGGCAGCACGATCAGCTGATCGGGCTTGCCGCTCGTGATGTGCACGCCCAGCGTCTCCTGCCAGCCGTTGCGCGTGGAGCCCAGGTAGCCTTCGCCGCGGGCCAGCGACACCGCGAGTTCGCCCTTCGGAATCTTGTCGGTCTGCGGCCCCACGTGCGGAATCGAGGCGAAGGCATACGGCGCCGGCGGAATCGGCATCGCCCATTCGAAGGTCGTGGCCCGCCAGGGGTCGCGCCGCACGCGGCGCCCGTAGCGCAGCTGCACCACCACGTCGATGACGAGCAGGCCGAAGCCGATCGTCATCACGAAGCCGCCCACCGAGGACAGCAGGTTGAGCCAGTTCCAGCCTTCGTCGCCGCGGTAGGTGTAGACGCGCCGCGGCATGCCGAGCAGGCCGGTCAGGTGCATCATGAAGAAGGTCATGTTGAAGCCGATGAAGATCAGCCAGAACGCGAGCACCGACAGGCGCTCCACCGCGGCGCGCCCGGTCAGCAGCGGCAGCCAGTAGTACAGCGCGGCCATCATCGGAAAGGCGAGCGCCCCGGCCACCACGTAGTGCATGTGGGCGACGACGAAATAGGTGTCGTGCGCCTGCCAGTCGAAGGGCACCATCGCGAGCATCACGCCGGTCAGCCCGCCCATCGCGAAGACGAAGAAGAAGCCGAAGACGTAGAGCATCGGGACGTCCCAGCGCGGCTTGCCGTGGGACAGCGTGGCCAGCCAGGCGAAGACCTGCACCGCCGTCGGCACCGCGACGATCGCCGAGCCGGCCGAGAAGAACGCGAGCGCCAGGTGCGGGATGCCCACCGTGAACATGTGGTGCACCCAGATGCCGAAGCTCAGGAAGGCCAGCGCGATGATGGCGACCACGATCGCCCGGTACCCCACCAGCTCCCGGTTGGCGAACACCGGGATCATGGTCGACAGCACGCCCGCCATCGGCAGGAAGATGATGTAGACGTCCGGATGGCCGAACAGCCAGAACAGGTGCTGCCACAGCAGCGAATCGCCGCCGCGCGTCGGATCGAAGAAGGGCAGGCCGAAGGCGCGCTCGAGCTCGAGCAGGATCGAGCCCAGGATCAGCGGCGGAAAGGCCACGATCATCATCAGGGCCGTGACCAGGATGTACCAGCCGAAGATCGGCATCCGGTCGAGCGACATGCCCGGCGCGCGCATCTTGAGCACCGAGACGATGATCTCGATGGCGAGCGACAGCGCGGAAATCTCGACGAAGGTGATGCCGAGCAGCCAGATGTCGGCGTTCACGCCCGGGCTGTAGACATTGGAGCTCAGCGGCGTGTACATGAACCAGCCGCCGTTCGGCGCGATGCCCAGCACCAGCGACACCGTGACGATCGAGGCGCCGAACAGGTAGCACCAGTAGCCGTAAGCCGTCAGCCGCGGGAAGGCGAAGTCCCGCGTGCCGAGGATCTTCGGCGTCAGATAGACCGCGAAGCTCTCGACCATCGGTATGGCGAACAGGAACAGCATCATCGACCCGTGCACCGTGAAGACCTGGTTGTAGGTCTCGGGGTCGAGAAAGGCCGAATGCGGCGTGGCGAGCTGCACGCGGGTCAGCATGCCCAGCACGCCGGCGATGAGGAAGAAGGTGAAGGATGTGATGAACATCCGCATGCCGATGACCGAATGATTGACCGCGGCGAGGCGCTGCCATCCCGGCCCGGTGGCCCAGATCTTGTTCAGCTGCCGGTGCAGCCGCAGTGCGCGGGCGCCTTCCGGCTGCGTGTCGACGGATCCACTCATTTCTTCGCCTCCGGCGCCGCGAGCGCCTGCGTCAGTGCAGCGGGAAAGTCCTCCGGCCGGTGGACGATGACGACGAAGCGCATGCCCGCGTGGCCGAGGCCGCAGAATTCGTCGCAGGTGCCTTCATAGCGGCCCGGCTGATCGGCCTGGATGCGCAGCCGGTTGACCCTGCCCGGCACCGCATCGATCTTGCCCGCGAAGCGCGGCACCCAGAACGCATGGATCACGTCCTTGCTCGTCACGACCATGTCGACCGGCTTGCCCGCGGGCACGAGCAGGACATTGCGCGTCTCGACGCCACCGTGCTCCGGATAGCGAAAGGTCCAGACCCATTGCGCCGCCACCGCCTCGATGCGCTGCGGCGGCGCGCTGCCCGGCAGCGGCAGCAGGCGCTCGCCGGTGACCAGCCCATAGGCCAGCAGCGGCAGCAGGACGATCGCCGGCAGCACGAGGCCACCCAGCACGATCCAGCGCGTCGGCGACACGCTGGAGCCCCAGCCCGGCCGCCTGATCACCTGGATGAAGATGCCGACGACGAGCAGGAAGAGCACGGCCGAGCCGATCAGCATCACCCACCACATCGTGGCGATCGAGGCCGCGGCAGGCCCCGAAGGATCGAGCGTCGACAACGGCCCGCGGCAACCGGACAACGCCGCCAGCGATCCGGCTTGGAGGGCCGCACGCAAGACGCTACGATGGCCGCTCACTCGATGCATCCGACGCGAAGGACGAACACCATGGCGAAGAAAGGCGAAGGGACCCCGGCGCGCAGCGAGGTCCTGCTGGAATTGCAGCGGCTCGACGTCGGCTCCGCGGTCGCGGTGGTCGGCCATCCGCTGCACGTGATGCTGGTGCACTTCCCGGTCGCGTTCGTGGTCGCGACCCTCGGCGTCGACGTCTTCTACTGGTGGTCGGGCGATGTCTTCTGGCTGCGCGCAGGCCTGTGGTCGGCCGGCATGGCGTTCTGGAGCGGCGTCGCCGCGAGCCTCGTCGGCACCGGCGAGCTGCTGCTGGTGCGCGGCATCCGCCTGCACGAGGCCAGCTGGTCGCACGCCATCGCGGCGATGACGCTGGTCGCCATCGCCGGGGCCAGCTGGGGCCTGCGACTGACCGATCCGGCCTCCGTGCTGCCGCACGGCCTGGTGCTGTCGGTGCTGGCCTCGGTCATGGTGGGCTTCGCCGGCTGGCATGGGGGCAAGCTGGTGTTCGATCATGGGATCGGCATCCTCGTGTCGCCGAAGGACTGATGCCACAGGCGTGAGAGCCCGCCGGGCTCGAACAGGTGCGTCGCGAACTGGTTCGAGTCGATCTGCGGCTTGGCCAGCACGACCCAGAGGATGGCGACGATCAACACCGCGTAGGTGCCCGACAGCGCCACGAACGAGAACCGCCCGAAGCGGCCCTTGGGCGAGAAGAGCTGGTGCACCACCAGGCCGGCGACCACATGCAGCATCGCCATGATGCCCACCAGCACCATCTTGATGGAGAACCACTCCTCGAAGGTGGCCTGAAGGAAGATCAGCGCCGTTCCGCTGCCGATGGCGAAGAAGGCGGCCGGCGAGGTCAGCTCCACATACACGAGCCGTACGATCCGGTGCAGCCGGTCCAGATCCGGACCGGCCTCGAGTGCGCGGCGCTGCCAGAACAGGAAGGGCAAGGCGAGCAGGCCGCCCGACCAGATCGCGATCGCAGCCAGGTGAATGAACTTCAGGGCCGTCGTCACAGGGCCGCCTCGGTGGGCCGCAGGCTCGACCAGGCAAGCCAGAGGCCGGCGCCCAGATAGGGCAGCATCGCCGGCACCCACATCAGGAGCCCGGCGAGCTGCTGGTCGACCAGCGGCGTGGAACCCCAGGCCAGGGTGCTCGCGAAATGCACCGGGTAGAGCGGCACCGAGGCGAAAACGATCAAGGCGCCGAGCAGGCCCATCTGAGCGATGGTCACGCCCAGCGCCACCAACGCGGTGCCCGAGGGCGTGGCCGGCGACAGGATCGCCCGCCACATCAGCCAGCCGCTTCCCAGCAGCGAGAGCTGCATCAGCCAATAGCCGGGCACGCTGGCGAGGCCCCAGGCATAGGGCCCCGGCGCATGCCAGAGCCACAGGATGACCGCATGGGCCGCGACCAGCAGGGCGAGCGGGACAGGGCCCGCGCGCCGCTGGGGAAACGCCAGCGCCAGCAAAGGCGCCACGGCGCTCACGAGGATGACGTGATGCAGCACGCGCACCGAGAAGAGCGCCGACGACAGGGCGCAAAGCGGCGAGACGAAGACCACGGCCATCAGCGCGATGGCGCCCCAGCCGGCGCGCGCATCGGACGACCGACCGCGAGCGACCACGAAGGCCAGCGCCGCAAGCGCGGCGATCAGCAGCGGATCGGCATTCCAGCGCGACCACACATCGTCAGGGACTGCGGCGGCGCCGCAGTAGGCGATCATTGAATTCATCATGGCTCGCTTCTTCTTCCCCCGTTCCGCAACCGCCAGACCAACGCGGGCGACCCGGCTTCAAAAATACTAGCCGAGGCCGCGGCGGCTGTCGCAGGGTTCAACGCGCGTGACAAATGCTCACTTCTGTGCAATGCCTGCCGCGCGGCGCTTCACGGGTCGCCGGGGTCCTGCACTGTCGTCCCTCGCAGGGCAAAAATCAAGCTGCGGCCTGAAAGCCGCGCACCCGCACGCCAGGCCCGACAATGTCGGGGTGCCTCCCTCTCTCACCCCTCCCCCGCCATCGGCCCCGGCCGGTCACCCTTATGAGAGCCTCACGCCCGACGTGGTGCTCGATGCGCTCGCAACACTCGACATGCACGGGGACGGCCGGCTCACCGCCCTGAACTCCTACGAGAACCGCGTCTACCAGGTTCATCTCGAAGACCGCAGCGCGGTGGTCGTCAAGTTCTACCGGCCCGGCCGCTGGGACGATGCCGCGATCCTCGAGGAGCACGGCTTCGCGCTCGAACTCGCCGCGGCCGAGGTGCCCGCCGTGGCGCCGCTGGCGGTCGATGGCCGCACCCTGCACCGGCATGGCGGCTTCGCCTTCAGCGTCAGCCCCTACCGCGGCGGACGGGCGCCGGAACTCGATGACTTCGAGGTGCTCGAGTGGGTCGGCCGCTTCCTGGCGCGCATCCACGCCATCGGCGCCCGAAAACCCTTCGAGGCGCGGCCCGCGCTCGACCTCCAGACTTTCGGCATCGCCTCGCGCGACTGGCTGCTGGGCCACCAGATGGTGCCGCTCGATGTCCAGCGCGAATGGGAGACCGCCTGCAATGCCGCCCTCGAAATGATCGCGGCCACCGCGCTCGGCACCGGCCACGACGGCGACAACGACCCGGCGCTGAAGAAACTGCGGCTGCACGGCGACGTGCACCCCGGCAACATCCTCTGGACACCCACCGACCGGCCGGACGGCGGCCCGCACTTCGTCGACCTCGACGATGCCCGCACCGGCTTCGCGGTGCAAGACCTGTGGATGCTGCTCTCCGGCGACCGCGCCCAGCGCACGTCGCAGCTGAGCGGATTGCTCGACGGCTACGAGCAGTTCCGCGACTTCGACCGCCGCGAACTGGCGCTGATCGAGCCGCTGCGCACGCTGCGCCTGATCCACTACAGCGCCTGGCTGGCGCGGCGCTGGGAAGACCCGATCTTCCCGATCAACTTCCCGTGGTTCGGCTCGAGCGACTACTGGAAGGGCCAGATCCTGATGCTGCAGGAGCAGTGCGAGCAGATGGCCGAAGAGCCGCTTTACGCCTGATCATCCGCCGGGGGCGGGAGCCCCGCCTGCACCGCGCGCAGGAAGCCCTGTACCACCGCGTTCTCGGGCCCCTCGCGCCAGACGCAGTAGGCGTCGGAGCGCGACACCTCTTCTTCCAGCGGCCGGAACACCGCGCCGCGCAGCGCCGCGTGCCGCAAGGCGCTCGGCACCAGCGCCACGCCCATGCCCTGCGACACCAGGGACACGACCGACAGCCAGTGGCGCACCTCGTGCCGCACCTCGGGCCGGAAGCCCGCATCGGCGCAGATCGCGAGGATGCGCTCGTGGTAGTCGGGCGAAGCACTGCGAGAAAACAGCACGAAGGGCTCGTCGCGCAGGCTCGCGGTGGCGACCCGGCGGCGCCGCGCCAGCCGGTGCCCGACCGGCAGGCAGACCACGAAAGGCTCCGACACCAGCAGCGCATGGCGCAGTTCGGCGGGCATGCGGCTGGTGTGGACGAAACCGAGATCGAGCCGGTCGTGCAGCAACTCGGCGATCTGCTCGCCCGAGTTGAGCTCGGCCAGCGTGATGCGCACCGCCGGGTGTTTCGCCTGGAACCTGGCGAGTGCCTGCGGCAGGCCCCGGTAGAGCATGGCGCCGACGAAGCCGATGCGCAGGCGGCCCGCCGAGCCCTGCGACACGTCGCGGGCCTCCAGCGCAGCCTCCTCGGCCTGGCGCAGCAGCAGGCGCGCCGAGTTCTGCAAGGCGTCGCCGGCGGGCGTCAGCCGCACTTCCTTGCTGTTGCGCTCGAACAGCCGCGCGCCGACGGATTCTTCGAGCTGGCGGATCGCGACGCTCAGCGGCGGCTGCGAGATCGCGAGCCGGCGCGCCGCCCGGCCGAAATGCAGCTCCTCGGCCAGGACGACGAAGTAACGCAGATGTCGCAGTTCCATTCGGCCGAGTTTTTCACAATAGGCAAATCAAATCAATCAAGTCATATCTGATATTGGACAGGAATCGTCAACGGCGGAAAGATCCGGCCGACAAGGAGACCCGACATGTCCAGTCCCGCTGCGCCCCGCGTCGATACCGCCGCCCACCCCGTGCCCGACCGCCACGGGCAGAACCTCTTCACCACAGACACCGAGCTTCACAAGCTGCTGGCGCTGTACCTGCCGCCCGAGCTGCTGCAGCACATGCGACCGCACTTCGAGCGCCTGGGCGCCCTGGCCGGCGGCCCGCTCGACGAACTCGCGCAGACCGCCGACAAGAACCCGCCGACGCTGTCGCTGCGCACCCGCACCGGCATCGACGACCAGAAGGTGGTCAAGCATCCCGCCTACATCGAGATGGAGCGGCTCGCGCTGAGCGAGTTCGGACTGGCCGCGATGTCGCACCGCGACGAGACCCTGGGCTGGAGGGGAAAGATGCCGCCGCTGGTCAAGTACGTGCTGACCTACCTCTTCGTGCAGGCCGAGTTCGGCCTCTGCTGCCCGGTCTCGATGACCGACTCGCTGGCGCGCACGCTCAAGAAGTTCGGCAGCCCCGAACTGGTGACGCGCTTTCTTCCGCGCTTCCAGTCGCTCGACTTCGACACACTGGCCCAGGGCGCGATGTTCATGACCGAGCAGGCGGCCGGCTCCGACATCGCCGCGACCGTCACGCGCGCCTGGCAGGACGAGGCCGGCCAATGGCGCCTCGGCGGCGACAAGTGGTTCTGCTCCAACCCCGACGCCGACTTCGCGATGGTGCTGGCGCGCGCCGACGGCGCACCGGCCGGCATGAAGGGCGTGTCGCTGTTCCTGCTGCCGAAGCGGCTCGACGACGGCAGCGCCAACCACTACCGGATCCTGCGCCTCAAGGACAAGCTGGGCACGCGCTCGATGGCCAGCGGCGAGATCCGCCTCGAAGGCGCCGTGGCGTACCTGGTCGGCGAGGCGGGCCGCGGCTTCCAGCAGATGGCCGACATGGTCAACAACTCGCGCCTGTCGAACGGCGTGCGCGCCGCCGGCCTGATGCGCCGCGCGGTGGCCGAGGCCGAATACGTGGCCGGCGAGCGCCGCGCCTTCGGCCGCCGGCTGGCCGACATGCCCTTGATGCAGCGCCAGCTGCAGAAGCTCAGGCTGCCGGCCGAGCAGTCGCGCACCATGGTGTTCCAGACCGCCCTGGCGCTGGCGCGCTCGGACGGCGGCGACAAGACGGCCTACCCGCTGCTGCGCATCCTGACGCCGCTCATCAAGTTCCGCGCCTGCCGCGACGCCCGCAAGGTCACCGGCGATGCGATGGAAGTGCGCGGCGGCTGCGGCTACATCGAGGAATGGAGCGACCCGCGGCTGGTGCGCGACGCCCATCTCGGCTCGATCTGGGAAGGCACCAGCAACATCGTCGCGCTCGACGTGATCCGCGCGGTCAAGCGCGAGGAATCGCTGCCGGCGCTACAGGCGCACTTCGGTGCGCTGCTGGACGACTTGGCCGTGGCGCCGGCCTTCGCCCAGGCCCTGCGCGAAGCACTGGTGCGGGCGTCCGCACTGGCCGCCACCGCGGCGCACGAGGGTGGCGACGTGCTCGCACGCCAGGCGGCCTCGGCGCTCTACCACACCTGCAGCGCGATCGCGATGGCCTGGGAGGGCGTGCGCGGCGGCTCGGCGCAGCGCGTCGAGTGGGCGCAGCTGGTCCTGCTGCACCGCGTGCTGCCGCGCGACCCCCTGGCGCCGGACGGCCTGCCGGCGTCCTGGAATGCCGCGGCACCAGAGAAGCACGCGGCCGCGGCCTGACGCAACGAAGACAAGAAAGCAAGGAGACCACATGAAACTGCTCAAGACCCTCATCCTCGCCGCCAGCGTCGTCGCGCTGCCGGTGCTGCCTGCACTGTCGACGGCCCACGCGCAGACCTTCCCGACCAAACCCATCTCGCTGATCATCCCGTTCCCGCCGGGCGGCCCCACCGACGCGATGGCGCGCACGCTGGCGGCCGAGATCCGGGACCAGCTCGGGCAGCCCGTGATCGTCGAGAACCGCGCCGGCGCCGGCGGCAACATCGGCGCCGACTTCGTGGCGCGCGCCGAACCCGACGGCCACACGCTGATGTTCGGCACCTCGGGTCCGCTGGCCATCAATTCGAGCCTCTACCGCAAGATCAACTACGACCCGGTCAAGAGCTTCACGCCGGTGATCCAGGTCGGCCATCTGCCCAACATCCTGGTCGTGAACCCGGCGGTGCCCGCAAAGGACGTGCGCGAGCTCATCGCCTACGCCAAGGCCAACCCGGGCAAGCTGAGCTATGCCTCGTCGGGCAACGGCGCCTCCTCGCACCTGGCGGGCGTGCTGTTCAACGGCATCGCCGGCACCGACCTGCAGCACATCCCCTACAAGGGCACCGGCCCCGCGCTCAACGACCTGCTGGGTGGCCAGGTGTCGATGAGCTTCACCGACGTTCTGACCGCACTGCCCTACGTCAAGGCCGGCAAGCTGCGCGCGCTCGGCATCGCCACGGCGCAGCGCTCGCGGGCGCTCCCCGAGCTGCCGACGTTGGCCGAACAGGGCGTCACGGGCTACGACGTCAGCGTGTTCTTCGGCATCGTGGCGCCGGCCGGCACCCCACCGGCCACGGTCGCGAAACTCAACAAGGCCTTCGCCGATGCGCTCGCCACACCCAAGGTCAAGCAGCTGTTCGCCGCGCAAGGCCTGGAGCCCGCAACGGACGGCTCGCCGGAGCAGCTCGGCCGCTTCATCGTGTCCGAGACCGCCAAGTGGAAGGACGTGGTGAAGAAGTCCGGCGCGCAGCTGGACTGACGTCGCCGACACCCCGAAAGAGACGAGATCATGAAATTGCTGTCACGCATGCGCCTTCGCGGGCGCGGCCCCCTCGCCGCCGCGGCACTGTGCTTCGCTGCGGCGGCGACCGGCCAAACCTATCCGCAGCGACCGATCACGCTGGTCGTTCCCTACGCGCCGGGCGGCCCCACGGACCAGCATGTGCGCGCGCTCGCCGAGGAGGCAGGCAAGATCCTCGGGCAACCCATCGTGATGGACAACCGGCCCGGGGCCAGCGGAACCAATGGCGCCGCGGCATTGACCCGCGCCGCGCCCGACGGCTACACGCTGGCGGTGCTGCCGGCGTCGGTCTATCGCGAGCCCTACATCAACAAGGTCCCGTTCGACCCGAGGACCAGCTTCTCCTACGTGGTCCTGCTGTCCGACTACGCCTTCGGGCTGGCCGTGAAGGCCGATGCGCCCTGGAAGACCTGGAAGGACTTCGCGGCCGACGCCGCCAAGCGGCCCGGCAAGCTGAACATCGGCGCCACCGGCGCCGTGGGAACGCCGCGCATCGTCATGGACGAGATCGGCGAGGCCGCGAAGCTGCAATTCAACATGGTGCCGTTCAAGGGCGATGCCGATGTGACCAACGCCCTCCTCGGCGGCCACATCGATGCGGCGCCCTTGTCGGGCGTGGCCGTTCCGCACATCGAGGCCGGCAAGATGCGCTACCTGGTGATGCTCACGCCGCAACGCGTCAAGCGCTACCCGACGCTGCCGACCCTGAAGGACGAGGGCATCGACGCCTTCATCGATTCGCCCTACGGCATCGCCGGGCCCGCCGGCATGGATCCGGCCCAGGTCCAGCGGGTGCAGGACGCGTTCAGGAAGGCACTGGATTCCTCCGCCAGCCAGCGTGTGCTCGACCAATTGAACCAGCCCGTCAACTATCTGGGCGCCGCCGACTACCGCACGTACGCGCTCGCCAGTCACGCGCGCGAGAAGGACCGCGTCGAGCGCCTGCGCAAGAAGGGGTTGCTCGATTGAACGCCGGTCGGTCGCCTGCGAACATCCTCCAGGAAGAAGGGCCTGGCCTGCTCTTCGGCCTGCCGATGCCGATGGTTCAGGCCTTCGGCCTGCGCGGCGAACAGATCGGACACGACCGCACGCGCGTGCGCATGCCCTTCGACCCGATGCACACCAACAGCCGTGGCGACGTGCATGGCGGAGCCCTGGCCGTGCTGCTCGACTGCACGCTGTCCAGCGCAGTGCGCGCGCACGCGCCGACGCAATTCGGTGTCGTGACGATCGACATCACGGTCCATTTCGTCGCACCATCGAGCGGCGACGTGGTCGGCTCCGCGTCCTGCGCGCGACGCGGCCGATCGTTGTGCTTCGCGAGCGGCGAAGTGCGCGACACCCAGGGCGAACTGCTGGCACTGGCCACAGGCACCTTCAAGCTGGTCGAGCGCGCCGCGGCCGTTTGAACCCAACGGCCCGCCCCTCTTCTCTCATCCAAGGAAAACCATGACCGCGACTGCCAACACCGGCGCACTGGCCGGCATCCGCGTGCTCGATATCTCGCGCATCCTCGGTGGCCCGTATTGCGGCCAGATCCTCGGCGACCACGGCGCCGACGTGCTCAAGGTCGAGCCGCCGCAGGGCGACGACACGCGCACCTGGGGCCCGCCCTTCAAGGACGGCGTGGCTTCCTACTACCACGGGCTCAACCGCAACAAGCGCACGATGGCGCTCGACCTGGGCAGCGAGGCCGGGCGCGAGGCGCTGCTGGCGCTGCTGGCCGAGGCCGACGTGCTGATCGAGAACTTCAAGACCGGCACCATGGAACGCTGGGGCATCGGCTACGACACGCTGGCCAAGCGCTTCCCGCGGCTGGTCTGGTGCCGCGTGTCGGGCTTCGGCGCCGACGGCCCGCTCGGCGCACTGCCGGGCTACGATGCCGCGGTGCAGGCCCTGACCGGCATCATGAGCATCAACGGCGAGGCCGATGGCGGTCCGCTGCGCGTCGGGTTGCCGGTGGTCGACATGGTGACCGGGCTCAACGCGGTCATCGGCGTGCTGCTCGCGCTGCAGGAGCGCCAGCGCAGCGGACGCGGACAGTTCGTCGAGGCGGCGCTGTACGACAGCGGCCTGTCGCTGCTGCACCCGCACGCGGCCAACTGGTTCCTCGACGGCCAGCCGCCGCGCCGCACCGGCAACGCGCATCCGAACATCTATCCCTACGACGCGCTCAAGACCGGCACCGATCCGATCTTCCTGGCGGTGGGCAACGATCGCCAGTTCGCGAGCTTCTGCCGCTGCATCGGCCTGCCCGCGCTCAGCGACGATCCGCTCTACCGCGACGCCGGACTGCGCTCGGTCCACCGCGAGAGCCTGAAACAGCGTCTCGAGGCGCAGTTGGCGACGTTCGACGGCCGCCAGCTGGTCGACCAGCTCATGGCCGCGGGCGTGCCGGCAGCCCCCGTGCTGTCGGTCGACGCGGCGCTCGAACACCCACACACGGCGCATCGCGGCATGGTGGTCGAAATGAAAGGCGGCTACCGAGGCATCGGCTCGCCCGTGAAGCTGAGCCGCACGCCGGCAAGCTACCGACATGCCCCGCTGACGCCGGGCGAGAGCTTCTTCTAGGGCTTACTTCAGATAGGACCGGAGCGCCGCCACCACCGCCTCCGTGTCCTCGGCGCGCTGCGCCGCGCTCGCGTCGGGGCCCAGATGCTCCCGGATATGGCCTTCGAGCACCTCCAGCATCAGTCCGTTGACGGCGCCGCGTATCGCCGCGATCTGCTGCAGGACCGCCATGCATTCGGTTCCCTCGCCCAGCGAACCCTCCAGCGCCGCCGCCTGGCCCTTGATGCGGCGCACCCGTGCCAACAGCTTCGCGCTTCCTGTGATCGTGTGGGTCATGCGCGAATTCTAGGACTGGCCGATATACTGGGGTGCAGTATATGACCACGCGGACCTCTCACGCCGCCCGGGGCTGGCAGCACACCCACGTCTTCGACGAGGGCAATCCGTTGGCCGAACGGGCCACGCTGTGGGCCGCGGCATTGACGGCGCTCATGATGGTGGTGGAGATCGCCGGTGGATGGGCCTTCAACTCGATGGCGCTGCTGGCCGATGGCTGGCACATGAGTTCGCACACGGTGGCCCTGGGCCTGTCGGTCGCCGCCTATGTGGCGGCCAGGCGATTCGCCGATGACCATCGCTTTGCCTTCGGCACCTGGAAGATCGAGATCCTGGGCGGCTACACCAGCGCGATCCTCCTGGCGATGGTGGCCGCGTCGATGCTCTACCAGTCGATCGAGCGGCTGCTGGCCCCGACCGCCATCCACTATGACCAGGCGATCATGATCGCGATCGTTGGCCTGCTGGTGAACCTGGCGTGCGCCTGGCTGCTGCGCGGCGGCCACCATCACGGCCATCATCACCACGATCACGACGCGCACGGGCATCACGACCTGAACCTGCGCTCGGCCTACGTGCACGTGGTGGCGGACGCCGCCACCTCGGTGCTCGCGATCGTCGCCCTGTTCGGCGGCAAGCTGTGGGGCGCGAGCTGGCTGGACCCGGTGATGGGGATCGTGGGCGCCGTGCTGGTCGCCGCGTGGTCCTGGCGGCTGCTGCGCGATTCAGGCCGCGTGCTGCTCGACGCCGAGATGAACGCACCGGTGGTGGCCGAGATCCTCGAGGTCATCGAGGCCAGTCCGGTGCCGGCAACCCTCTGCGACCTCCACGTCTGGCGCGTGGGCAAGGGCAAGTACGCCTGCATCGTCTCGCTCGCCACCCACGGCGACGTCGGGCCCGACTACTTCAAGCAGCAATTGCGCATCCACGAAGAACTGGTCCACATCTCCGTCGAGGTGAACCACCTCGACGCGGATGGGGACGTCAAGCCAGCATCTGCTCCGCAATCAGCTGCCAGTGGGGCGCATCGACCGGTGTGATCGACAGCCGATTGCCCCGGCGCAGCACGAGCATGTCGGCCAGCGCGGGCGTCGCGCGCAACTCGGGCAGCGACAGCAGCCGGGTCTTGCGCAAGGCCTGCACGTCCAGCAACAGCCAGCGCGGCTGTTCGGGCTTGGACGCCGCATCGAAGTAAGGCGAGGCCGGATCGAACTGCGTCGGATCGGGCCGCGTGCCCGACGCCACGCGCGCAATGCCCGCGATGCCGGGCTCGGGGCAACTGGAGTGATAGAACAGCACACCGTCGCCGACCTGCATCGCATCGCGCATGAAGTTGCGCGCCTGGTAGCTGCGCACGCCGGTCCAGGGCACGGTCGCATCGGGCGCTGCGAGCGCGTCGTCGATCGAGCACTCGTCGGGCTCGGACTTCATCAGCCAGTATCCGGACATGGCGGTGTCGCGCAGCGCGTCGGTCAGACCAGCAAGGCGTTGACCCGGCGCACGTAGGCAGCGGGATCGGCGGGCAGGCCTCCTTCGGCCAGCAGCGCCTGGTCGAACAGGATGTTGGCCAGGTCGTCGAAATGGGACGAGCTCTCCAGCTTCCTGACCAGCGGATGCTCGGCGTTGACTTCGAGCACCGGCTTGAGGTCGGGCGCCGGCTGGCCTGCCTGCTTGAGCATGCGCGCGAGCTGGGTGCTCATGCCGCCATCCTGCACCACCAGGCAGGCCGGCGAGTCGACCAGGCGGGTGGTGACGCGCACGTCCTCCGCCTTGTCCTTGAGCGCCTCCTTGAGCCGCTCCAGCAGCGGCTTGAAGGACTCGGCCGCTTCCTCGGCCGCCTTCTTCTCGGCCTCGTCCTGCAGCTTGCCCAGGTCGACCGCGCCCTTGGCCACGCTCTGCAGCGCGGTGCCGTCGAACTCGGTCAGGTAGTTGAGCGCCCACTCGTCGACGCGATCGGTCATCAGCAGCACCTCGATGCCCTTCTTCTTGAAGATCTCGAGCTGCGGGCTGTTCTTGGCGGCGGCCAGCGTGTCGGCCGTGATGTAGTAGATCGCGTCCTGGCCCTCCTTCATGCGCGACTTGTAGTCGGCGAAGCTCACGCTGGCGGTGTCGGTGGTGCTCGAGGCGAAGCGCAACAGCTTCGCGATCCGGTCGCGGTTGCCGAAGTCCTCGCCCAGGCCTTCCTTGAGCACCGAGCCGAATTCGGCATAGAACCTGGCGTACTTGCCCGACTCGTCGGCGTACTCGGCCGCGGCCTCGGCGGCCGGCATGCTGTGATCGGCCTTCTTGTCGACCACGTCGGTGACTCCTTCGGTCGGCTCGGGCGCCGGCACCGATTCACCGGAGCCGACGTCGATCTTGCCTTCGCCGCTCTCGGCCGCCGTCTTCTGCTTCTTGGCCAGGTCTTCGAGCATGCCGAGCACGCGCTTGGTGCTGCCCTCGCGGATCGCCTTCACGTCGCGGCTCTCCTGCAGCAGCTCGCGGCTGACGTTGAGCGGCAGGTCGGCGGAGTCGATCACGCCCTTGACGAAGCGCAGGTAGCTCGGCAGCAGCGCCTCGGCGTCGTCCATGATGAAGACGCGCTTGACGTAGAGCTTGACGCCCGCGCCCTTGTCGCGGTTCCACAGGTCCATCGGCGCCTTGGCAGGGATGTAGAGCAGCTGCGTGTACTCGGTGTTGCCCTCGACCCGGTTGTGGCTCCAGGCCAGCGGCGCCTCGAAGTCGTGGCTGACGTTCTTGTAGAACTCGACGTACTGCTCTTCGGTGATGTCCTTCTTCGGCCGGCTCCAGAGGGCGTTGGCCTGGTTGACCGGCTCCCATTCGCCGGTCTTGACCATCGCGCCGCCCTTGTTGTCCTCGCCTTCCTTCCACTCTTCCTTCTCCATCAGGATCGGCAGCGAGATGTGGTCGGAATACTTGCCGATGATCGACTTGAGCTTCCAGGCGTTGAGGTATTCCTCGGCGTCGTCGCGCAGGTGCAGGGTGACGCTGGTGCCCCGCTCGGGGCGGGTGATGGTGTCGACCTCGAAGTCGCCGGCGCCGCTGCTGACCCAGCGCACGCCCTCTTCGGCCGCCAGGCCGGCGCGGCGCGACTCGACCGTGATCTTGTCGGCCACGATGAAGCCCGAGTAGAAGCCGACGCCGAACTGGCCGATCAGCTGCGCGTCGGCCTTCTGGTCGCCCGACAGCCGGCTCATGAATTCCTTGGTGCCGCTCTTGGCGATGGTGCCGAGGTGGTCGATGGCTTCCTGCTGGCTCATGCCGATGCCGCTGTCGGTGATGGTGAGGGTCTTGGCCTCGGCGTCGAAGGCGACGCGCACTTCCAGCTTGGGCTGATCCTCGAACAGCGCGGGCTGGTCGATGGCCTCGAAGCGCAGCTTGTCGCAGGCGTCCGAGGCGTTCGAGATCAGCTCGCGCAGGAAGATTTCCTTGTTCGAGTAGAGCGAATGCGTGACCAGGTGCAGCAACTGGGCGACTTCGGCCTGGAACGGGAGTTTGGTCTTGGAGATGGTCATGGCGCGAGAACAATCAAAGGGGGACAAACGGTTCGCCAGCGGCGAACGTTCAACTTTACAAGACCTGGGGTTGCCCGTCCCGTTTCGCAAGGGCCGCCCCGCTTCCAAGGCTTGCGAGGCTCAGCGCGGCTGCGACTCCACCTCGCGCGTCCAGCGGTCGATCAGCCGCTTGCGCTCGGCCGCCTGGCCGTACTTCTCGAAGTCGTACTTGATGAGCTTGACCCCGTCCATCGACGGAATCCGGGGATCCGGCTTGAAGGTCCTGTTGGCCGGCGACTGCAGGCTGCCGGCCCTGGCGCCGATCGACTGCCCGGCCGGGCTCATGAGCCAGTCGTAGTAGCGCAGCGCATTGGCACGGTTGCGAGCGCCTTTCACCAACGCGATGCCGCCGACCTCGTAGCCCGTGCCCTCGCACGGCGCCGCGGTCTTGACCGGGTACTTGTCGTGGCGCCACTTGTCGAAGCCGAAGATGAAGCTGATGCCGACCGCGACCTCGCCCTTGGCCACGTTGGGCGCCTGGGCCTGGCCGCTGCGGGTGTAGGCGGTGGTGTTGCGGTGCAGCTTCTTCAGGTAGTCGAAGGCGGCGTCCTCGCCCATCAGCTGGACCAGCCCGGCGATGATGGTGTAGCCGGTGCCGCTGGTGGCGGGATGCGACATCTCGATCTCGCCCTTGTACTCGGGCTTGATCAGGTCGGCCCAGCAGCGCGGCTCGGGCAGGTGCTTCTTCTTGAGCACCTCGGTGTTGAAGCCGAAGCCCATGGCGCTGGTGTAGAAGCCGCCGACCCGGTTGCCCGACATCGCGTACTGCCGCACCGACCAGTCGTACAGGTCGTTGACGTAGGCCGGACGGTAGGGCTCGAGCAGGCCTTCTTCGGCCGCCTGCAGGAAGGGGTCGCCGGTGCCGCCCCACCAGATGTCGGTCTTGGGGTTGGCCGACTCGGCCCGCAACTGGGCGCCGATCTCGCCGGTGCCCTTGTGCGCCTGCAGCACCCGGATCCCGGTGGCGCGCGTGAACTCCGTGGCGGCCGCCTCGCACCAGCCGGAGTCGGTACTGCAGAGCGCGTTGACCGTGCCCTGCGCGCCAGCGTTCGTCGCCGCCAGGAGTCCGAGCAGGGCGCTGGCGAGGGCAAGGGATCTGGAAACGAAGAGCCGCATGACGTATCCCGGGTTTCACGAAGGAAACCGCAGGATAGCGCCTGGCCGCCCTCCCGCTCAGCGCGGCGTGCCCGACGTGATGCCGGCCATGCCGGTCGACTGGCCGATCGACTCGGTGTTCATGGGGTGCGCCGCTTCGACCGCGCCCTTGTAGACCTCTTCGCGCGTGAGCTGCGACTTGACCGGTGCCGCGGTCGATTCGCCGACGGGCTCGGTGCCGGTCGGACGGGCCGCCGCCATGGCGCCCGCGTTCACTTCGGGCTTGGGCGCCGAGTTGCTTGTCTGCATCGGACGATAGTCCGAGCCGTCCGACTGCGCGCTCGCGGTCATCGAAGCAAAGGCTGCGAGGGTAGCGAAAGTGCCGAGGGCGATGACTTTGACGGAAGCATGCATGAGAGGTCTCCTGGAGTTGCATCGGGTCGCGCCCCGCATCACGCCAACGGCGGCGCGGGGGACCTGTAGCCACTCTAGGCAGCCAGTCTGAGACAGGAATGAGCGAAGAATGAGTTCAGGATGAGCCCGGCAGATACACCCGCGCCCGCAGGCCCGCGCCATCGGTCCGGTTCGCGAGCACGATGCGCAGGCCATTTCGCAGCGCGGCCGCCTGCGCGATGGCGAGGCCCAGTCCGCTGCCACCGGCCGGCGCGCCCGCCACGCGGAAGAAGCGGTTGAAGACGCGCTCGAGCTGGTCGGCCGGAATGCCCGGACCGTTGTCCAGCACGTCGACCACCGGTTGTCCATCGACGATGTGAAGCCTGACGTCGACCACGCCGCCTTGCGGCGCATAGCGCACCGCGTTGTCGATGAGGTTGTCGAACACGCTGCGCAGTTCGGCCGGGGGGGCGCAGACGTGCGGTGCGATGCGGCCTTCGAAGCCGACGTCGACACGCCGCCGGTCGGCCAGCACCATCAACTGGCCCACGCTGTCGCGCAGCAGCGTCGCCACGTCGACCGGTCCGCGCGCACTCGCCGCGGGCGCATCCTGTCGCGACAGGCGCAGCAACTGCTCGATGAGGTGCTGCGCGCGCTTGACGCCGCTCTCGAGCTGGGCAAAGCGCTCGACCGCGGCGCCGGCCGGCACGTGGGCGCGCAGATTCTCGATCTGCAGGCCGATCGCAGTCATCGGCGTGCGCAGTTCGTGCGCCGCATCCTGCATGAACCGACGCTGCGCCGACAGGGAATTGCGCAGCCGCCCGAGCAGGCTGTTGAAGGCGGTGACCAGCGGTGCGATTTCCTCCGGCACGCTGGCGATGGGAACCTCGGCCGGATCGCCCTCCTCCTGCGCCGCGACATCGCGCGCGACGGCGCGCAGCGAGCGCGAGGCGGCCGACACGATGAACAGCAGGATCAACAGCGTGACAGGCAGCATCAGCAGGATCGGCAGGCTTTCCAGCAGCGCGCGGCGCACGATGCGGTTGCGGCGGAAGCTGTCGTTCTGCACCACCTGCACACGCGGCATGTCCGCGAGCGTGCCGGCCTCGGCGGTGTAGACGCGCCAGGCGTCCTCCCTCCGGGTGCCCACGCGAACGTCGCTGAATCCCGGCTCGGACTGCAACGGCAGGTCGAGCCCCGGCCACGAGGAGGCCAGCAGCCTGCGGCCGTCCGTGGTCCAGATCTGGACCACGAAACTGCCGCGGCGGATGGCGTCGTCGGCGGTGGCAGGCGGCAAGGTCGGAGGCCGGCGGTGGCTCGCATGGGAATCGGCCACGAGGCGCATCTGGTCGTCCATGAAGGTGTTGACCAGCCGGCCGTAGGCGCCGTAGGAAAGCCAGACCGTGGCCGCGATCGCCACCAGGTGCAGCGCCACGAGCCACAGCAGCAGCCGTCCGCGCAGCGACCGGAGCCGAAAGGGCGCCTTCACGCCGGAACGACCCGCCAACCGAGCCCGCGCACGTTGCGTATCGCATCGGCGCCAAGCTTGCGCCGCATGCCGTGGATCACGACGTCGATCGCATTGCTGGTGACCTCCTCGCCCCAGCCGTAGATCCGATCCTCGAGCTGCTCGCGCGACAGGATCGCGCCGGGCCGCTCCAGCAGCGCGTGCAGCAGCGCGAACTCGCGCGCGGTCAGGACCTCGCGCACGCCGTTCACGATCACGTCGCGCGTGGTGAGGTCGAGCTGGAGCGCCGCGGTGCCGATCACCGAATGCGCCGCGCCGTCGCGGCGCCGCACCACGGCGCGCATGCGCGCCAGCAGCTCGCGCAGCTCGAAGGGCTTGAGCAGGTAGTCGTCGGCACCGAGGTCGAGAGTTTGGATGCGGTCGTCGAGCCCGTCTCGCGCGGTGAGCACCAGAACCGGCGTGGCGTCGCCGCGCTTGCGCGCGCGCCGCAGGACTTCGGTGCCGTCCTCCTGGGGCAGACCGAGATCGAGCAGGACGCAGGTGTAGCCGCCGTCGGCCAGGGCGCTGTGCGCCAGCGCGCCGTCGCGCACCCAGTCGACCGACCATCCGGCGTTGTCGAGCGCATGCACGAGGCTGCGGCCGATCATTTCGTCGTCTTCCACGAGCAAGGCGCGCACAGGGTCTCTCCTTGGGTCCGTCACACCATTGCGGGTGAGGCTACGCCTGATTTCTTAGTCATGCATGAGCAGGCTTTGCGGCACTGCAACAGGATCGGTCAGGTGGTGTTCAGTGAGCACGCGCAGGATGACGGCTCCGTCACACATCGTTTCAGGAGCACCCCGGATGAATCTCGCCCTCAAGACATTGCTGGTCGCCGCCGGCCTGCTGGGCGCGCTCGGCGTCCAGGCCCAGCAGCTTCCAGCAGGCGCCCCGGCAGGAAGCACCGTCCAGTGCAAGGATGGCAGCTTCGCCTCGCCCGACACCAAGTCGGGCGCCTGCCGTGGCCACAAGGGCATCGAGACCTGGTACGGAAAGGCCGACGCCAAGGCCGCCGCGCCGCCCGCCGCGGCTGCGGCGCCAGCAGTCGAGACCCAGTCGGCGGCCGTCAACAAGACCGGCGTCGCCCCCAGCACCGGCGCAGCCACCAAGGCGCCCGCCAAGCCCGATCCTTCGACAATGGCCGCGGCGCCCGGTGGCGGCGCCGGCAAGGTCTGGGCCAACAGCGAGACCAAGGTCTACCACTGCATGGGCGACCGCTACTACGGCAAGACCAAGAAGGGCGAGTACCTGACGGAAGCCGAGGCCAAGACCAAGGGCATGCACGCTTCGCACAACAAAGCATGCAGCTGAGCGCGCCGCCGGAGCGGCGCGCCTCGGAACGCTAGAAGCGCTCGTTCGGCCCGAGATAGCGCCACGCCCCGACCGGCAGATTACCCAGCACCACGTTGCCGATGCGGATGCGCTTCAGGCCGACGACCTTGAGCCCGACCTGCTCGCACATGCGGCGGATCTGCCGCTTCTTGCCTTCGGTCAGCACGAAGCGCAGCTGCTCGGGGTTCTGCCAGTCGACCTTGGCCGGCTTGAGCGGCTGGCCGTCCAGGCTCAGGCCGTGGCGCAGCCGGGCCAGTTCCTCGCGCGGAAAGGCGGCCTGCGAGTTCTGCGCCACCGGACCATAGGAGACCCGCACCAGGTATTCCTTCTCGATGCCCGAGTCCTCGCCGATCAGCTGGCGCGCCACCCGGCCGTCCTGCGTCAGCACCAGCAGGCCGACCGAATCGATGTCGAGCCGGCCGGCAGGCGCCAGGCCGCGCAACTGCGGCGGCGAGAAGCGGTTGCGGCTCGGATCCTCGCGCCAGTGGGTGCGCGGGTTGATCAGCACGATCGCCGGCTCGTGGCCGTCCTCGGCCTGGCCGCTGACGTAGCCCATCGGCTTGTGCAGCAGGATCGTCACCTGCTGCTGTTGCTGGTTCTGGGCCTTCTTGTCGACCTCGATGCGGTCGGCGGGCAGCACCTTGACGCCCATTTCGGCCACCTGGCCGTTGACCTTGACCCAGCCCTGCGCGATCCAGTCGTCGGCCTCCCGGCGCGAACACAGGCCCAGTTCGGCCATGCGCTTGTTGAGACGGGAGGGTGCGGGGATATCGGGCATGGGACGTCTGGCTGGGGTTCGGATCGCGCTTCCCGCGGAAACGGCAGGCTCGGCGGAGCATTCTCCGCGTTTTCGCGCGGTCCGGGCGAGCCGGCGACCACGCCCTCGGCGCCGTGCGTTTTTCACGCAAGCCGCGGCTGTTGCAACCCTGCGTGCCGCGGCGTGATTTCGTTGCTGTGCGGGCGCGCATCGGGTGCGTACAACCGGTCCCATGAACTGAGCAAGGGGCCACACCATGGACACGGATCACATCGCACTGATCGTCGACGAACCGATCGCCGGCCATTTCTACTGGGTGCTGCAGAAACAGGACGGCGGCGACTGCCGGCCGATCGATGCCGCCGAGGGGCCGATGCCCACCTACGGCGCGGCCATGATGGCCGGGATCGCGGCGCTGCAGCGGCGCGCCGATGCGCGCGGGCCCGACGCCGGCGACCTCCCGATCGTCACCGCCTACGTGGACCCGCGAGAGGATCTGGGGCCGCCCGCGATCCACTGACGGGGCTCGAATTCGCGGTTCGAGACGGCGGGCATCTCCCATCGCGAGCTCCGGGCAGGTCTCGTTGAGGCACACTCCCGGCGCATGTGCGCCGCGCCCCCGCGGTGCCAGAACAACGAGACTCCCCGATGATCCGAAAGCTGCTCACCATCGCCGCCCTGGCGCTGGCATTCACCGCCGCGCAGGCCCAGCCCTATCCCGCCAAGCCGGTGCGCCTGATCGTGCCCTTCCCGCCCGGCGGCGGCACCGACATCCTGTCGCGGCTGGTCGCCAACAAGCTCACGGAGACCAGCAAGTGGACCGTGGTGCCCGACAACCGCGCCGGTGCCGGCGGCACCATCGGCATCGCCGAGGCGGTGCGCGCGGCGCCCACCGGCTACGACATGGTCATGGGCCAGAAGGACAACATGGTGGTCGCGCCATGGCTCTACAAGAACCTCAGCTACGACCCGACCAAGGACCTGACGGCGGTGGCGCACGTGGCCTACACGCCGGTGGTGATCGTCACCCGCAGCGAGTCGAAGTTCAAGACGCTGGCCGACGTCGTCGCCGCCGCGCGCGCGGCACCCGACTCGATCACCTACGGCTCGCCCGGCAACGGCACCACCATCCACCTGGCCGGCGAGATCTTCAAGTCCGCCGCCAACATCAAGATGCGCCATGTGCCCTACAAGGGGTCCAACGCCGCGATGATGGACGTGCTGGCCGGCAACGTCGACCTGATGGTGTCGTCGCTGCCTTCGGCCATGGGACAGATCAAGTCGGGCAAGCTGCGGCCGCTGGCCGTGACCTCGGCGCGCCGCAGCAGCTCGCTGCCCGAGGTGCCCACGGTGGCCGAACTGGGCTACAAGGACTTCGACGTCAGCACCTGGTATGGCCTCTTCATGCCCGCGGGCACGCCGAAGGACATCGTCGCCACCGTCAACGCCGAGGTCAACAAGCTGCTCGCAACCCCCGAGATGAAGGCCGCGATCGTGGCCCAGGGCGCCGAGCCGCAGGCGATGACGCCGGAGCAGCTCCAGACGCTGCTGAAGAGCGACTACGAAAAATGGCGCGGCATCGTGCAGGCGTCAGGCGCGGTGATCGAATAACCCCCAGGTTGCCCGCACTTCGTGTCGGGCGCCCACCCCCTTCCAGGGGGCAACACCAGCGGCCCGGCGAAGCCGGTTCCGCGGTGGAACTGTTGCTCGCCCCCAGGTTGGGCTCACTTCGTGTAGCCCGCCCACCCCCTACCGGGGGCAACACCAGCGGCCCGGCGAAGCCGGTTCCGCGGTGTTTCACCAACAGGCCTGGCTGCGCCGGCCGGATGGGGTCAGTCTCGGATATCGGCAACCGGATTGCTGCCGAAATCGGGGCGCTCCAGGTACTTCAGGATCTTGGCGGCGGCGGACGCTGGCGTGTCCAGCAGGCCATCGGCCTTGAACTTCTCGAAGCGCGCGCGGTCCGGGAACATGTCGGCCTCGCTCTCGCGCAGGGCGACCTGCATGTCGGTGTCGATGATGCCCGGCGCCAGCGAGACGATGCGCGCTCCGCGAGTCGCCGCCTTTTCCTCGAGCGCCACGGCGCGCGAGAAGTGGTCCATGCCGGCCTTGGCCGCGCAATAGGGCGCCTGGCTGCCCATCGCGTTGCGGCCCAGTCCCGAGGAAATGTTGAGCACCTTGCGGTCGGCGCGCCAGCCCTTGGTCGCGCCAAGGAATGCGGACGCCAGCAGCATGGGCGCCTCCAGCCCGACGCGCAATGCCTGCGCGAGCTCGCTCGCGACTGCCTCCGACAGCGGGCGCGGGCGGCCGACCGTGCCGGCGTTGTTGATCAGGATGGCGCTGTCGAAGGCGCCGGCTTCGAGGCCCTGCAGCCAGGTGGCAAGCCGAGCCGCCGCCGGCACCGGATCGGAGAGGTCCAGTTGCCACTGTTCCAGTTCGGCGCCGGCCTCGCGGGCGCGGACCGCGAGTTCTGCGTCGCTCTGGCGGGAGATGCACAGCAGGCGCTGGCCGGGTTGCAGCAGCTGCTCGGCCATGGCGCGGCCGAGGCCGCGGGAAGCGCCGGTGATGACGGTGAGGCGGGATGAAGTCATGGTGGTTTCTTGGATTTTCGTGAGCTAAGGCGCGCCGGGCGGCTGTTGCGCCCTTCCCGGCGCTTCCAATGGTATCGGCGGCTGACTAGAATCGGCCGGCTTTCACACCCTCCGGCCATGCCCACCCACTACCAAGCGGCACGCGAGCCGAGCCACTTCGCCAAGCGCTTCGGTCTCGCCTGCAGTCCGGAGGCCTCACTGGTCCGCCCGGGCCAGCAGGGGTGGTTCGTCCGCCGCCCGCGCGCCGACGGCACGGCACAGGACCCCTTGGCCCGCTTCGAGATCGCCCCCGGGCGCTGGGGCCTGATCCCGCTATTCAGCAAGGATGGCCAGGATCTCCACACCCACGAGGCGCGCAGCGAGACCGCTTTCGCCGAACGCAACTTCTACCAGCCCTGGAAGCGCGGCCATCGCTGCGTGATCCTCGCCGATGCCGTGTTTCAGGACGGCGACGGCGACGACTCGACCGTGCGCGTGTCGCGCATCGACGGCCAGCCGCTCGCGCTCGCCGGTCTCTGGAACGGCTGGCGCTCGCCGGTCGGCGAATGCGTCGAGAGCTTTGCGCTCCTGACCTTCGGCTTGCCGGACCATCCGGAGCAGCGCCGCACCGCCATCCTGCGGGATGCCTGGATCGACGACTGGCTGCATTGCCCGGTGGAGGAAACCGCAGCCTACCTGCGCCCCTATACGGACGACAAGCTGGCGCGGGACACGCTGCCGTTTGACGCCGCAGACGGCCCCTTGGCCGGGCAACGCGATCTCCGGCAATAGCGTGAACAGGCGCTAGTCCGCCAACCGCAACTCCTCGATCAGTCCGGCGATGTTGCCGACCTCCAGCTTCTCGTAGATCGCCTGGATCTGGTTGCGCACGGTGGCCGGCGAACGGGTCAGCGTCTGCGCGATCTCCTTGTGGGTGTCGCCCTTGGCGATCAGCTTCGCGATGGTGAACTCGCGTGCGGTCAGGCCGTCGGCGCGGCAGCGCGGCCGGGCCTTGAGGAACAGCAGTTGCTGCTCGAGGCGCGCGTCCACCACCAGCGCACGGCCGAGAAAGCGCTCGCCGTCCTGCTGGAAATGGGCCGACAGGGCGGCCGGCAGCCGGCGCTCGTGCCAATCGTCCCATTCCTCGCCCGCCAGCGCCGCGAAGCGCGCATCGGCGTGGTAGACGACGCCGCGCAGATCGGCGATCGCGCTGCCGCGGGACACTGCGCCCGGCTCCACCGGACTGAGGCGCTCCAGGTGCATCTTGCGGTTGATTGCCAGCGCCTCCATCACGTGCGGCGCCAGCAGTTCGAGCCGGGCGATCTCCGCCGGCGTGTAGTCGGCATCGCGGTCGGCCCGATAGAGCAGGATCCAGTGGGCGAAGCGGGTCGACGGGTCGATGACCGTGGTGGCCAGCATGTTCTCGATCTCGAAGCGCCGCAAGAAGTCCCGGATCTCGCGCTGGCCGGGCTCGCCGAACCAGCGATCGAGATTGAAGCCGCGAGTCGCCCGAGGCTGGGAGAACATGCCGCCGACCGCCGTGTCCAGGTGCTTCACCGACTCGTAGGCCGGCAGCATGTCGGGCGACTTGTTGTGCAGGTGCACGGTGTGGATGTCGGCCCCAACCTGCGAGGGCGCGGCCGTGCCCCACAGCGAGGAGTCGAAGGGCAGCACCCCTTTGACGAGATCCAGCGCCGCGTCCTGGAAGTCGGTGATCGGCAGTTCCTGGGCCATGCGGTAGAGCCGCAGGAGCAGTTGGCTGTAACGTTGCAATTCGTCGAGTGTTTCCATCTGCGCGTGTTGTTGTGGTTGGAAATATTGCGGGTGCATTGTCCATGCCGGCCGGCAGGCAGGCTCGGACGGCACTAGGGCATGCCCTTTCCCGCGGTCCCGCTCGCGCGCAGCGCCGCCAGGTCGAGCACGCGCAGCCCGCCATACTCGACCCGGATGGCACCCTGCGCCTGCAGCGCGCGCAGGGCCTCGTTGACCCGCTGGCGCGACAGCCCGATCAGGTAGGCCAGCTCCTGCTGCGTGATGCGCAGCAGCTCGCCCACGCCCGGGAACAGCACCGGGTTGAACAGCGCCGCGAGGTTGCGCGCCACGCGCAGGTCGGGGTCGTTGAGGCGGTCGGTCTCGCGCGCCGCGATGAACTGGGCCAGCCGCTCGTTGAGCTGGTTCATCACGAAGCGGTTGAAGCCGATCGAGTGGTCGAGCAGCCAGTGGAAATCGTCGATCGGCAAGCCCGCCACCACGCTGTGCCGCAGCGCCTGGACGTTGTAGCGGTAGGGTTCGCGCTTGAGCACCGTGCCCTCGCCGAACCAGCCGCCCGGCGGCAGGCCGCTGTACGTCATCGAGGTGCCGTCGGCGTTGTCGTTGCTCATCTTGAGCAGGCCCGCGACGACGCCGAACCAATAGGTCGGCGGCCGGCCGATGCGGCAGACGAGGTCGCCTGGCTCGGCATCGCTGACCACCACGGCCGCCTCGGCGCGACGGCGCTCGGCGGACGTGAGCGCGTGCATCCAGGGGATGTTGTCGAGCTCGCCGCCGCTGGCCGGGCGCACCCGGTCGCGG
Source organism: Variovorax sp. M-6 (assembly GCF_052114385.1). Taxonomy (NCBI): domain Bacteria; kingdom Pseudomonadati; phylum Pseudomonadota; class Betaproteobacteria; order Burkholderiales; family Comamonadaceae; genus Variovorax; species Variovorax sp. M-6. The sequence goes on along the minus strand of NZ_JBFREQ010000002.1, from coordinate 162,918 downwards.
ATCGAGGAATTGCCGTTGTCAGTGCCGACGCGCATCGGGAAACTCCGGGGAGTGTTGTCCCTAGGATTGTCGTTGAAACGACAAGCTGGCGTCAAAGTTGGTCCTACAGTCCGCCCATCGTGCAGACCACCGCCACCACATTTCCTCGCCTTCTGCTAGGCCATGCCGCTCAGCAGCCCGACGCCCCCGCCGTGCGCGAGAAGGATCTCGGCATCTGGCAGACCTGGAGTTGGGCGGCCGCGGCACGCGAGGTGCGCGAGCTGGCCTGCGGCCTGGCGAGCCTGGGCTTCAAGGCCGGCGACAACCTCGCGATCGTCGGCGCCAACCGGCCGCATCTCTACCTCTCGGTGGTCGCGGCGCAGTGCCTGCGTGGCGTTCCGGTGCCGCTCTACCAGGACGCGGTGGCCGCCGAGATGGTCTTCATGCTGCAGGACGCCGCGGTCGAGTTCGTGATCGCCGAGGACCAGGAGCAGGTCGACAAGCTGCTCGAATGCCGCGAGACCGCACCGGCGATCCGCCACATCATCTACGACGATCCGCGCGGCCTGCGCCACTACGACCAGCCGGGCATCCTGGGCTACGAGCAGCTGTGCGAACTGGGCCGGGCCTGGGACGCGGCGCATCCGGGCTTCTTCGAGCAGAGCGTGGCGGGCGGCGAGCCCGGCGACGTCGCCGTGATCCTCTACACCTCGGGCACCACCGGGCGGCCCAAGGGCGTGTGCCAGACCCACGCAAGCTTCATCGCCGCGGGCCGTGGCGGCGTCGAGACCGACAAGCTGGGCCCCGGCGACAACATCATGAGCTACCTGCCGATGGCCTGGGTCGGCGACCACCTGTTCTCGGTGGCGCAGTGGCTGGTCGGCGGCTTCACCCTCAACTGCCCGGAGTCGGCCGAAACCGTGATGAACGACATGCGCGAGATCGGGCCGAGCTACTACTTCGGCCCGCCGCGCACTTTCGAGGGCCTGCTGACGGCCGTGTCGATCCGCATGGAGGACGCGGCCGCGCCCAAGCGCTGGCTGTACGCGAAATTCATGGCGCTGGCGCGGCGCGTGGGCGCCGACATCCTCAACGGCGCGCCCGTCGGCTTCGGCGACCGCGTGCTGTACGGCCTCGGCAACCTGATGGTCTACGGGCCGCTGCGCAACGTGCTGGGCATGAGCCGCATCCGAGTGGCCTACACCGCGGGCGCGGCGATCGGCCCCGACCTGTTTCGCTTCTACCGCTCGATCGGCGTCAACCTGAAGCAGTTCTACGGCCAGACCGAGACCTGCGCCTACGTCTGCCTCCAGCAGGACGGCAAGGTCAAGCTGCAGACCGTGGGCAGCGCGGCGCCCGGCATCGAACTGCGGATTGCCGACGACGGCGAGGTGCTGGTGCGCGGCGTGTCGGTGCTGAAGGAATACTACAAGCGGCCCGACGCGACCGCCGAGGTGCTCGATGCCGACGGCTACTTCCACACCGGCGACGCCGGCGTGCTCGATGCCGAAGGGCACCTGCGCATCATCGACCGTGCCAAGGACGTGGGCCGGATGCGCGGCGGCGCGATGTTCGCGCCCAACTACATCGAGAACAAGCTCAAGTTCTTCCCGCAGATCAAGGAAGCGGTGTGCTTCGGCGACCGGCGCCAGGAGGTCTGCGCCTTCATCAACATCGACTTCGAGGCCGTGGGCAACTGGGCCGAGCGGCGCGGACTGGCCTACGGCGGCTACGTCGACCTCGCGGGCAAGCCCGAGGTGCTGACGCTGGTGGCCGAGTGCATCGCCCAGGTCAACGCCGACCTCGCAAGCGAGGAAGGCATGGGCGACACCCAGATCGCGCGCTTCCTGGTGCTCCACAAGGAGCTCGACCCGGACGACGACGAGCTCACCCGCACGCGCAAGGTGCGGCGCGGATTCATCGCCGACAAGTACGCGGTGCTGGTCGAGGCGCTGTATGCCGGCAAGACGGAGCAGTTCATCGAGACGCAGGTCAAGTTCGAGGACGGCCGCACCGGCGTGGTCAGCGCGACCTTGAAGATCGTCGAGGCCCAGTGCTTCCCCCCTCTGAAAGCAGCGGCATGAGCAGCAGGAAGATCGGCGAGGTCATCCTCGACGTGCAGAACATCTCGCTCAGCTTCGGCGGCGTGAAGGCGCTGACCGACATCAGCTTCGACGTCCGCGAGCACGAGGTGCGCGCGATCATCGGGCCCAACGGCGCGGGCAAGAGCTCGATGCTCAACTGCATCAATGGCGTCTACCAGCCGCAGCAGGGCCAGATCACATTCCGCGGCCAGCACTTCAAGCACATGAACTCGCGCCAAGTGGCCGAGATGGGCGTGGCGCGCACCTTCCAGAACCTGGCGCTGTTCAAGGGCATGAGCGTGCTCGACAACATCATGACCGGGCGCAACCTCAAGATGAAGAGCGGGATCCTGGCCCAGGCGCTGCGCTGGGGCCCGGCCCAGCGCGAGGAAATCGCACAGCGCGAGTTCGTCGAACGCATCATCGACTTCCTCGAGATCCAGCTGCATCGCAAGACGCCCGTGGGCCGCCTGCCCTACGGCCTGCAGAAGCGCGTCGACCTCGGCCGCGCGCTGGCGATGGAGCCGCAGGTGCTGCTGCTCGACGAGCCGATGGCCGGCATGAACGTGGAGGAGAAGCAGGACATGAGCCGCTTCATCCTCGACGTCAACGACGAGTTCGGCACCACCATCGTGCTGATCGAGCACGACATGGGCGTGGTGATGGACATCTCGGACCGCGTGGTGGTGCTGGACTACGGCAAGAAGATCGGCGACGGCACGCCCGACGAGGTTCGCAACAACGAGGACGTGATTCGCGCGTACCTGGGCACGGAGAGCACATGACCCCCCACACTCATCACTGCGTGTATCGCTGCCCCCGGAGGGGGCGCTCAGTGCCCTTCGGGCGGCCGGGCGGGCACTGACATGGGCTTTTTCCTCGAAACCCTGTTCGGCGGCCTGATGGCCGGCATGCTCTACGCGCTGGTCGCGATCGGCTTCGTGCTGATCTTCAAGGCCTCGGGCGTCTTCAACTTCGCGCAGGGCGCGATGGTGCTGTTCGCGGCGCTCACGATGGCGCGCTTCGCCGAATGGATCCCGCGCTGGACCGGCCTCGAGAACATGCTGGTGATCAATCTGCTGGCGGCCTGCGTGGCGGCCGCGGCGATGGTCGTCGTGGCCTGGCTGGTCGAGCGGCTGGTCCTGCGCCACCTGGTGAACCAGGAAGGCATCACGCTGCTGATGGCGACGCTGGGCATCAGCTACTTCCTCGACGGCGCGGGCCAGTTGCTGTTCGGCAGCAGCACCTACAAGATCGACGTCGGCATGCCCAAGGACCCGATGATCGTGCTGGAAAACACCTTCCAGGGCGGCCTTCTGCTGAGCAAGGAAGACCTCTACGCCGCGGCCATGGCGGCGGTGCTGGTGGTTGCGCTGTCGCTGTTCTTCCAGAAGACCAAGACCGGCCGCGCGCTGCGCGCGGTGGCCGACGACCACCAGGCCGCGCAGTCGATCGGCATTCCGCTGTCGCGCATCTGGGTGATCGTGTGGTCGGTCGGCGGCCTGGTCGCACTGGTGGCCGGGATCATCTGGGGCTCCAAGCTCGGCGTGCAGTACTCGATCTCGCTGGTGGCGCTCAAGGCCTTCCCGGTCGTGATCCTCGGCGGCCTGACCTCGGTGCCCGGAGCCATCCTGGGCGGCCTGATCATCGGCGTCGGCGAGAAGCTGTCCGAGATCTACATCGGGCCGATGGTCGGCGGCGGCATCGAGAACTGGTTCGCCTACGTGCTGGCACTGGCCTTCCTGCTTGTGCGGCCGCAGGGCCTCTTCGGCGACAAGATCATCGACCGCGTCTAGGGCTTCAAGAACATGTTCTATCGCGAAAACGGTCAGTTCAAGACCAGCTACCAAAGCGACCTGCAGATCTTCCCGGTGGCGCAGGACCGCATCGTGCTCGCACTGTTCGCACTGGCGGCTTTCGTCGCCGTGCCGATGCTGGCCAGCGACTACCTGTTCCGGGCCGTTCTGGTGCCCTTCCTGATCCTGTCGCTGGCGGCCATCGGGCTCAATGTGCTGGTCGGCTACTGCGGTCAGATCTCGCTCGGCACCGGGGCCTTCATGGCGGTCGGGGCCTATGCGGCCTACAACCTGAACGTGCGCATCGAGGGCATGCCCCTGCTGCTGTCGCTGATCGGCGGCGGGCTGTGCGCGATGGTCTTCGGCATCCTGTTCGGCATTCCGAGCCTGCGCATCCGCGGGCTCTACCTCGCGGTGGCGACGCTGGCGGCGCAGTTCTTCGTCGACTGGTTCACCAACCGCGTGGCCTGGGTCACGAACGGCTCCTCGTCGGGCTCGGTCAGCGTCTCCGCCCTGAGCCTGTTCGGCCTTCCGCTCGACACGCCGGCGCGCAAGTACCTGCTGTGCCTCTCGCTGCTGGTGCTGCTCGGCCTGATGGCCAAGAACCTGGTGCGCGGCGCCATCGGCCGCGAATGGATGGCGATGCGCGACATGGACGTGGCGGCCGCGGTGATCGGCATCCGCCCGGTCTACGCCAAGCTCAGCGCCTTCGCGGTGAGCTCCTTCATCGTCGGCGTGGCCGGCGCGCTGTGGGGATTCGTGCACCTGGGGTCCTGGGAGCCGGCGGCCTTCGGCATCGACAAGTCCTTCCAGCTGCTGTTCATGGTGATCATCGGCGGGCTCGGATCGATCGTCGGCGCGGTGTTCGGCGCCGCCTTCATCGTGCTGCTGCCGCTGTTCCTGAACCTGGTGCCGCACTGGCTCGGCCTGTCGATCTCGACCGGCACCGCCTCCTTCCTCGAACACATGATCTTCGGCGCGCTGATCGTCTTTTTCCTGATCGTCGAGCCGCATGGCCTGGCAGCCCTGTGGGCCACCGCGCGGCAGAAGCTGCGCCTGTGGCCCTTCCCCCATTGACCGCATCGATTCCGCACCCCGTCCATTCAACAACAGGAGACAACGCATGAAGTTTCAGTCCATTGCCCTCGCGGCGGCCATCGCGGCCGCCGGGCTGTCGTCCGCGATGCTGCCGACGCCCGCCCAGGCCCAGGCGGCGGGCGAGCAGTTCATTCCGCTCTTGGTCTACCGCACCGGCCAGTTCGCGCCGCTGGGCATCCCGTGGGCCGACGGCAAGCAGGACTACCTGAAGCTGGTGAATGCGCGCGACGGCGGCGTCAACGGCGTCAAGCTGGCGTACGAGGAATGCGAGACCGCCTACGACGCCGCCAAGGGCGTCGAGTGCTACGACCGGCTGAAGGCCAAGGGCACCGGCGCCTCGGGCTTCGATCCGCAATCGACCGGCATCACCTTCGCGGTCACCGACAAGGCGTTCAACGACAAGGTCTCGATCGAGACCATGGGCTACGGGCTCTCGCAGTCGGTCGACGGCACGGTGTTCGAATGGAACTTCCCGCTGCTGGGCACCTACTGGACCGCCACCGACGTGATCCTGCAGGACATCGCCAAGAAGGAGAAGGGCAGCCTCAAGGGCAAGAAGATCGCGCTGGTCTATCACGACTCGCCGTACGGCAAGGAGCCGATCCTGCTGCTGCAGAAGCTGGCGGCGCAGGACGGTTTCGAGCTGTCGCTGTTCCCCGTCACGCCGCCCGGCGTCGAGCAGAAGTCGACCTGGCTGCAGATCCGCCAGCAGCGCCCCGATTACGTGCTGTTCTGGAGCGCGGGCGTGATGACGCCCGCCGGCATCCGCGAGGCACAGGCCAGCGGCTTTCCGCGCGAGAAGATGTACTCGGTCTGGTGGGCCGGCTCCGACCACGACGTGAAGGACATCGGCGCGGGTGCCAAGGGCTACAACACGGTCACGATCCACAACAGCGCATCGCGCGACAAGGTGCACGACGACCTGAAGAAGTTCGTCTACGACAAGGGCCAGGGCACGGCGCCGAGCACCAGCGAGATCGGCGTGATGGCGCACACCCGGGGCATGATGATCGCGATGCTGCAGGTGGAAGCGATCCGCGCCGCGCAGGAGAAGTTCGGCAAGGGCAAGACGCTGACGCCCGAGCAGGTGCGCTGGGGCTACGAGAACCTCGACCTCACGGCCGACAAGCTCAAGGCGCTCGGATTCGGCGAGATCATGCGGCCGGTCAAGACCTCCTGCAGCAACCACATGGGCACCGACTGGGCCCGCGTCGCGCAATGGGACGGAGCCAAGTGGGTGGTGCAGTCCGACTGGTACCAGGCGCGCAAGGCCAACCTCGACCCGCTGGTGGCCGAGTATTCCGCCAAGTACGCGAAAGACAAGAACATCAAGCCGCGCAGCTGCAGCTGACACGGGCGCGGACTTCACAACCATGGTCACCGTCACCGCACCCGTCGCGCCCGTTGCACCCGCAGCACCGCTGCTGGACGTCAATGGCATCGAGGTCATCTACAACCATGTGATCCTGGTGCTCAAGGGCGTCTCGCTCACGGTGCCCGAGGGCGGCATCGTCGCGCTGCTGGGCGGCAACGGCGCCGGCAAGACGACCACGCTGCGCGCGGTGTCGAACCTGCTGGCGGGCGAGCGCGGCGCGGTGACCAAGGGCACGATCCAGCTGCGCGGCGAACGCATCGAGGCGCTCTCGCCCGCGGAGCTGGTGAAGCGCGGCCTGGTCCAGGTGATGGAGGGGCGCCACTGCTTCGCCCACCTGACGATCGAGGACAACCTGATGACCGGCGCCTACACGCGCAGCGACGGCAAGGCCGCGATCGCGCAGACGCTGGAGAAGGTCTACGCCTACTTCCCGCGCCTGAAGACGCGGCGCACCTCGCAGGCGGCCTACACCTCCGGCGGCGAGCAGCAGATGTGCGCCATCGGCCGCGCGCTGATGGCGAACCCGAACATGGTGCTGCTCGACGAGCCCTCGATGGGGCTGGCACCGCAGATCGTCGACGAGGTGTTCGGCATCGTGAAGGACCTGAACGAGAAGGAAGGCGTGACCTTCCTGCTGGCCGAGCAGAACACCAACATGGCGCTGCGCTATGCCGACTACGGCTACATCCTAGAGAACGGCCGCATCGTGATGGACGGCGAGGCGAAGAGCCTGCGCGAGAACGAGGACGTCAAGGAGTTCTACCTGGGCGTCGGCGGCGCGGACCGCAAGAGCTTCCGCGACGTGAAGAGCTACAAGCGCAGGAAGCGGTGGCTGGCATGAATGTGGCTCGCCACGAATGGGGCAGTGAATTGTTGGATGGGAGCGGACGGCGATGACCGACTACTACGACGCACTCGAAGTGCGCGACCCCGCCGAGCGCGAGCGCGACCTGCTGGCGGCGCTGCCGAAGCAGATCCTGCAGGCGCAGACCGCGACCGCGGCCTTCGCGAAGATCCTCGACGGCGTGAAGCCCGCCGAGATCGCGAGCCGTGCCGCGCTGGCGAAGCTGCCGGTGACGCGCAAGTCCGAACTGTTGGCGCTGCAGAAGGAGCGCCGCGCGAGCGACCCCTTCGGCGGCTTCTCGGCGATCCGCTTCGGGCCGCGCATGACGCGCGTGTTCGCGAGCCCCGGCACGATCTACGAACCGGAGGGCGAGGCGAGCGATTACTGGCGCACCGCACGCGCGCTGTACGCGGCGGGCTTCCGCGGCGGCGAACTGCTGCACAACAGCTTCAGCTACCACATGACCCCGGCCGGCTCGATCATGGAAAGCGGCGCGCGCGCGCTCGGCTGCACCGTGTTCGCAGGCGGCACCGGGCAGACCGAGCAGCAGGTGGAGGCCATCGCCGACCTGCGGCCCGCGGGCTACATCGGCACGCCGAGCTTCCTGAAGATCCTGATCGAGAAGGCGGCCGAGAAGAACATCGCCCTGCCCTCGCTCACCAAGGCGCTGGTGTCGGGCGAGGCCTTCCCGCCCAGCCTGCGCGACTGGATCGCCGAGCGCGGCGTGGCCGGCATGCAGTGCTACGCGAGCGCCGACCTGGGCCTCATCGCCTACGAGACCAGCGCCCGCGAAGGCCTGGTGCTCGACGAAGGCGTGGTCGTCGAGATCGTGCGGCCGGGCACCGGCGATCCGGTGCCGGAAGGCGAAGTCGGCGAAGTCGTGGTCACCACCCTGAACCCCGACTACCCGCTGATCCGCTTCGGCACCGGCGATCTGTCCGCCCTGCTGCCCGGGCACTGCCCCACGGGCCGCACCAACGCGCGCATCAAGGGCTGGCTCGGCCGCGCCGACCAGACCACCAAGGTGCGCGGCATGTTCGTTCATCCGGGCCAGGTGGCCGAGATCGCGCGGCGTTTTCCCGAAGTGCAGCGGGCGCGGCTGGTGGTCGAGGGCGAGATGGCCGACGACCGCATGACGCTGAAGGTGGAGTGCCCCGCAGCCCCTGAAGGCCTGGCCGGGCGCATCGCCGAGGCGATCCGCGACGTCACCAAGCTGCGCGGCACGGTCGAGCTCGTGGCGCCCGGCAGCCTGCCGAACGACGGCAAGGTGATCGAGGACGCGCGCAGCTACCAATAAGATGGCAAGCTGCGAACAGGAGCCACCGACATGACCATCCATGACCTGTACCAGCAGAAACTGGCACCCGCCGCCGAGGCGATCCGCCAGGTGCGCGACGGCGACCTGATCATCGTTCCCACCGGGGTCGGCGAGCCGCCCGCGCTGCTCACCGCCCTGTCCGAGCGGCGGCTCGACTTCCAGGACGTGAAGGTGGCGCAGATCCTCGCGATGCGCAAGTACGCCTACATCGACCCGGCAACCGCGCAGCACGTCCGCCACGTCGCCCTGTTCTTCGGCGGCGCGACCCGCGCGGGCGGGCAGGAAGGCTGGATCGACTTCATTCCGAACTATTTTTCGGAGATCCCGGCGCAGATCGAGCGCGGGCAGATTCCCGCCGACGTGGTCTTCAGCATGGCCTCGCCGATGGACGCCCATGGCTACTTCGCGCTGAGCCTGGGGGCCGACTACACCATGGCGGCCGTCGCCCGGGCGCGCGCGGTGGTGCTCGAGGTCAACCCCAACGTGCCCTTCGCGTACGGCAACTGCCACGTCCACATCTCGCAGGTCGCGGCGCTGGTCGAAAGCAGCGACCCCGTGCTGGAGGTCGGACTGCCGAAGATCGGCCCCGTGCAACAAGCCATCGGCAAGTACGTCGCCGACCTGATCGACGACGGCTCGACGTTGCAGATCGGCTACGGCGGCATTCCCGACGCCGTGGTCATGCAACTCACGGACAAGCGCGACCTCGGCATCCACACCGAGATGCTCGGCGACGGCATCCTGAAGCTGATCGAATCGGGCGCCGTCACCAACCGCCGCAAGAACTACCTGCCCGGCAAGACGGTGGCCACCTTCGCGCTCGGCTCGAACAAGCTGTACCGTTTCATGGACCGCAATCCGGCGGTGGAAATCCACCCCGTCGACTTCACCAACGATCCGTCGCTGGCGGGCCGCAACGACCACCTGATCGCCATCAACGCCACGCTGCAGATCGACCTGCTGGGCCAGTGCGGCTCGGAAAGCCTGGGCCATGCGCCCTTTTCCGGCACCGGCGGCCAGTCCGACTTCGTTCGCGCCGCCAACCGATCGCGCGGCGGCAAGGCCTTCATCGTGCTGCCCTCGACCGCCAAGGGCGACACCGTCTCGCGGATCGTGCCCTCGCTCTCGCCCGGCACGCACGTCAGCACGAGCAAGAACGACATCAACTACGTCGTCACGGAATACGGCGTCGCCCAACTGCGCGGCAAGTCGGCGAAGCAGCGGGCGCAGGAACTGATCGCCATCGCGCATCCGGACTTCCGCGCCGAACTGACCGAACAGGCCAGGCGTTCGAAGCTGCTTTGAAGCTCGGCCGCCCGGGGCCCACGGCCCGGCGCAAGTTCAGCGACGATCGCCGGAGATGTAGTGCTGCAACTGCTCGATGATGAAGGTCTGCTCTGAAATGATGCCCTTGACCAGATCCCCGATCGAGATCAGTCCGACCAGCTTGCCTTGGTCGATGACCGGCAGGTGGCGGATGCGGCTCTCGGTCATCAGCGCCATGCAGTCCTCCGTGGTCTGGTCCGGCCGCACGTAGATCACGGCCGGCGTCATGACATCGCGCAACGGCGTGTCCCTGGACGAACGCGCCAGCAGCACGACCTYGCGCGCGTAGTCGCGCTCGGTCACCATGCCGACGATCCGGTCGCCCTCCATCACGAGGAGCGCGCCGACGTTCTTCTCCGCCATCAATGCGACCGCTTCGAATACCGATGCCGAAGGCGCGATCGAATACACGGTCGCATCGCCCTTGGACTTGAGGATTTCCGCCACAGTTTTCATGTGTGCATTCTGCGCGGGCCGGGCAGTCGCCACAAGCCGGCGCGAGATACCCGCGCCGGCCGTGACAACTCATCGACACACCCTCAAGCGGAGCCGGGAGGGAGCCCCACCCCTTCGACCAGCAGCGGCAGCAGTTCCTCCGCCTTGCCATGCAGCACCGCAGTCGCCGAATGGTCGAGCGCCAGCGGCTCGGCGTTGAGCGTGATGAGCTGGCCGCCATTGGCCAGCGCCTGCTGCGGAAGGTCCGCGGCGGGGTAGACCACCGCCGTGCTGCCGACCAGCAGGAAGACGTCCGATTCCTGCGCGGCGACCTGGGCGTCGAGCAGCACGCCCTTGTTCAGCATCTCGCCGAACATCACCACGTCCGGACGCGCGCGCCGGCCGCAGCGGATGCAGCGGTGGAAGAGCCAGGGGCCGCGGCGGTTGCCGCAGTGGTCGCAGCGCCAGCGCCGCAGCGAACCGTGCAGCTCGAGCACGTCGGCGGCGCCTGCGCGGGTCAGGAGGCCGTCCACGTTCTGGGTCACGAGCCGGGTCGAAGGCCGCAGCCGCTGCAGGTGCGCCAGCGCGAGATGGCCGGGATTGGGCCGTGCCGCCTCGACCGCGAGCAGCCGCTGGGCCCAGAAGCGCGTGAAGCCCGCGGGGTCCCGCTCCAGATCCTGCGCATGGGAGAAGCGCACCGCCTCCTGGTTCATCCAGAGGCCGTCGGCATCGCGGTAGGTCGGAATGCCGGAGGCCTTGGACAGGCCGGCCCCCGAGAAAACCACGATGCGCCGGGCCGAGCGCAGCAATTCGCCGGCCAGTTCGAGCGCGATGCCTTCAGTCATGCGAGCCGCGGCCCATCTACCTGTCGAGCCCCGCCAGGCAGACGTACTTGATCTCGAGGAAGTCGTCGAGGCCGTACTTCGAACCCTCGCGGCCCAGGCCCGACTGCTTGACCCCGCCGAAGGGCGCCTCGGCGGTCGAGATCAGGCCGGTGTTGACGCCGACGATGCCGCATTCGAGCGCTTCCGCAACCCGCATGATGCGGCCGATGTCGCGGCTGTAGAAGTACGAGGCGAGTCCGAACTCGGTGGCGTTGGCCAGCGCGATCGCCTCGTCCTCGGTGTCGAAGGCGAAGACCGGCGCCAGCGGTCCGAAGGTCTCCTCGCGCGCCACCAGCATGTCGGCGGTGGCGCCGCCGATCACGGTCGGCTGGTAGAAGCGGCCGCCCAGCGCATGGCGCTGGCCGCCGGCCAGCACCTGGCCGCCCTTGGCGAGCGCGTCGGCCACGTGCTCCTCGATCTTCGCCACCGCCTTGTCGTCGATCAGCGGCCCTTGCGTGACGCCCGGCTCGGTGCCGTCGCCGACCTTGAGCGCGTTCACCTTGGCGACCAGCTTCCGCGTGAAGGCCTCGAGCACGCCGCGCTGCACGTAGATGCGGTTGGCGCAGACGCAGGTCTGGCCGGTGTTGCGGTACTTCGACACCATCGCGCCCTCGACCGCGGCGTCGACGTCGGCATCGTCGAAGACGATGAAGGGCGCATTCCCGCCGAGCTCCAGCGAGAGCTTCTTGATCGTGTCGGCCGACTGCTTCATCAGCGTGCGGCCGACCTCGGTCGAGCCGGTGAAGCTGAGCTTGCGCACGATCGGGCTGCGCGTCATCTCGCCGCCGATCTTCGAGGCCGAGCCGGTCAGCACCGACAAGAGCCCCTTGGGCACGCCGGCGCGATCGGCCAGCTCTGCAAAGGCCAGCGCCGAGAACGGTGTCTGGGTCGCCGGCTTGACCACCATCGCGCAGCCGGCGGCCAGTGCCGGGCCGGCCTTGCGCGTCAGCATGGCGGTCGGGAAGTTCCAGGGCGTGATCGCCGCCGTGACTCCGACCGGCTGCTTGAGCGCCAGGATGCGGCGGTCGGACTGCGGCGCCGGGATGGTGTCGCCGTACACCCGGCGCGCCTCCTCGGCGAACCATTCGATGAACGACGCCGCGTAGGCGATCTCGCCCTTGCTCTCGGCCAGCGGCTTGCCCTGCTCGGTGGTCATGATCAGCGCCAGGTCGTCCTGGTTGGCGAGCATCAGGTCGTTGAGCTTGCGCAGGATGGCCGAGCGCTCCTTGGCCGGGCGCCTGGCCCAGGCGCGCTGCGCGACCTCGGCGGCGGCGATGGCGCGCACGGTCTCGGCGGTGCCGCACATCGGCACTCGGCCGATTTCCTGGCCGTTGGCGGGGTTGTTCACGGGAATGGTCTGGCGGTCGTCCGCATCGACCCACTCGCCCGCGATGAAAACCTGCTGGCGCAGCAGGCTCGGATCCTTCAGTTTCAACATTGCTTGCACTCCAGGTCTGGCTTGACAGGCTGGCACGATACCCGCGATGGCCTCGACCCACAGGGGCGCGGCGAAAAATCACGGTTCGTGCACGTTCCTTGGCCTGGATCAGGACTTGGGGAAAATCAGCTTTCGTCAGGTTCCGGTCAGCCGATAAACTCGCGGCCTTTCTATTCGGAGACAGCATGAAAAAACTGCTCGCTATCACGGCGATCGCCGCCGCCACCGTGGGCGTCCATGCCCAGGAATTCCCGGGCAGCAAGCCCATCAGCATCGTGGTGCCGTTCTCCGCCGGCGGCCCGACCGACCGCGTCGCGCGCGACCTCGCGGAAGCGCTGCGCAAGCCCCTGGGCGGCATCAGCATCGTGATCGACAACGTCCCAGGCGCCGGCAGCTCGATCGGCGCGGCCAAGGTGGCGCGCGCCAACCCGGACGGCTACACCCTGCTCCTGAACCACATCGGCATGTCGACCATCCCGACGCTGGTGCGCAACGTGCCGTTCAAGGTCGAGACCGACTTCGAATACCTCGGCATCGTCAACGACGTGCCGATGACGCTGATCGCCAAGCCGACGATGGCGGCCAACAACTACAAGGAACTGAGCGCCTGGATCGCCGCCAACAAGGGCAAGATCAACCTCGGCAACGCCGGCATCGGCTCGGCCTCGCACCTGTGCGGCCTGCTCTACCAGAGCGCGATGAAGACCGAGATGACGGCGGTGCCGTACAAGGGCACGGCACCCGCGATCACCGACCTGATCGGCGGCCAGATCGACCTGCTGTGCGACCAGACCACCAACACCTCGCCGCAGATCGAGGCCAAGAAGGTCAAGGCCTATGCCGTGACCACGTCCAAGCGCCTGACGACGCCGCTGCTGAAGAACCTGCCGACGCTCCAGGAAGAGGGCCTGAAGGACTTCGAGGTGACGATCTGGCACGGCCTCTACGCGCCCAAGGGCACGCCGCCGGCCATCGCCAAGAAGCTCAACGACGCGCTCAAGGTCGCCCTCAAGGACCCCGAGTTCATCAAGAAGCAGGAAGGCCTGGGCGCCGTGGTGGCAAGCGATGGCCGCGTCGAGCCCGAGGGCCACAAGAAATTCGTGGCGGCCGAAATCGCGAAGTGGAGCCCGATCATCAAGGCCGCGGGCGTCTACGCCGATTGATTGTTGCTCGCCCCCAGGTTGGGCTCACTTCGTGTAGCCCGCCCACCCCCTGCCGGGGGCGCAGTCAGCGGCCCGGCTAAGCCGGTTCCGCGACTGCCCACGAACGGGCGCGCTGCGCGCGGCCGAAGAACAAACACGGCGCCAGTATTCCCCGGCCGGCGCAGCCAGGCCCGTTGGTGAAACACCGCGGAACTGGCTTTGCCAGGCCGCTGGTGTTGCCCCCGGCAGGGGGTGGGCGCCCGGACACGAAGTGCCGGGCAACCTGGGGGCGAGCAACACCTACTTTGGGCGGATGGCGTCGGCGGTGCCTTGGATGAACGCCTTGATTTTCTCGACGTCCTCGGCGGTCAGCTTGCCGCTGAAGTCCGGCATGCCGCGGTCGGTCGCCGGGCCCTTGAAGACGAACTTGTCGAGGTTCTCGATGTACGACGAGTTCATGTAGCCCAGGTTCGGGATGTTGCCGCCGCGGTCGACGCCGGGCACCCCGTGGCAGAAGACGCAGTTGCTCACGTACAGATAGGTCCCGGCCTCCACTTTGGCGGGGTCGTACTTGACGCCCTGCAGCAGCTTGTCCATGCGGTACTGCACGAACTCCGGCTTGGGCGCGTTGCCGCCGACTGCGAAGGTGTAGACCGTGCCCGGGCCCTGGCGCTCGGTGGCTCGCTGTGCCAGGCCATAGACGCCGCCCCAGCCGACCGCGACCGAGACGTACTGCTTGCCGTCGACCATGAAGGTGGCCGGCGCCGCCACCACGCCGGTGCCGGTGGGCGTTTCCCAGAGTTTCTCGCCGCTCTTGGCGTTGTAGGCCACCAGTCGCCCGTCTGCCGTGCCCTGGAACACCAGGTTGCCGGCCGTCGTCAGGGTGCCGCCGTTCCACGGCGACACGTAGTCGACGCCCCAGGCCTCCTTCTGCGCGATCGGGTCCCACGCGACCAGCCGACCCATCGGCTTGCTGGTCGGCGGCTCGGCGTTGGCGAACTTGGCGGTGTTCCAGCCCAGCGCCGCATGCGGCCTGCCCGGTGCGTTCTCGTTGAACTTCCAGGCCTTGTCATCCATCAGGTTCAGCGGCACGTGCTGCGCCGGCAGATAGGCCAGCCCGGTCTGCGGATTGAAGGACATCGGGTGCCAGTTGTGGGCGCCGAAGGGCCCCGGGATGCTGTCGTTGGGCTTGGTGCCGTCGCGCGCCGAGGCCACCTCGATCGGACGGCCGTTCTTGTCGTAGCCCGTGGCCCAGTTGACCTGGACGAAGTTCTTCGCCGAGATGAACTTACCGTTGGTGCGGTCGATGACGAAGAAGAAGCCGTTCTTGGGCGCGTGCAGGATCACCTTGCGCGGCTTGTTGTCGACCTTGATGTCGGCCAAGATCATCGGCTGGGTCGAGGTGTAGTCCCAGTTGTCGCCGGGCGTCTCCTGGTAGTGCCACTTGTACTTGCCGGTGTCGGGGTCGAGCGCCACGATCGACGCCAGGTAGAGGTTGTCGCCGCCCTTCGGGCTGCGCAGGCTGCGGGCCCAGGGCGAACCGTTGCCGGTGCCGACGTACATCAGGTTCAGTTCGGGGTCGAAGGTGAGCGAATCCCAGGCGGTGCCGCCGCCGCCCGATTCCCAGTACTTGTTGCTCGGGTCCCAGGTCTTCGCCGCCTTGGCCATCGAGGCGTCCTCGAAGGGCTTGGACGGATCGCCCGGCACCACGAACCAGCGCCACTTCTGCTCGCCCGAGGCGGCGTCGTAGGCCGTGACGTAGCCGCGCACGCCGTACTCGGCGCCGCCGTTGCCGATGATCACCTTGCCCTTGAAGACGCGCGGCGCGCCGGTGATGGTGTAGGCGCGGCTGTGGTCGATGATGGTGTCCTTCTCCCACACCACCTGGCCGGTGGCGGCGTCGAGCGCGATCAGGCGGCCGTCGTACGCGCCCACGTAGACCTTGCCCTGGTGCAGCGCCACGCCGCGGTTGACCACGTCGCAGCAGCCCTTGAAGCCCTTCGAGCGGTCGACCTTCGGGTCGTAGGTCCAGATCTTCTTGCCGGTGCGCGCATCGATCGCGTGCACCACGCTCCAGGAGGCCGTGACGTACATGATGCCGTCGACCACCAGCGGCGTGGCCTCGACGCCGCGTGTGGACTGCAGGTCGTAGGACCAGACCAGGCCCAGGTCCTTCACGTTGCCGGTGTTGACCTGGTCGAGCTTGCTGAAGCGGGTTTCGGCGTAGTCGAGGCCGTGGCTGGGCCAGTCGGGCGTCTTGGCCGCATTGGCCCGGATGAAGGCGCCGTCGACGCGCTGCGTGGCGGCCTTGATGTGCTCCGGCGACCCTTTGGCCGTCTGTGCCAGGGCGCTCGCGGCGCCCAGGCACAGCAGCGCGCCGAGCGCCAGCGCGGCATGGGATTTCGTCATCGTGTCGTCTCCTGTCGTTGTGAGACGAAGGATCGTGCGCGCCGGCGCTTTGAGCATCCTCGGGATTTCCCTAGACCCGGACTGTTCCATTGCGGAACAAATTCGACCCTTTTCCCTGCCCTGGAGGCGCCCGTGCCCCTTCGCACCCCGGCCGGCGGCCCCCTGCGGCTGTTCGCCACCACGCCGGCCGAGCGCGTCGCGCTGGCGCGGACCCAGTTCTTCGAGGAAGGCGTGCGCCCTTCCGGGCTGGTCGGCGAGGCCGTCATCCAGTCCTGGATGCGCTGCGCGCGCACCCATGCCGACACCCGCCGCGCGGTGTCCTTCCATGCGGTCACGCCGAGCCGCCTGCATGCCACGCTGGCGCGCAACCGCGAACTGCTGGAGGCTGCGCGCAGCGAACTGGTGAGCATGGAGAGCTCGCTGGCCGGCACCGACTGCCGCGTGCTGCTGACCGATGCGCAGGGCGTGATCGTCCACGTGACGCACCACCCGGCCGCGCCCCAGCAGCCGATCCTGCACCGCACGGCGCGGCTGGGCGTCAACATCGCCGAGAGCGTGGTCGGCACCACCGCGCCCGGCATCGTGGCGAGCACCGGCCAGGCCTGCACGGTCGACGGCGCGGAGCACTATTTCGAATGCCTGCGGGCCATGCAATGCGCCGCGGCACCGATCCGCGACGTGCACGGGCAACTGGCCGGCGTGCTCGACCTGTCGGTGGAGTCGCGCCGCTTCGGCTTCGATGCGGCCTCGATGGTCGCGCTCTACGCCACCACGATCGAGAACCGCCTGCTGCTGGCGCAGTCGCGCGACCGCCTGGTGCTGCGCTTCCAGGCCGACCCGACGCTGCTGGGCACACCGCTCGAGGCGCTGGCCGGCATCGCCGCCGATGGCACGGTGGCCTGGCTCAACGCGGCCGGCGCGCGGCTGATCGGCGGCCTGCCCGAGGCGGGCCCCTGCGACGTCGAGCTGCTGTTCGGCTTCGACGTCGCCGGGCTGCTGCGCATCGGCCGCCGCGAAGCCGCACAGCCGGTGCGCCTCGCAAGCGGGCTGGGCGTCTGGCTGCAGGCCCGGATGCAAGCGCGGGACGGCATCGATTTCCGCCACGCCGTGAGCGTGCCCGCCGCGACGCCGGTGCCGCCCGAGGCGCCGGCTGCCGCCGCGGACGCACCGCCGCAGTCGGCCGATGCCACGGACCCGGACGAAGGCGATGCCACCCTGCAAGGGCGCAGCCGCAAGCTGATCGAGGAAACCCTGGCCGCGCACCACGGCAATATCTCGCATGCGGCGCGGCAGCTGCAGGTGTCGCGCGGCACGCTCTACCGCCGGCTCAGGCGATGGCGCGAGGACGACAGCGCCGAGGAGCGATCGGCGCATCGCCCGGCGTGACAGGCGACGACGCGGCCTCCCGGGCGGCCCCGTCCGATACCGCTTCGGGTCGCCCCAGCGCCCGCACAACCGTTACACAGTGTTCTGTCATCCGGCAGCGGGCCAGGGCGTTGTACCTTCAGCCAGTCCCGATTCGGGGGCTGGCCAGACGTCCCAAAACCTCACTCCAACTTCGACGCTCAAATGAAACGCACTCTTCTCGCTCTCGTGGCCGCCGCCTTCGCCCTCGCCGCCGGCTCTTCGTTTGCCGCAACGCCTGCGGATTCCGGCGTGACCGCCGCGCCCGCCGCAGCCAAGACCAAGGCCAAGTCGACCAAGCACTCGACCCACAAGACCTCGCACAAGGTCGCCCACAAGAAGGCGGCGAAGACTGCGGCCTGAACCGGCCCACCCTGACGAAGCCCCTTCGGGGGCTTTTTCATTGGCTGGCCGGCGCGGGGCGCTCAAGCCGCGTCGACCGCCGCCGCGCGCTCGCGCCGCGCCTTCGAATTCGGATGCAGCGGCCGCAGGTACTCGTGGAGCGGCAGCGCAGCCGCCCCGACCGCAGGTGCCCACTCGCCGTAGCGCGCCGGGCGCACCACCGGCGGCGGCAGGCCGGCACTCTCGGCGTAGCGCCGCACGGTGGCGATCGCACCCGCCAGAAAGTCCGGATGCGCATCGCAGGACTTGCCGCCGACCACGATCGCCCGCGGCTCGAAGGTGACCCACAGGTTCTGCAGCAGCACCCCGAGGTAGCGGGCGGCGCGCGCCGGGCCGTCCGCATCGCGGTCGAGCACGCGCGAGCCCAGGAACACTTCGGCGCAGCCCTGGCGCCCGCACGAGCAGCGCGGGCCGTCGATCTGCAGCACGGTGTGTCCGATCTCGCCGGCCATCCCGCGCGCGCCGATGAACAGGCGGTCGTTGAGCACGATGCCGGCCCCGACGCCGACGTCGCAGCTGACGAAGATCAGCGGATCCTCGCCCTCGCCGTCCGAGAACTCGAATTCGCCCAGCGCGGCCGCGTCGGCGTCGTTCTGCAGCTGCACCGCGACATCCGACACGCCTTCGTGCGCCAGCGCCTCGGTCAGCCCCGGCAACAGGCTCAGTTCGCGCCAACCCAGGTTGGGCGCGAAGCGCACCGTGCCGCTGGCGTCGTCCACCGCGCCCGGCACGCCGACGCCGATGCCCGACAGCTGCAGGCCCGCGGCCAGCAGGTGCGCGTGCGCCGCCGCCGCCATGCGCGCGACCTGCGCGCACACCACCGGCGGCGCATGATCGGCCAGCGGCTGCGATTCGGCGTACAGCACCTCGCCCTGCAGCGACACGCAGACCACGCGCACCACCTCGATCGCGATCTCGACGCCGACCAGCGCGCGCACGCCGACGTTGATCGACAGCGGCGTCGACGGCCGGCCCAGGCCGTCGGCCACCGGCGGGCCGGCCTCGTCGAGCCAGCCGTCGTCGAGCAGTTCGCGCACCAGCAGGCTCACGGTCGACTTGGTCAGGCCGCTTTCCGCGGCAAGCCGGGCGCGCGACAGCCCCGGCCGCGCCCGCAGCAGGCGCAGCAGCACGCTGCGGTTGATGCGCTTGACCAGCTGCTGGTCGCCCGTGGTCTTCATCCGGCCCGGCCTCAGTCCGCTCGCCGGGCCGCCCCAGGGGCAGGCTGCGCCCTCTCGGGGGGCAGCGACGACACGCAGTGCGGAGCGTGGGGGCTCCGCTCGCCGCCGGGCCGCCCCCAGGCGGGCGGCACCCCCTCGGGGGGCAGCGACGACACGCAGTGCGGAGCGTGGGGGCTCATAGCCCCTTCGCGTGCTCGGCCTGCGCCTTGCCGTCGGGCCGCTTGCCGGCAATGATCATTCCAAGCACCTCGTCCTCGGTCACGTCCGCCGTGCGGTAGGTGCCGACCAGCCGGCCGTTCTTCATGACCGCCAGCCGGTCGCTGAGGCCGAACACGTCGGGCATGTCGTGCGTGATCAGGAAGATGCCGACACCGTCGGCCTTCAATTGCTTGACCAGCGCGCCGACCATCGCCGTCTCTTCCGGACCGAGCGCGGCACAGGGCTCGTCCATGATCAGGATGCGCGCGTTGAAGTACAGCGCCCGCGAGATCGCCACCACCTGCCGCTGGCCGCCCGACAGGCGCCGCACCGGCACCCGGATGTTGGTGAAGTTCTTGTTGAGGCGATGAAAGACCTTGCGCGCCTGGCCTTCCATGAAGTGGTCGTCCAGCGTGCGCCACGGCGTGAGCTTCTCGCGGCCGAGGAACAGGTTGGCGACCGAGTCGAGGTTGTCGGCCAGCGCCAGCGTCTGGTAGATCGTCTCGATGCCCTGTGCCTGGGCTTCGGAGGGCGTGCGGATCGTCACCTTCTCGCCCGCGATCAGCGTCTCGCCCGAGTCGATCGGGTAGGCACCCGCGAGCATCTTCATCAGGGTCGACTTGCCGGCGCCGTTGTGGCCGAGCAGCGCGACCACTTCGCCGGCATAGAGGTTGACGCTGACGCCGTCGACCGCCTTCACGCCGCCGAAGGCCTTGCGGATCTCGCGCAGTTCGACCAGGGGTGGCGCGGCGGGCATCTCAGTTCTCTCCAAAGCGCTTGCGATACAGGACGTCGAACACCACCGCGACGATCAGCACCTGCCCGATGATCACCATCCGCTTGCCGATCGGCACGTCGAGCAGCAGCATGCCGCTGTCGAGCGACTGCATGATCAGCGCCCCGAGCACCGAGCCGAAGATCGAGCCGCTGCCGCCGGCCAGCGCCGTGCCGCCGATCACCGCGGCGGCGATCACGTACAGCTCCATGCCGGTGCCCAGCGAATTGGTGCCGGCATTGAGCCGCGCGATCGAGACGATCGCCGCGATGGTCACCAGCACCGCCAGCAGCGCGAACAGCAGCAGCGTCACGCGCTTGACCGGGATGCCGACCAGCGCCGCCGCGTCGGGGTTGCCGCCCATCGCGAACACGTAGCGGCCGAAGCGGGTGCGATGCACGATGAAGGACAGCACCACCGCCACCACGGCCCAGATCAGCACCGGGATCGGGATGCCCTGGGCCTCGGTCTTGGACGAGATCTGGTAGTTGTTCATGGTGGCGGCGAAGGCGAACACCACCGCCACCGGGATCGCGGTCAGGAGCAGGTCCAGCCATAGCGGCTCGACCGGCATCTCGTGGCGCTGCCGCGCACGACGCTTCTGCAGCATGCGGGCGAACAGCACGATGCCCACGAGCCCGGCGAGCACCCAGGTCGCGGTGGTGCCGATGCCGCCGTCGTAGCCGCCGCCCAGGCGCTGGAAGAACTCGTCGTTGACCGGCTGCGTCTTGCCGTCGGCGACCAGGAAGGCGGCGCCGCGAAAGGACATCAGTCCGCCCAGCGTGACCACGAAGGACGGCACGCCCAGCACCGCGGTGAGCCCGCCCTGGTAGAGCGACACCAGCAGCGCCACGGCCAGCCCCGCCAGGCAGGCCGCCGGCCACGACCAGCCCGCGCTGTACTGGAGGTAGGCGATCAGCACGCCGACGAAACCCATCACCGAACCGACCGACAGATCGATGTGGCGCGCGACGATGACCAGCACCATCACGGTCGAGACGATGCCGACCACTGCGGTCTGCTGGGCGATGTTGTAGAGATTCTCGGGCGACAGGAAGACGCCGCCCGACATCACGTGGAACACGATCGCCATCGCCACCAGCAGCACGCTCATGAGCAGCAGCCGGAGGTCGACGCCGCTGCGGCGCCACAGGCCGGGGGCGGAACTCATGGGGCTACGGCTACTTGCAGGCGGCCGGGGCCTTGTCGCCGCTGACGCCCTTGCAGAGCTCGTCCTTCTTGATCCAGCCCGCCTTCACGACCACGTCGAGGTTGTCGCGCGTGATCGGCACCGGCGTCAGGAAGCGCGAGGAGATCGCCACCTTCTTCTCGCCGCCGCTCCAGTCGGTCGCCTTCTCGGCCGGCTTGCCGCTGGCCAGCGCGACCGCCGCCGAGGCCGCTTCGCGGCCCAGCTCGCGCGAATCCTTCCAGACCGACACCGTCTGCGTGCCGAGCGCGATCCGGTTCAGCGCCGCGAAGTCGGCGTCCTGGCCCGACACCGGGATGCCGCGGATGCCCTTGGCCGTGAGCGCCGCCACCGCGCCGCCGGCAGTGCCGTCGTTCGAGGCCACCACGGCGTCGACCTTGTTGCCGGCCTTGGTGAGGATCTGCTCCATGTTCTTCTGCGCCACCTCGGGCTTCCAGCCGTCGGTGAACTCGTCGCCGACGATCTTGATGTCGCCCTTCTTGACCGCCTCGGCGATCACCTCCTGCTGGCCGGCCCGCAGGAAGTTGGCGTTCGGATCGGTCGGCGAGCCCTTGATCATCACGTAGTTGCCCTTGGGCTGGACCTTGTAGACCGCGCGCGCCTGCATTCGCCCGACCTCGGTGTTGTCGAAGGTGATGTAGAACACGCCGGGCGTCTCGATCAGCCGGTCGTAGGCCACCACCGGCACCTTCTGCTTCATCGCCTTGTTGACCGCCGGCAGGATCGCGTCCTTGTCCATCGCGAGCACGATCAGCGCCTTGGCGCCCTTCGACATCAGGCCCTCGATGTCGCCGAGCTGCTTCTCGGGCGAGCCGCCGGCGTCGGCGCTGATGTACTTGGCGCCCAGCTTCTCGAGCTGGGCCTTGATCGCCGCCTCGTCGGTCTTCCAGCGCTCTTCCTGGAAATTGGACCAGCTCACGCCGACCACGGTCTGGGCGGCGGCGCCGAGGGCGCTGAGGCCCAGGGCCAGGGTGGTCAGGGCAGGAAGAGTGCGGGCGAGCTTCATGTGTCGTCTCCAGCTTGGGTGTTGTGCGGTTCTATTAGTTTGAGCAACGAACTAACTATGTCAGCCGGTCGGTGCGGCGGC
This sequence comes from Variovorax sp. M-6, assembly GCF_052114385.1. NCBI lineage: Bacteria > Pseudomonadati > Pseudomonadota > Betaproteobacteria > Burkholderiales > Comamonadaceae > Variovorax > Variovorax sp. M-6. Next base: position 140,539 of record NZ_JBFREQ010000002.1, on the reverse strand, counting down.
ATTGGGACAATCCCTGCGGGTAAATGCGCTGCCGTTTCATTAGTCACAACCGATACGATTTCTGGCTGTGTGCACGTGGTGCATGAGCCGGAGACAAGATGGATTCTGAGATTTCAGCGCCGGAGCGCCTCGCGCTCTACCGCACGATGGTGCGCATTCGCGCCTTCGAGAACGCCGCCGAGGCGGCCAGCCAGGGCGGCGTCAGCGCCTATGGCCAGGAAGCGGCGGGAGCCGCCAAGGTGCGCGGGCCGCTGCACCTGTCGACCGGCCAGGAGGCGGTGCCGGCCGGCGTCTGCGCCCACCTGGTGCCGGCCGACTACCTGACCTCCACCCATCGCGGCCACGGCCATACGCTGGCCAAGGGCGCCGACCTGAGCCGCATGATGTGCGAGCTGTTCGGCAAGGCCCGCGGCTTCAACGGCGGCAAGGGCGGCTCGATGCACATCGCCGACTTCTCGGTCGGCATGCTGGGCGCCAATGGCGTGGTCGCGGCCGGCCTGCCGATCGCGGTCGGTGCGGCGCACGCCCAGAAACTGCAGAAGAAGGACGCCATCACGGTCTGCTTCTTCGGCGACGGCGCAATCAATCGCGGGCCCTTCCTCGAATCGCTGAACTGGGCCCGCGTGTACCAGTTGCCGGTGCTGTTCGTCTGCGAGGACAACCGCTGGAGCGCCACCACCGCCAGCGGCCCGATGACGGCCGGCGACGGAGCCTCGGCCCGTGCCGAGGCGCTCGACATCGCGGCCACCCAGGTCGACGGCAACGAGGTGTTCGCGGTCCACGCCGCGGCCCGCCGCCTGGTCGCCGAGGTGCGCGCCGGCGGCGGCCCGCGCCTGCTGCACGCCCTCACCTACCGCGTCAAGGGCCATGTCTCGGTCGACCCGGCCGCCTACCGGGACCCGGCCGAGCTGGCCGCCGCGCTCGAGACCGACCCGATCGCGCGGGCGCGCGCCCGGCTGGTCGCGGGCGGCATCGAGCCCGCCGCGCTGGCCACGATCGAGAACCAGGCGCAGGCCGAGGTCGAAGCCGCCCTCGCCACTGCCGACGCCGCGCCCTGGCCCGACCCCGGCGCCGCCTTCACCGACGTGCAGACCACCGGAGCCGGACAATGGACATGACACAGGAACCGGTGGCCACCGCCGTCCGGCAACTCAGCTACGCCGAAGCCGCCGTGTTGGCGGTGCAGCGCGAGATGGAAGCCGACCCGCGCGTGGTGGTGCTCGGCGAGGACGTCGGCCGCGGCGGCATCTTCGGCCAGTACAAGGGGCTGCAGCAGCGCTTCGGCGCCGAGCGCGTGATCGACACGCCGATCTCCGAGGCCGCGATCATGGGCGCCGGGGTCGGCATGGCGCTGGCGGGACTGCGGCCGGTGGTCGAGATGCGGGTGGTCGACTTCGCGCTCTGCGGCATGGACGAGCTGGTCAACCAGGCCGCCAAGAACCGCTTCATGTTCGGTGGCCAGGGCCGCGTGCCGCTGGTGGCGCGCATGCCCGGCGGCATCTGGGATGCCTCGGCGGCGCAGCATTCGCAGTCGCTCGAGGCCTGGTTCGCGCACCTGCCGGGCGTGGTGGTGGTCTGCCCGGCCACGCCGCAGGACAACTACTCGCTGCTGCGCGCTGCGCTGCAATGCGGCGATCCGGTGGTCTACATCGAGCACAAGACCTTGTGGGGCGCGCGGGGCACGGTCGACGAAGGCCTCGACGTGCCGCTCGGCAAGGCCGCCCACCGGCGCCGCGGCGACGCGCTCACGCTGGTGAGCTGGGGCCGGCAGATGCAGGTCTGCGGCACCGCGTGCGAGACGCTGGCGGCCGAAGGCATCGAGGTCGACCTGATCGACTTGCGCACGCTGTGGCCCTGGGACCGCGAGACCGTGCTCGAATCCTGCGGCCGCACCGGTCGCCTGCTGGTGGTTCACGAGGCGGTGCAGGCCGCCGGCTTCGGGGCCGAGATCGCGGCCAGCGCGGCCGAGGCGACCGGCTGCCGCGTGGCTCGCCTGGGCGCGCCGCGCATTCCGGTGGGCTACGCGCCCGTGCTGGAAGCGCAGTCGCGCGTCGGCGCCGAACGGATCGCGAGCGCCGCCCGGGCGTTGCGCGGATGACCACCGGGGCCGCCGCGGCGCCGGCGCCGGCCGAGGAGGACATGGTCTTCCTGAAGCTGGTGCGGGTCGTCAACCTGACGGCGCGCCCCTTCCAGCAGCGGGTCGGGCGGCAGCACCAGCTCACGCTCAACGAGTGGCGCGCGATGGCGGTGCTGGGCGGCCGGCCCGGACTCACGGCCACGCAGGTCGCGGACCTCACCGGGCTCGACAAGATGGCGGTGAGCCGCGCGCTCGCGGGCCTGCAGAGCGCCAAGCGCCTGCACCGGCACGAGGACCCGACCGACCAGCGCCGCAGCCGGCTCTACCTGAGCAGTGTCGGCAAGGCCCTCTACGCGGAGGTCGTCGTGCAGGCGCGCGAACGCGAGGCCGAGTTGTTCGCGGGCGTCGCCGCGGAGGAACTGCAGCGGCTCAACGCCACGCTCGACAAGCTGATCGCCTCGGTGGCCGGCAACGCCGGTGCGCCCGTGTCAGGCTGAGAAGCCGCCGTCGATGCTGAGGCTGGCGCCGGTCACGAATGCGGCTTCGGGGCTCGCGAGGTAGGCGACCATGCCGGCAATTTCTTCGCCGCGCCCGTGCCTGGCCAGCGCCATCAGCCCATGCATGGCTTCGGCGTGCGGGCCGCCGGCCGGATTCATCTCGGTGTCGACCGGGCCGGGCTGCACATTGTTGACCGTGATGCCGCGCGGCCCGAGGTCGCGCGCCAGCCCGCGGGTCAGACCGCTGAGCGCCGACTTGCTCATCGCATAGGCGGCAAAGCCGGGCCATGGCGCGCGATCCGCATTGGTGCTGCCGATGGTGATGACGCGACCGCCCTCGCCCATGTGTCGCACGGCGGCCTGGGTGGCGACGAACACCGCGCGCACGTTGACGTCGAGCGTGCGGTCGAAGTCTTCCAGCGACATCTGGTCGATGGCGCCGACGAGAAAGACGCCGGCGTTGTTGACCAGGATGTCGAGCCGGCCGAAGGTCTTCGCCGCCAGCGCGACTGCCGCGCCGAGCGCGTCCGCATCTGCGCTGTCGGCCTGGATCGCCAGCGCGTGGCCGCCAGCGCCCTCGATCTCGCCGGCCAGCGCAAGGGCTGCGGCCTGGTTGCCGGCATAGGTGAAGGCGACCGCGGCGCCTTCACGCGCAAGGCGCCGGACGATGGCGGCACCGATGCCGCGCGAGCCGCCGGTGACGAGGGCGACCTTGCCGGCCTGGAGGGGTTGGACGGTAGAGAGGGGGGTGGACATGGTTTGCTCCTGAAGCGGTTGGGGATGACTTCAGTGTCGGGACTCCATTGCATCTCGGGTAGCCATGAAACTGGCACATCAAATTCAACCATTGGTTGAAAATAGGGGATGCAACCTCTCAGCCACCTCGAATCCTTCGTCCGCAGCGCAGAGGCCGGGAGCTTCTCCGCTGCCGCCCGCCAACTCGGCCTGACGCCGGCGGCGGTGAGCAAGAACGTGGCGCGGCTGGAGGCCGGACTCGGCGTGCGGCTGTTCCAGCGCAGCACCCGGAAGCTGACCCTGACCGAAAGCGGCGAGCGACTGTTCCGCCAGATCGGCGGCGCCCTCGGCACGCTGGCCGACGCGGTCGCCGGCATCGCCCAGGACGATGGCTCGCCCGCGGGCATCCTCAAGGTCAGCATGGGCCAGGCCTTCGGGCGCGCCTACATGCTGCCGCTTCTGGTCGATTTCCTGGCCCGCTATCCGGCCGTGCTGCCCGACTGGCATTTCGACAACCGGCAGGTCGATCTGATCGGCGAGGGCTTTGATGCGGGAATCGGCGGTGGCATCGAACTGACGCAGGGCCTGGTGGCGCGCGAGCTGGCGCGCATCCACATCGTGGCCACGGCTGCACCGGCCTACCTGGCCGGGAGGCCGCTGCCGCGCCATCCGGCCGACTTGGCCGGGCACGACGGCATCGTGCGCCGCTCTTCGCCGACGGGCCGCGTGCGGGCCTGGACGCTGCGCAACGAGGTGGGCGACGAAGGCGCGGTCGAGACCCGGCCTCGGCTGATCTTCAGCGACCCCGAGGCGATGCGCGACGCCGCGGTGATGGGCCTGGGCGTGGCGCTGCTGCCGATGGCGTTCGCTCTGCCGGCCCTGCAGAGCGGTGCGCTGGTGCGGCTGCTGCCGGGCTGGCATGCCGACAATGGGCCGATCTCGCTCTACTACCCGAGCAAGAAGCTGCTGCCCGCCAAGACCCGGGTCTTCGTCGATTTCGTCGTCGAGCGGCTGCGCGAGCAGGACTTCGCGCGGCGCATGCTCGGGACCTGATGACGCGGTCTGCCGCCGCACGGGGTTTTCACCTGCGACACAAGGACTGCTTAGCCGGTACAACCAGCCCATGACTCTCTCCACCTTTCTTCCGCGCCGCACCGCCTTGACTCTGGCCGCGACCGCTGTGCTGCTCGTCCTGGCCGGCCCCGCCGCGGCGCAAGGCACCTGGCCGACCAAACCGGTGCGCATCGTGGTGCCGTTCGCCCCTGGCGGCACCACCGACATCCTCGCGCGCGCGGTCGCGCCCGAGCTGTCGAAGGCCTTCGGCCAGCAGTTCATCGTCGACAACCGCGCCGGCGCCGGCGGCAACGTGGGCGCCGAGATCGTCGCGCGGGCACCGAACGACGGCTACACGCTCTTGATGGGCACCGTCGGCACGCACGGCATCAACCGCGCGCTCTACCCCAAGCTGCCCTACGACCCGATCAAGGACTTCGCGCCGATCACCCTGGTGGCGGCGGTGCCCAACGTGATGGAAATGAACGTCGACAAGGCGCGCGCGCTCAACATCAACAACGTGGCCGACTTCGTGAAATACGCGAAGGCGAACCCCGGCAAGCTCAACATGGCCTCGAGCGGCAGCGGCACCTCGATCCACCTGGCGGGCGAGCTCTTCAAGTCCATGACCGGCAGCTACATGACCCACATCCCGTACCGCGGCTCGGGCCCGGCGCTGATGGACATGGTGGGCGGCAACGCCGACGTGATGTTCGACAACCTGCCGTCCTCGATGCAGCAGATCAAGGGCGGCAAGCTCAAGGCCCTGGCCGTGACCAGTTCGCAGCGTTCACCGGCCCTGCCCGACGTGCCGACCGTCGAGGAAGCCGGCGGCCCCGCGCTCAAGGGCTACGAGGCCAGTTCGTGGTTCGGCCTGCTGGCCCCGGCCGGCACGCCGCCGGACATCGTCAACCGCATCCAGCAGGAAGTGGCGAAGGCGCTGGCCGCACCCGCCGTGAAGGAAAAGCTGGTCGCCCAGGGCGCCATCCCCAGCGGCAATTCACCCGCCGATTTCGCCAAGCTGATCGACAGCGAACACACGAAGTGGGCGAAGGTAGTCAAGACCTCCGGAGCGAAAGTGGACTGACCCCCAGGTTGGGCTCACTGCGTGTAGCCCGCCCACCCCCTTCCGGGGGCAACACCAGCGGCCCGGCGAAGCCGGTTCCGCGGTGTTTCACCAACGGGCCAGGCTGCGCCGGCCGGATCGAAGAGGCGCTGTGTCTTGCTTCGGCTGCGCGCAGCGCGCCCGTTCGTGGGCAGTCGCGGATCCGGCTTCGCCGGGCCGCTGACTGCGCCCCCGGAAGGGGGTGGGCGGGCTACACGAAGTGAGCCCAACCTGGGGGCGAGCTCAAGTACTCCAGACGACGTCCTTGCCGTCCGCCAGCGAGTCCTTGAGCATGTGCAGCAGCGGCGCGGCGCGCTGGTGCAGGCCGACGTGCTGCTTCTCGGCCTCGTTGTCGTGGCCCTCGACCGCATAGTCGTCGGCGTTGTGGACGTTGCGGCCCTCGCGCGCCATGGCCGCCTCGAGCGCCGAAATGGCGGCCGGCATCTGCTCGCCCGTGATGACACCCTCGCGCGCGGGCGCCTTGCCGATGATCTCGAACAACTGACGCGCGTGGACTTCAAGCATCACGAAAGGGGGGGTCGCCCGCGATTGGAATCGATACAGCATGGTGCCTCTCTTACTTACTCATTTGTAGATGTGGTCACGAACGAAAGGGTACTCCGATTGGGCGCCACGCAGCGACCGTGCATTGACCTGGCCGTCCGGCTTGGTGGACAGCATCTGGTGCAGCGAGATCCAGCCCTGTTCGAAACTCATCGCCGAGCCGGCCAGGTAGAGCCGATAGGCACGCAGGATGCGCTCGGCGTTCTCGCCCTGACGGCCGCCGCTCTTCTGCAGCACGCCGCGCGCTTCGTCGAGCCGAGCCTCGAGCGCGTCGGACCAGGCCCAGAGCGTGCGCGCGTAGTGCGGCCGCAGGTTCTCCGTGTCGACCATCTCGAGGCCCGCGGCCGCGGTTTCGCGCAGCACGTGGGTCACGTGCAGCAGTTCGCCGCCGGGGAAGATGTATTTCTCGATGAAGTCGCCCATGCCGGCGCCGAGCTGCCGGTAGTCGAGCTGGCCGGAGGTGATGCCGTGGTTCATCACCAGGCCGCCGGGCGCGAGAAGCGAGTGGAGCTTGCGGAAGTAGGTGCCCATGTTGGCGCTGCCGACGTGCTCGAACATGCCGACCGACGAGATCTTGTCGAAGGGCTGGCCGGGGTCGAGCTGGCGGTAGTCGCGCAGCTCGACGCGCACCCGGCCCTGCAGGCCCCGTTCCTCGATCAGCCGCTGCACATGCGCATGCTGGTTCTTCGACAGCGTGATGCCGGTGGCGTCCACGCCGTAGTGCTCGGCCGCCCACATCAGCAGCCCGCCCCAGCCCGATCCGATGTCGAGATAGCGCTCGCCCGGCTTCAGCATGAGCTTGCGGCAGATGTGGTCGAGCTTGGCTTCCTGGGCCTGCGCCAGCGTCATGTCCGTGCTCGTGAAATAGCCGCACGAATAGACCCGCCGCGGATCGAGCCACAGTGCATAGAAGTCGTCTGACACATCGTAGTGGAATTCGATCTGCGCGGCGTCCTTGCCCAGCGAGTGCGAGCCGCGCGACTTGGCACGGCGCTGCAGGCGGCTCCACCAGCCCGTATTGGTCTCGGCCGGATTGCCGGGCAGGAGGCCGACCGCCGCATCGATCAGGTCGCGCATGGCACCCTCGATCTGCACACGGCCTTCGACGTAGGCCTCGCCGATGGCACCGATCTGGCGCCCGCCCAGCTTGGCCAGTTCGGACCAGTCCTTGAAGGCGAGGGTGACGCGGGCGCCGGCCTTGGCCACCTGCCGCCCATCGGGAAGCTGCAGCGCGACGGGCACGGACAGCGAGGAAAGCTGGGACTCGATCTTCGGTATCAGGCTTTGCATGCAGAACATTCTTGCCAGCGGGAAGGGACTCGTCAACCGGTCGGTCCGGGAACCTCGGGCTTCCCATGGTTGACACGCGATCGTTTATGTCTAAACTATTTATCCATGAATAGCTTCACTCCGAATCTTCGCCGTGTGCTCTGCATCGGCGGCGGCCCCGCCGGGCTCTACTTCGCGCTTCTGATGAAGGCCCGGCAGCCTTCGCTGGAGATCACGGTGATCGAGCGCAACCGCCCGTTCGACACCTTCGGCTGGGGGGTGGTGCTGAGCGACCAGACGCTCGCCAATCTCGCGGCCGCCGACGCGCCCACCGCGGCGCTGATCGGGCGCGAGTTCCATCACTGGGACGACATCCAGGTCTTCTTCAAGGGCCGTCAGGTGCGCTCGGGCGGCCATGGCTTCTGCGGCATCGGGCGCAAGCGGCTGCTCAACATCCTGCAGGAGCGCTGCCTCGAGCTCGGCGTCAACCTGGTGTTCGAGACCGACGCCACCGACGACCAGGCACTCGCGGCCGAGTACAAGGCCGACCTGGTCATCGCCAGCGACGGCCTCAACAGCCGCATCCGCCAGCGCTACGCGGAGGTCTACCAGCCCGACATCGACCTGCGCCAGTGCCGCTTCGTCTGGCTCGGCACCCACCAGACCTTCGACGCCTTCACCTTCGCGTTCGAGCAGACCGAGCACGGCTGGTTCCAGGCCCACGCCTACCAGTTCGACGACAAGACCTCGACCTTCATCGTCGAGACGCCCGAGGCCGTCTGGCAGGCCCACGGACTCGACAAGATGGAGCAGCCCGAAGCCATCGCCTTCTGCGAGAAGCTGTTCGCCAAGTACCTGGGCGGCCACACGCTGATCAGCAACGCCACGCATCTGCGCGGCTCGGCCAACTGGATCCGCTTCCCGCGCGTGGTCTGCGCCCACTGGACGCACCGTATCGAGGTCGACGGCAAGACGGTGCCGGTGGTGCTGATGGGCGACGCCGCCCACACGGCGCACTTCTCGATCGGCTCAGGCACCAAGCTGGCGCTCGAAGACGCGATCGACCTCGCGAACGAGTTCGGCAGCGGCGGCGACATCGACCCGGTGCTCGAGGCCTACGAGGCCCGCCGCAGCGTCGAGGTGCTGAAGATCCAGAACGCCGCGCGCAACTCCACCGAGTGGTTCGAGAACGTGCCGCGCTACACCGGCATGGAGATCGAGCAGTTCGCCTACTCGCTGCTCACGCGCTCGCAGCGCATCAGCCACGAGAACCTGCGCCTGCGCGACACCCAATGGCTGGGCGGCTACGAGCAGTGGCTGTCGGGCGGCAAGCCGATCGCCCCGATGCTGCTGCCGCTCAAGGTGCGCGGGCTCGAGCTCAAGAACCGCATCCTGGTCTCGCCGATGGCGACCTACAGCGCCGTCGACGGCGTGCCGCAGGACTTCCTGCTGGTGCACCTGGGTGCACGCGCGCTCGGCGGCGCCGCGATGGTGATGGTCGAGATGACCAGCCCGACGCCCGAAGGCCGCATCACGCCGGCTTGCACCGGGCTCTACAACGACGCCCAGCAGGCGGCGTTCCAGCGCATCGTCGACTTCGTCCACGGCCAGTCGAGCGCCAAGATCGGCATGCAGCTCGGCCACAGCGGCCCCAAGGGGTCGACCCGCGTCGGCTGGGAAGGCACCGACGAGCCGCTCGAAGACGGCAACTGGCCGATCTTGGCCGCCAGCGCGCTGGCCTACGGCGAACAGAACCAGCTGCCCGCGGCGATGACCCGCGCCGAGATGGACCTGATGCGCGACCAGTTCGTCGCCTCCGCGCGGCGTGCCGCCGAGATCGGCTTCGACTGGCTCGAGCTGCATTGCGCGCACGGCTACCTGCTGTCGGCCTTCCTGAGCCCGCTGACCAACCTGCGCACCGACGAGTACGGCGGCAGCATCGAGAACCGCCTGCGCTACCCGCTCGAGGTGTTCCGCGCGATGCGCGCGGCCTGGCCGGCCGAGCGCCCGATGAGCGTGCGCATCTCGGCCCACGACTGGGCGCCGGGCGGCAACACCGACGCCGACGCGGTCGTGATGGCGCGCGCCTTCAAGGCGGCGGACTGCGACTTCATCGACGTCTCCTCGGGGCAGACCACGCGTGCCGCCAAGCCGGTGTACGGCCGCATGTACCAGACGCCCTTCGCCGACCGGATCCGCAACGAGGTCGGCATCTCGACCATCGCGGTCGGCGCCATCACCGATGCCGACCAGGCCAACAGCATCATCGCCGCGGGTCGCGCCGATCTCTGCGCGATCGCGCGACCGCACCTGGCCGACCCGGCCTGGACGCTGCACGAGGCCGCCAAGCTGCAAAGCCGCGAGGTCGACTGGCCGAAGCAGTACCTGAGCGGGCGCGACCAGATGTACCGCGAGATCGCCAAGCAGCAGCAGCTCGCGGCAGCGCTGGCAGCGGCACCGCAAGCCGCCGCCGAGGAAGAACACTGACATATGAAACGCCCCCACGCTCATCACTTCGTGTATCGCTGCCCCCCGAGGGGGCGCTCAGTGCCCTTCGGGCGGCCGGGCGGGCACTGCATGAAAAGCCCCCACGCTCATCGCTTCGCGTATCGCTGCCCCCCGAGGGGGCGCTCAGTGCCCTTCGGGCGGCCGGGCGGGCACTGACATGGACCTCGAAGCCCGCGCCCACAGCGAGCACCCGGACGAACTCCGGCTCTGGCTGCGCCTGCTGACCTGCACCCAGCTGATCGAGAAGCAGGTTCGCAACGAACTGCGCGAGCAGTTCGCCACCACCCTGCCGCGCTTCGACCTGATGTCGCAGCTCGAGCGCGCGCCCGAGGGCCTCAAGATGAACGAGCTGTCGCGCCGCATGATGGTCACGGGCGGCAACGTCACCGGCATCACCGACCAGCTGGTCACGGAGGGACTGGTCGAACGCGTCGACGTCGCCGGCGACCGCCGAGCCTGGCGCGTGCGACTCACGGCGCGCGGCCGCAAGCTGTTCAACGAGATGGCGCAACAGCACGAAGCCTGGATCTGCGACGCCTTCGCGTCGCTGAGCCCGAAAGAAATCACCCAGCTCCACAAGCTGCTCGGCAAGGTCAAGCAGCATTCGCATCAACAAATGGCGGAGGCCCTATGAAGCACTACATCGGCGCGGCGAGTCCCATGCGCGCACAGTTCGAACCCAAGGCCGGCTACCAGGCCGAGCATTTCTCGTGGGCCTTCGAGGCCGGCGTCGGCACCGTCACGCTGAACCGTCCCGAACGCAAGAACCCGCTGACCTTCGACTCCTACGCCGAGCTGCGCGATCTGTTCCGGGCACTGAGCTTCGCCACCGACGTCAAGGCGATCGTGGTCACCGGCGCGGGCGGCAACTTCTGCTCCGGTGGCGACGTGCACGAAATCATCGGCCCGCTGACGCAGATGAAGATGCCCGAACTGCTCGAGTTCACGCGCATGACCGGCGACCTCGTCAAGGCGATCCGCCATTGCCCGCAGCCGATCGTCGGTGCCATCGACGGCGTCTGTGCCGGTGCCGGCGCGATGATCGCGCTGGCCTGCGACCTGCGCTACGGCTCGCCCGCCACCCGCACCGCCTTCCTGTTCACGCGGGTCGGTCTGGCCGGCGCCGACATGGGCGCCTGCGCGCTGCTGCCGCGCATGATCGGCCAGGGCCGCGCCTCCGAGCTGCTCTTCACCGGCCGCGCCATGACCGCCCAGGAAGGCCATGCCTGGGGCTTCTTCAACGCCCTGCACGAGAGCGACGCCCTGCTCGGCGCCGCCACGGCAGTCGCCCGCGACCTCGCCGAGGGCCCCAGCTTCGCCCACGGCATGACCAAGACGATGCTGTCGCAGGAGTGGTCCATGACCATCGACCAGGCGATCGAGTCCGAGGCGCAGGCGCAGGCGATCTGCATGCAGACCGGCGACTTCAAGCGCGCCTACGAGGCCTTCGCGGCCAAGCGCAAGCCCGCCTTCCAAGGGGATTGATCGCATGGCCGCATCCGCTGTCCCTCCCTCCACGGCGCATCTCGCGCTGCCCTTCTTCGACGAGGCGCAGCGCGCCCTCGCCCGTGAGCTGCTGCCCTGGGCCGCCGCGCAATCGGTGGACGAGCGCGACGACCGCGCCGCCTGCCGCGACTGGGTGCGGCGCCTCGGCGACGGCGGCTGGCTGCGCTACTGCGTGCCGGCGAGTTCCGGCGGCGCGCTCGATCGTCTCGATTCGCGCGCCCTGGTGCTGCTGCGCGAGACGCTCGCCTTCCATTCGCCGCTGGCCGACTTCGCCTTCGCGATGCAGGGCCTGGGAAGCGGCGCCATCACGCTCGCCGGTACGCCCGCCCAGCATGGCGACTACCTGGCTCCCGTGGGCCGGGGCGACAAGATCGCGGCCTTCGCGCTCAGCGAGCCCGATGCCGGCTCGGACGTCGGTGCGATGGCGATGCGCGCCGAGGCCACCGCCGACGGCTGGCGCCTGACCGGAGAGAAGACCTGGATCAGCAACGGCGGCATCGCCGACTTCTACTGCGTCTTCGCCAAGACCGATCCGACCGCCGGCTCCCGCGGCATCACGGCCTTCATCGTCGATGCGAAGACGCCGGGGCTCGACACCTCCGCGCACATCGAGGTCATGGCACCGCACCCGCTCGCGACCCTGCGCTTCGACGGCTGCACCGTGCCGCACACGGCCCAGCTGGGCGAACTGAACGGCGGCTTCAAGCTGGCGATGCGCACGCTCGACATCTTTCGCGCCTCGGTGGCCGGTGCGGCGCTCGGCATGGCGCGGCGCGCCCTGTCCGAAGCCATCCAGCATGCGCAGAAACGCATGATGTTCGGCCAGACGCTCGCCGACTTCCAGCTCACGCAAGCCAAGCTCGGCGAGATGGCGGCGCTGATCGACAGCGCGGCGCTGCTGACCTATCGCGCGGCCTGGATGCGCGACGACAGCGAGCGTCGTGGCCAGCCCGCGGTGGGCGACCTGACGGCGGCCGCCGCCATGGCGAAGATGTGCGCCACCGAGAACGCCAGCCGCGTGATCGACATGGCGCTGCAGATGCACGGCGGCCTCGGCGTCAAGGTCGGCACCAAGGTCGAGAGCCTCTACCGCGACATCCGGTCGCTGCGCATCTACGAAGGCGCGACCGAAGTCCAGCAACTGATCATCGGCAAGGCCGTGCTGAGGAACCCATGACTCAAAGCGCGCAATCCGACCGCTTCGTGCATGACCGGCTGCCGCCGGCGGACCAGTTGCCGATCTTCCGCTACGACCTGCCCGAGCTGCAGTTGCCCGACCAGCTGAATCTGGTCGAGGAACTGCTGGACAAGGCCGTCGCCCGGGGCCTTGGCGACAAGCCGATGCTGCGCGCTCCCGGCCGCACGCTGAGCTATGCCGAGGCGGCGCTGGAGGTCAATCGCATCGCACAGGTACTGACCGAGGACCTTCGCCTGGTGCCCGGCAACCGGGTGCTGCTGCGCGGGGGCAATTCGATCGCGATGGCGCTGGCCTGGCTCGCCGTGGTCAAGGCCGGCCTGATCGCGGTCGCCACCATGCCGCTGCTGCGTGCCAAGGAGCTCGGCGAGATCATCGAGAAGGCGCAACCCACGGTCGCGCTGTGCGAAGGGAAGCTGCTCGACGAGCTGGAGACCGCGCAACGGGCCCACCCGGTGCTGCGCACGGTGGTGGCGTTCAATCAGCTGGACGCGCCCGGCTCCCTGACCACGCGCGCCGCGGCGAAGAGCGGCGTCTTCCAGGCCTGCCCGACGGCTGCCGACGACATCGCGCTGCTCGCCTTCACCTCAGGGACCACCGGCAAGCCCAAGGCGCCGGTGACCACGCACCGCGACGTGCTCGCGATGTGCCAGACCTGGCCGCGCCACGTGCTGCGGGCACACAGCGACGACATCGTGATCGGTTCGCCGCCGCTGGCCTTCACTTTCGGGCTCGGCGGGCTGCTGGTGTTCCCGATGTGGGCCGGCGCCTCGGTGTACTTCCACGACAAGCCCTATACGCCCGAGACGATGGTCGACGTGATCCGGGAGATCGGCGCCACCATCTGCTACACCGCGCCCACCTTCTACCGCCAGATGGCGGCCTTCGCGAAGGCTGCCGGCGTCCCCAGCCTGCGCATCAGCGTGAGCGCGGGCGAAGCGCTGCCCGACGCCACGCGACAGCTCTGGAAACAGGCCACCGGCCTCGAGATGGTCGACGGCATCGGCGGCACCGAGGTGTTCCACATCTACATCTCGGCCGCAGGCGGGGAAGTGCGGCGCGGCGCGGTCGGCAAGGCCGTGCCGGGCTTCACGGCCAGGGTGGTCGACGACGAGGGCAACGAGGTGCCGCGCGGCACGGTCGGCAAGCTGGCGATCATCGGACCCGTGGGTTGCCGCTACCTGGACGATCCTCGGCAGGCCGACTACGTCCGGGGCGGCTGGAACTATCCCGGCGATGCCTTCGTCGAGGACGAGGACGGCTACTTCTTCTACCAGTCGCGCGCCGACGACATGATCGTCACGGCCGGCTACAACGTGGGCGGCCCGGAGGTCGAGGACGCACTGCTCAGGCACCCGGCGGTCGCCGAATGCGGCGTCATCGGCAAGCCCGACGAGGAGCGCGGCATGATCGTCAAGGCCTTCTGCGTGCTCAAGCCGGGGCACACTGGCGATGCCGCACTGACCAAGGCGCTGCAGGACCACGTCAAGGCCAGCATCGCGCCCTACAAATACCCCCGCGAAATCGCGTTCGTGGCCCAGCTGCCGCGCACCGAAACAGGAAAACTCCAGAGATTCAAACTGAGGCAAATGACATGATCAAGCAACTGCAACCCCCAGGCTGGCTGCCACCCAAAGGCTATGCGAACGGCATCGCCGCGCGCGGAACGACGGTCTTCGTCGGTGGCCAGATCGGCTGGAATGCGCAGCAGCAATTCGAGTCCGACGACTTCATCGAACAGGCGGGGCTGGCGCTGCGCAACATCGTCGAAGTGCTGCGCGAAGGCGGTGCCGGTCCGGAGCACATGGTGCGCATGACCTGGTACATCACGGATCGCGACGAGTACAACCGCCGCCTCGGCGAGCTGGGCCCGGTCTACCGCGACGCCATGGGCAGGAATTTCCCCGCCATGACCTGCGTGCAGGTGGCGGCGCTGGTCGAGGCGCGCGCCAAGATCGAGATCGAGGTCACGGCGGTCGTGCCCGACTGATTTCAATTACCGCTGGAAAACAAAAATCCAAAAACAAAAAAGCCCACTGGAAAGTGGGCTTTTTTGCTTCGTCGACAACCTGAAAGGGTTATCGGGAATTTGGTTGCGCGAGCAAGATTTGAACTTGCGACCTTTGGGTTATGAGCCCAACGAGCTACCAGGCTGCTCCATCGCGCGGCAAGATGGAATTATATACTATTCGGCGGCGTTTTGCTCGGCGCCCGAAACTTCTTCAGAAATTTCGGGGCGATCGACCAATTCGACCAGGGCCATAGGCGCATTGTCGCCCACGCGGAAACCCATTTTCAGGATGCGCGTATAGCCGCCCGGGCGTGCCTGGTAGCGCGGACCGAGTTCGCCGAAGAGCTTGACGACGCTGTCGCGGCTGCGCAGGCGGTCGAAGGCGAGGCGCTTGTTGGCAACCGTCGGCTTCTTGGCCAGGGTGATCATCGGCTCGATGACGCGGCGCAGTTCCTTGGCCTTGGGGACCGTGGTCTTGATGACTTCGTGCTCGATGAGCGAATTCATCATGTTCTGCAGCATCGCGAGGCGGTGCGAGCTGGTGCGGTTGAGTTTGCGGAGTCCGTGTCCGTGACGCATGGTGCTTTTTCCTTTACTTTATAAAAACAGGCAGCCGTGTCAGGTACTGCCCGGTGCACTGGCCCTCTTCTTCAGGGCCAACTTCGAATTATCGCTTGTCGAGACCGGCCGGCGGCCAGCTTTCGAGCTTCATGCCCAAGGTGAGGCCGCGCGAGGCGAGCACTTCCTTGATTTCGTTGAGCGACTTGCGACCCAGGTTCGGGGTCTTGAGCAGCTCGTTTTCGGTGCGCTGGATCAGGTCGCCGATGTAGTAGATGTTCTCGGCCTTCAGGCAGTTGGCCGAACGCACCGTGAGTTCGAGTTCGTCGACCGGGCGCAGCAGGATCGGGTCGAACTGCTGGGCGCTGCGCGGAGCCGGCGCATCGAAGGCTGCCAGTTCGCCGCCTTCGAGCTGTGCGAACACAGCCAGTTGTTCCACCAGGATCTTGGCCGAGGCGCGCACTGCATCTTCGGCGGTGATCGCACCGTTGGTCTCGATTTCGACCAGCAGCTTGTCCAGGTCGGTACGCTGTTCGACACGGGCGCTTTCGACCGTGTAGCTCACGCGCTTGACCGGCGAGAACGACGCGTCGAGCACGATCCGGCCGATCGACTTGGTCGGCTCGTCGGCGTAGCGGCGCATCGTGCCGGGCACGTAGCCGCGACCCTTCTCGACCTTGATCTGCATGTCGAGCTTGCCGCCTTGCGACAGGTGGGCAATGACGTGGTCGGGATTGATGATCTCGACGTCGTGCGGCGTCTGGATGTCGGAAGCCGTGACCGGACCCTCGCCGTCCTTGCGCAGGCTCAGCGTGACTTCATCGCGGTTGTGGAGCTTGAACACCACGCCCTTGAGGTTCAGCAGGATGTTGACGACGTCTTCCTGCACGCCATCGATCGACGAGTACTCGTGCAGCACGCCCGCGATCGTCACTTCGGTGGCCGAGTAGCCCACCATCGACGACAGCAGGACGCGGCGCAGTGCATTGCCGAGCGTGTGGCCGTAGCCGCGCTCGAACGGCTCGAGCGTCACCTTCGCCTTGTTGGGCGCGAGTTGCTCGACCTGGATGGTCTTGGGTTTCAGCAGGGTGGTTTGCATGCAGGACTTCCTCTCAATACCCCCGGCTCGTTACACCGGTAAGGCTGGTGAAGCGCCCGCGGGGCGCGGCCCCAGCGGGAACAAAAAATCAAAAGTACGGGCCGCGTCAGCGGCACGTTGCCGTCTTAGCGGGAATACAGTTCGACGATCAGCGATTCGTTGATGTCGGCCGCGAATTCGTCGCGATCGGGCACCTTCTTGAAGGTGCCTTCAGCCTTGTCGGCATTGACGTCGACCCAGGCCGGCATGCCGACTTGGGCGGCCAGCTGCAGCGCTTCGGCCACGCGGGTCTGCTTCTTCGACTTGTCGCGAACAGCGATCACGTCGCCGGTCTTGACCAGGTACGACGGGATGTTGACCGACTTGCCGTTGACCGTGATCGCCTTGTGCG
The DNA here is from genome assembly GCF_052114385.1 of Variovorax sp. M-6. Lineage (NCBI taxonomy): Bacteria > Pseudomonadati > Pseudomonadota > Betaproteobacteria > Burkholderiales > Comamonadaceae > Variovorax > Variovorax sp. M-6. Next base: position 123,971 of record NZ_JBFREQ010000002.1, on the reverse strand, counting down.
ACACGAGCTGGCGTGCTTCGGCACGGGTCGAGCCGAAGCCCATGCGGTAGACCACGTTGTCCAGGCGCGATTCAAGGATGAACAGCAGGTTGGCGCCGGTGTTGCCACGGCGGCGGTCGGCTTCCTCGAAGTAGCGGCGGAACTGCTTCTCGAGCACGCCGTACATGCGCTTGACCTTCTGCTTCTCGCGCAGTTGGAGGCCGAAGTCGGAGGTGCGCTGACCCGAGGTGCGGCCATGCTGGCCGGGCTTGGAGTCGAACTTGGCCTTGTCCTGGATCGAACGGCGGGCGCTCTTCAGGAACAGGTCGGTGCCTTCGCGGCGGGAGAGTTTGGCCTTGGGGCCGAGATAGCGTGCCACTTGATCTTCCTTCTATGTCATCTGCCGCAGGGAGACTGCGGGAGCCATCAGCGGCGTGCCGATGGCGGTGGGCTTCAACAAAAACAAAAAATGCGCAGCCGCTGTGAAGCAGGCTGCGCCGAGCATTGTCGCCTTAGATGCGACGACGCTTTTGCGGACGGCAGCCGTTGTGCGGAACCGGGGTCACGTCGGCAATGGAGTTGATCCGGATGCCGAGCGCAGCCAGTGCGCGCACCGACGATTCGCGACCCGGGCCGGGGCCCTTGATCTCGACGTCGAGGTTCTTGATGCCTTGGTCGACCGCAGCGCGGCCGGCCACTTCGGAGGCGACCTGCGCAGCGAACGGCGTCGACTTGCGCGAACCCTTGAAGCCTTGACCACCCGACGACGCCCACGACAGAGCGTTGCCCTGGCGGTCGGTGATCGTGATGATCGTGTTGTTGAACGAGGCGTGCACGTGGGCGATGCCGTCCGCAACGTTCTTGCGAACCTTCTTGCGAACGCGTTGTGCCGCGTTGTTGGCAGGAGCTTTAGCCATGGTCTATCCTTATTTCTTCAGGGACTGCGCTGCCTTGCGCGGACCCTTGCGGGTGCGGGCATTGGTGCGCGTACGCTGGCCGCGCATCGGCAGGCCGCGACGGTGACGGAAGCCGCGGTAGCAGCCGATGTCCATCAAGCGCTTGATGTTCATCGTCGTTTCGCGACGCAGGTCACCTTCGATGGTGAAGAGAGCGATCTGGTCGCGGATCTTCTCGAGATCGGCGTCGGTCAGATCCTTGATCTTCTTCGCATAGTCGATGCCGCTCGCTTCGCAGATCTTGCGTGCGCGGGTGCGACCGATGCCGAAAATGGCGGTCAGGCCGATTTCAGCGTGCTTGTGCGGCGGAATGTTGATGCCAGCAATACGTGCCATGTGCGTCCTCTATATCTCTAACAATCAACCCTGGCGCTGCTTGTGGCGCGGGTCGGTACAGATCACGCGCACCACACCCTTGCGGCGGATGATCTTGCAATTACGGCAGATGGTTTTGACCGAAGCCGAAACTCTCATTTCTTTCTCCTAAGACTCTGTTCAACTCGGCGAACCATTCGCCTGAAAATTCGTTGCGTTCAAGACCCGTGCGGCTACGACGTCTTGAAGTTGGCTTTCTTCAGCAGCGACTCGTACTGCTGCGACATCATGTAGTTCTGCACCTGGGCCATGAAGTCCATCGTCACGACCACAATGATCAGCAAGGACGTCCCGCCGAAATAGAACGGCACGTTGTACTTGAGGATCAGGAACTCCGGCAGCAGGCAGACGAAGGTGATGTACACCGCGCCGGCCAACGTCAGTCGAACCAGGATCTTGTCGATATAGCGTGCGGTCTGGTCACCCGGGCGAATGCCTGGAATGAACGCACCGCTCTTCTTCAGGTTGTCGGCGGTTTCGCGGCTGTTGAACACCAGCGCCGTGTAGAAGAAGCAGAAGAACACGATCGCGGTGGCGTACAGCAGCACGTAGATCGGTTGCCCCGGCTGCAGCGCGCTCGCGATGTCCTTGATCCAGCGCATGCTCTCGCCGGTGCTGAACCAGCCCACGACGGTCGTCGGCAGCAGGATGATAGACGACGCGAAGATCGGCGGAATCACGCCGGCCATGTTCAGCTTCAGCGGCAGGTGCGACGACTGACCGCCGTAGACCTTGTTGCCGACCTGTCGCCGCGCATAGTTCACAAGGATCTTGCGCTGGCCGCGCTCGACGAACACCACGAAGTAGGTCACCAGCACGACCACCGCGACGATGAACAGCGCGACGATCACGTTCATGGCACCGGTGCGAACCAGTTCCAGCAGTCCGCCGATCGCGTTCGGCAAGCCGGCCGCGATGCCGGCGAAGATCAGGATCGAGATCCCGTTGCCGAGACCGCGCTCGGTGATCTGCTCGCCGAGCCACATCAGGAACATCGAGCCTGCCGTCAGGCTGATCATCGCTGTGAGCCGGAAGCCGAAGCCGGGCGAAACCACCAGGCCTGCGGACGACTCGAGCGCCACTGCGATGCTGAAGGACTGGAACAAGGCCAGGCCCAGCGTGCCGTAGCGCGTGTACTGCGTGATCTTGCGCCGCCCCGCCTCGCCTTCCTTCTTCAGCTGCTCGAAGGTCGGCACCACGTAGGTCATCAGTTGCATGATGATCGACGCGGAGATGTACGGCATGATGCCCAGCGCGAACACGGTGAAGCGCGACAGCGCCCCGCCCGAGAACATGTTGAACAGGCTCAGGATGCCGCCCTGCTGACCTTGGAACAGCTGCGCCAGTTGGTCCGGGTTGATGCCCGGCACCGGGATGTGAGCCCCGACGCGATAGACCACGAGCGCGAGCAGCAAGAAGACCAGCCGGCGACGCAGGTCGCCGAACTTGCCTGTCTTTGCGAGCGTTGCCGCGTTGGTTGCCACGAAGAACTTCTTTCGGTCCGAGTGTTTAGGCGACGCTGCCGCCGGCGGCTTCGATCGCAGCCTTGGCGCCGGCGGTCGCGCCGATGCCCGTCAGCTTGACGGCCTTGGTGAGCTCACCGGTCTTGATGATCTTGACGACCTTCGCGATCTGGCCCACGAGGCCTGCTTGCTTGAGCGCCAGCAGATCCACTTCGGCCAGGCCGAGCTGCTCGAGAGCGGTCAGCGTGACTTCGGCGTTGTACTTGAGAAGTTGCGACTTGAAGCCACGCTTCGGCAGACGACGCTGCAGCGGCATTTGACCGCCTTCGAAGCCCACCTTGTGGAAACCGCCTGCGCGCGACTTCTGACCCTTGTGACCGCGACCCGCGGTCTTGCCGATGCCCGAGCCGATGCCGCGGCCGACACGGCGCTTTGCATGCTTGGCGCCGTCGGCCGGCTTGATGCCATTGAGTTCCATATGCGTCTCTCTCAGTGGCTCTGGTTAGAGCACTTTGACCAGATAACTGATCTTGTTGATCATGCCGCGCACTGCGGGCGTGTCCTGCAGCTCGCTCACGCTGTTGAGCTTGCGCAGGCCCAGGCCGCGCACGGTGGCGCGATGCGATTCCTTGGTACCGATCGGGCTCTTGACCAATTGGACCTTGACGGTTTGTTGTTGCGTCGTCATGTTGCTGCTCCGGTTCAGGCGAAGAGCTCTTCGACCGTCAGGCCGCGCTTGGCGGCGACTTCGGACGCGGTCGTCGAGTTCTTCAGGCCGTCCAGGGTGGCGCGGACCATGTTGTAGGGGTTCGACGAACCATGGCTCTTGGCCACGATGTCGGTGATGCCCATCACTTCGAACACGGCGCGCATCGGGCCGCCGGCGATGATGCCGGTACCCTTCGGGGCCGGGATCATGACGACCGAAGCGGCGCCGTGATGGCCGGTCACGCGGTGATGCAGCGTGCCGTTCTTGATCGAGATCTTCGCGAGGTTGCGGCGGGCTTCTTCCATCGCCTTCTGCACGGCTGCCGGCACTTCCTTCGACTTGCCCTTGCCCATGCCGACGCGACCGTCGCCGTCACCCACCACGGTGAGTGCTGCGAAACCGAGGATACGACCACCCTTCACCACCTTGGTGACGCGGTTGATCGCGATCATCTTCTCGCGCAGACCGTCCTCGGGGCCTTCGTTCTGCGTTCTTGCCTGAATCTTTGCCATTTTGAATCTCGTGTCCGGTTAGAACTGCAGGCCGGCTTCGCGGGCCGCATCGGCCAGCGCCTTGACGCGGCCGTGGTAGGCGAAACCTGCGCGGTCGAAAGCGACCTTCTCGACGCCGGCAGCCTTCGCCTTTTCAGCGATGCGCTTGCCGATGGCGGTGGCCGCGGCAGCGGTGGCACCCTTGCCCGAAGCGCCCAGCGAAGCACGCATTTCGGCCTCGGCGGTCGATGCGGTGGCGATCACCTTGGAGCCGTCGTCGGAGATGACGGTGGCGTAGATGTGCAGGTTGGTGCGGTTCACCGTCAGGCGCGCCACGCCCTGCGTCGCAATGCGAATGCGGGTCTGGCGCGAGCGGCGAAGGCGCTGTGCTTTTTTGGTCAACATCATTTTGCTGCCCCTTATTTCTTCTTGGTCTCTTTGATCACGATCTTCTCGTCCGAATAACGGATGCCCTTGCCCTTGTAGGGCTCTGGCGGACGAATAGCGCGGATCTCAGCGGCCACTTGGCCGACGCGTTGGCGGTCGGCACCCTTGATGATCACTTCGGTCGGGGTGGGCGTTGCCACCGTGATGCCTTGCGGCATGTCCTTGTTGACCGGATGCGAGTAGCCGACCTGGAGGTTCAGCTTGCTGCCCTGCGCCGCGGCCTTGTAGCCGACGCCGACCAGGTTGAGCTTCTTCTCGAAGCCCTTGGTCACACCAACCACCATGTTGTTCACGAGCTGGCGCAGCGTGCCGCTCATCGCATTCGCTTCACGCGAATCGTTGGCGGGCTCGAAGCTCAGCTGGCCGTCCTTGGAGACGACGTTGACCAGTGCATTGCGCGGCAGGTTGAGCGAACCGCCCGTACCCTTGACGCTGATCTGGTCTTCCTTGATCGACACATCCACGCCTGCGGGGATGGCGACCGGCATTTTTCCTACTCGGGACATTTCAGTAACTCCTCGATGTCTCGGTTAGGCGACGTAGCACAGGACTTCGCCACCGACACCGGTAGCGCGCGCCTTGCGGTCGGTCATCACGCCCTGGGGGGTCGTGACGATCGCGACGCCGAGGCCGTTCTGGACTTGCGGAATGGCTGCGCTGGCCTTGTAGACGCGCAGGCCGGGACGGCTCACACGCTCGATGCGCTCGATGACCGGACGGCCAGCGTAGTACTTCAGCGTGATGACGAGTTCGGACTTGCCGGCTTCGGTCTTGACCTGGAAGCCGTCGATGTAGCCTTCGTCCTTCAGGACCTGCGAGATCGCGATCTTCACCTTGGAAGACGGGACCGACACAGTGGGCTTCGCCACCATCTGCGCGTTACGGATACGCGTCAGCAGGTCGGCAATGGGATCACTCATGCTCATGTTGTTTACTCCTGCCTGGCTTACCAGCTGGCCTTGGTGACACCGGGGATGTCGCCAGCGAAAGCCAGTTCACGAATCTTGGCGCGGCCCAGACCGAACTGACGGAAGGTGCCACGCGGACGACCGGTGATTTCGCAGCGGTTGCGCTGGCGCGTGGGGTTCGCGTTGCGCGGCAGCTTTTGCAGGCCCAGACGGGCAGCTGCACGCTCTTCGTCGCTCTTCTTGAAGTCGTTGGCGATCGCCTTGAGTTCGGCGTGCTTCGCCGCGTACTTGGCGACCAGGTTGTCGCGCTTGAGTTCGCGCTGGATCAAAGATGCTTTAGCCACAGGTCGCCTCAGTTCTTGAACGGGAAACGGAAGCCAGCGAGAAGCGCCTTGGCTTCTTCATCGGTCTTGGCCGTCGTCGTGATGCTGATATTGAGACCGCGCAGGGCATCGACCTTGTCGTATTCGATCTCGGGGAAAATGATCTGCTCTTTGACGCCGATGTTGTAGTTGCCGCGGCCATCGAAGGCACGGCCCGAGATCCCGCGGAAGTCGCGAACGCGCGGCAGGGCCACGGTCACGAAACGATCCAGGAATTCGTACATCTGAACGCCACGCAGCGTGACCATGCAGCCGATCGGCTGGTTCTCGCGAATCTTGAAGCCGGCGATGGCCTTCTTCGACTTGGTCACGACCGGCTTCTGGCCGGCGATCTTGGTCAGGTCGGCGACAGCGTTGTCGAGAACCTTCTTGTCGGCGACTGCTTCACCCACACCCATGTTGAGCGTGATCTTGGTCAGGCGCGGAACCTGCATCGGCGAGGTGTAACCGAACTTCTCGGTCAGATCCTTGGCGATCTTTTCGCGGTAGTGTTGTTGGAGACGTGCCATGTGAGTACTCCTTAGGCCAGCTTGATTTCGTCGCCGCTGGACTTGAAGACGCGCACGCGCTTGCCGTCCGAGACCTTGATGCCCACGCGATCGGCCTTGCCGGTCGCGGCATTGAAGATCGCCACGTTGGATTGGTGAATGGGCATGGTCTTTTCAACGATGCCACCCGTCGTACCCTTGAGAGGGTTCGGCTTGGTGTGCTTCTTGACCATGTTGATGCCGTCGACGATCAGGTAGGAATCGTCCTTGCGCAGCGACACAGTGCCGCGCTTGCCCTTGTCGCGCCCGGCCAACACGATGACCTGGTCGCCTTTGCGAATCTTGTTCATGGCGTTGTTGTCCTTAGAGAACTTCGGGGGCCAGCGACACGATCTTCATGAACTTCTCGGTGCGCAGTTCGCGCGTGACCGGTCCGAAGATGCGGGTGCCGATGGGCTCCAGCTTGGCATTGAGCAACACGGCTGCGTTGCCGTCGAATTTGACGAGCGAGCCGTCTGCACGACGGATGCCCTTGGCGGTGCGAACCACCACTGCACTGTAGATCTCGCCTTTTTTGACGCGACCGCGCGGAGCAGCCTCCTTGATGCTGACCTTGATGACGTCGCCCACGCTGGCATAACGCCGCTTGGAGCCACCGAGCACCTTGATACACAGGACGGATTTCGCGCCCGTGTTGTCGGCCACATCGAGCCGGGATTCAGTTTGGATCATGTCTTGATATTCCCAACTTGTACCGTTTGCCACCCCGGCTGGATCCGGTTGTGTAGCGCTGCGGTCAGTCTTGGGCCCGTCGTCCACACACCAAAACCACTTCGGTGCGCTTCCGCTGGGCAGAAACTTTCGCCTTTTGAAGCGAAGCCCGCGATTGTTGCATAGTCCCAAAGCTTCGTCAACACCCCCGGCTTGCAAAAACCCGCCAGCCCGTAGACTTTCGAGATGCGCGCCAGGCAACCACCGTCCCTCGCCCGCCGCCGGTTGCTGCTGGCGGCGGGGATGGCCGGCGTGCTCGCCGGCTGCCGCAACGCCCCCGCCGGCCCGGCGCCCTCGCCGCAGGCGCAGTCGTTGCGCCTGGTCGGCGAAGCGCAGTGGCCGCATCGGGCGGAGTTCGAGGGCACCGTCGTGGGCGGACTCTCCGGGATCGACTACGACCCCGCGCGAGGCGAGTACCTGCTTCTCAGCGACGACCGGTCGGAACTTGCGGCCGCACGGTTCTACAGCATGCGCTGGCCCGCGGTCGGGGACGGGCCACCGAAGCCGGTGGGCGTCACCTTGCTGCGACAGGCCGGCGGCGCGCCCTGGCCGGCGCGGCGTGCCGCGACCGCGGACATCCCGGTGATCGACCCCGAGGCGATCCGCTGGCGCCCGGACACCGGCACGGTGCTCTGGACCAGCGAGGGCGACGTCGCGCGCGGCTTCGGTCCGGCGCTCTATGAGTCGCTGCGCGACGGCACGCTGGTGCGCGAGATCGCGCTGCCCGCGATGTTCGCCGCCGACCGCAGCGGCCGGCGTGGCCCGCGGGACAACCTCGGGCTGGAGGGGCTCGCGCTGACGCCCGACGGCCGCGACGCCTGGGTGGCGATGGAAAACGCGCTGCTGCAGGATGGCCCGGTGCCCACGCTGCGCGCGCCCGGCGGGCCCTGCCGCTTCACCCGGATCGACCTCGCGAGCGGCCAGGCCCGGCGCCAGATCGCCTACCGGCCCGACGCGATCCCCCTGCGCCCGCTGCTGCCCGGCACCTATGCCGACAACGGCGTCAGCGAGGTGCTGATGATCGACGCCAACCGGATGCTGGTCCTCGAGCGCGCCTATGCGGCCGGGATCGGCAATTCGCTGCGCCTCTACGAGATCGACACCCGCGAGGCCAGCGACACCCTGGCTCTCGATGCGCTGTCGCCGGACGATCACCGGCCGGCACCGAAGAAGCTGGTGGCGGACTTCGCGGCGCTCGGGCTTTCGCGGCTGGACAATACCGAGGGGCTCTGCTGGGGCCCCGATCTGCCCGGCGGGCGCCGGATGCTGGTCGCGGTGAGCGACGACAATTTCAACCCGCTGCAGGTCACCCAGTTCGCAGCCTTCGAATTCACGGACACGTCATGAACATCGCAGTCACCTTCCTGCCACGCCAGGAGCCGCTCCCCCTGCCCCCGATCGCCTTCATCGGCGGCGGCAACATGGCCAGCGCGGTCATCGGCGGGCTCATCAAGCAGGACACGCCGGCAGCCACCTTCGAGATCGTGGAGCCCTTTGCCGAGGCGCGAGACCGGCTGGCCCGCGATTTCGGCATCGTTGCCCAGGCCGAGGCCGGCCCGGCCCTGGCGCGCTGCGAGGTCATCGTCTGGGCGGTCAAGCCGCAGAATTTCGCCGAAGCCGCGAAGCCGGTGCGCGGGCTGGCGCCGGATGCCCTGCATCTCAGCGTCGCCGCGGGCATTCCGTCCGACAGCATCGCCCGCTGGCTCGGCACCGAGCGCGTGGTGCGGGCAATGCCCAACACGCCGGCGCTGGTCGGCCAGGGCATGACCGGGCTGTTCGCGCGCGACGCCGTCGACGGCGCGGGCCGCAAGCGGGTGGAACAGGTGCTGGGCGCCACCGGTGAGCTGATCTGGGTCGATGCCGAGAACGCGCTCGACGCGGTCACTGCGGTCTCCGGCTCCGGTCCGGCCTATGTGTTCTATTTCCTCGAGGCCATGACCGAGGCCGGCATTTCGCTGGGCCTGACGCCGGAACAGGCGCACCAGCTCGCGGTGGGCACCTTCTCGGGGGCCACGGCACTGGCCGCCAGCGCCAGCGAACCGCCGGCGGTGCTGCGCGCGCGCGTGACCTCCAAGGGCGGCACCACCCATGCGGCGATCACGTCGATGGAAAACGCCGACGTGGCCGGCAAGTTCAAGGCCGCGATCCGCGCCGCCCACCAGCGCGCCGGCGAGCTGGCCGCCGAGTTCGGAAAGTAGGCTCGCCCCCAGGTTGCCCGGCACTTCGTGTCCGGGCGCCCACCCCCTGCCGGGGGCAACACCGGCGGCCCGGCGAAGCCGGTTCCGCGGTGTTTCACCAACGGGCCTGGCTGCGCCGGCCGGTAGAAGAGAGGCAGTGCTTGTTCTTCGGCTGCGCGCAGCGCGCCCGTTTGTGGGCAGTCGCGGAAGCGGCTTCGCCGGGCCGCTGACTGCCCCCGGCAGGGGGTGGGCGGCTACACGAAGTGAGCCAACCTGGGGGCGAGCCAGGCCCCCGCAACGCCGGCGAACACGGTGAAGCCCAGCCAGTGGTTGAGGCGGAAGGCCTTGAAACAGCCCTCGCGGGTGCGCTCGCGGATCAGGCGCCAATGCCACAGCGCCTGCGCCGCGGCCGCCGCGATGCCCAGGTAGAAGACCGGGCCCAGCCCCATGCCGGCGCCGGCCGCGGTCCAGACCAGCAGGAACAGCGCGTAGCACGCCATCACGATCGCGACGTCGAAACGCCCGAAAGTGATCGCCGAGGTCTTCATGCCGATGCGCAGGTCGTCGTCGCGGTCGACCATCGCGTACTCGGTGTCGTAGGCCAGCACCCAGAACAGGTTGCCGGCCAGCAGCCACCATGCCAGCGCCGGCACTTCGGCACGCACGGCGGCGAAGGCCATCGGGATGCCGAAGCTGAAGGCGATGCCAAGCACGGCCTGCGGGATCGAGACGAAGCGCTTGGCGTAGGGATAGGCCAGCGTGATCGCGAGCGCCACGAAGGACCACAGCACCGTCACCTGGTTGGTGGTGAGCACCAGCGCGAACGCGCACAGGGCCAGCACGGCCCCGACCGACAGCGCCTCCTTGACCGAGATCGCGCCGCTGGTAACCGGCCGCTGCGCGGTGCGCTTGACGTGGCGGTCGAAGTCGCGGTCGGCGACGTCATTGACGCAGCAGCCCGCGCTGCGCATGAGGAAGGTGCCGAGCACGAACACGACCAGCAGGTGCCAGCCCGGCCAGCCGCCGGCCGCGAACCAGAGCGCGCCCAGGGTCGGCCACAACAGCAACAGCCAGCCGGCCGGCCGGTTCCATCGGATCAGGTCGAGCCACAGCGCAAGCCGTGAACGCCCAGTAGTCATTTGGCTACGAAAAGAAAGGAGACGAGGAATGGCGAACCTGTGCGGCAGCGCACGCCCTTGCGACGGCCGGCGCAGACAGGGGGTGGGCGGCTACAAGCAGTGAGACAACCTGGGGGCGAGTCACTCCTCAAGGAGCGAGCGCAGCATCCAGGCCGTCTGGTCGTGCACGGTACAACGCGCAGTCAGCATGTCGGCGGTCGGGTCGTCGCCGGCTTCCTCGGCCACGGGGATGAACTCGCGCGCGATGCGCGACACGGTCTCATGGCCCTTGACCAGGATGCGCACCATCTCCATTGCCTTGGGCGGCGTCTGCGGCACATCGGGCACGGTGGCGATCTTGCTGAATTCGGCATAGGACCCCGGTGCGTAGTGACCCAGCGCGCGGATGCGCTCGGCCAGCACGTCGGTCGAGGTCCAGAGCTCGGTGTACTGGCCCATGAACATCGCATGCAGCGAGTTGAAGTGCGGGCCGGTCACGTTCCAGTGGAAGTTGTGGGTGGTCAGGTAAAGCGTGTAGGTGTCGGCCAGCACTCGGCTCAGGCCTTCGGCGATGGCCGCGCGGTCCTGGCGGTCGATGCCGATGTTGATGATCGGGGCATTGCGGCCGCCCGATTCCTCGGTCACCCGGACGCCGCCTTTGCGCGGCACCTTGCCGGCCGACGAAGCGGGAGCGGAAGCGGCGGGCGACTTGGCTTTCTTGATGACTTTGGCCATGCGAAGGGTTCTTTCTACAGAAGGGTTGACGGCAGGAAGAAGCCGGAAACGGCGCACCGGCTTCGCAACATGCGCACTCTATCTCAGGACAGGCGTTTCACGCCCGGCAGTTCGCAGGCATAGATCGCATTGCGCAGCGCCGCGATCGCCTCGTAGCGCGTGAAGCTGCGCCGCCAGGCCAGCACCACGCGCCGCGTCGGCGGCTCGCCGCCGTGGGCGTCGCGCACCGGCAGGTAGCGCACGATCTGCTCGGGCTCCTTGCGCCCCTTGCCGCGGGGCTTGAGCGCCTCGGCCGGCACCGACAGCCGCGGCACCAGCGTCACGCCCATGCCCGAAGCGACCATGTGCTTGATGGTCTCCAGCGACGAGCCTTCGAAGCTCTTGCGAATGCCTTCGGCGTTGCTCGAGAAGCGGGCGAACTCGGGGCACACCTCGAGCACGTGATCGCGGAAGCAGTGGCCGGTGCCGAGCAGCAGCATGGTTTCCTTCTTGAGTTCGTCGGAACTCACCGACTCGCGCTCGGCCAGCGGGTGATGCGCCGGCAGCGCGGCCATGAAGGGCTCGTCGTAGAGCGCGGCCATCGCCAGGCCGGTGTCGGGAAAGGGCTCGGCCATGATGGCGCAGTCGATCTCGCCGGCGCGCAGCATCTCGAGCAGCTTGGCGGTGAAGTTCTCCTGCAGCACCAGCGGCATCTGCGGCGTGCGCGCGATGTTCTGGCGCACCAGGTCGGGCAGCAGGTAGGGGCCGATGGTGTAGATCACGCCGAGGTTCAGCGGGCCGGACAGCGGATCCTTGCCGCGCTTGGCGATCTCCTTGATGCTGGCGGCCTGGTCGAGCACGCTCTGCGCCTGCTGCACGATCTGCTCGCCCAGCGGCGTCACCGTGACCTCGCCGGCGCTGCGCTCGAAGAGCTTGACCTCGAGTTCGTCCTCGAGCTTCTTGATCGCCACCGACAGGGTGGGTTGCGAGACGTAGCAGGCCTCCGCGGCCTTGCCGAAATGCCGTTCGCGCGCGACCGCAACAATGTATTTGAGTTCAGTCAGCGTCATAGTTTTAAACAATTATTGCTCGTGAATGTGGCTCGCCCCCAGGTTGGGCTCACTTCGTGTAGCCCGCCCACCCCCTGCCGGGGGCAACACCGGCGGCCCGGCGAAGCCGGTTCCGCGGTGTTTCACGAGCGGGCCTGGCTGCACCGGCCCTGGGTCAGGCCTTCAGGTATTCGGCTTTGCTGCCCAGCCAGCGGTCCACGTGTCTTGCGGCGAGTTCGGGGTACCGGTCGAGCATCTGCGGGGCCAGTTCTCGGGCCCAGTCGAGCAGCATGACATCGGTGCTGAGATCGGCGAAACGCAACAGCGGCGCCCCCGACTGGCGGGCGCCGAGGAATTCGCCGGGGCCGCGGATCTCGAGGTCGCGGCGCGCGATCTCGAAGCCGTCAGCGGTCTCGGCCATGGCCTTGAGCCGCGCCCGTGCGGTCTCGCCGACCCGGCCGCCCTCGTTCGGCGCGTACAGCAGCACGCAGGCCGAGGCGGCCGCACCGCGCCCGACCCGGCCGCGCAGCTGGTGCAGTTGCGACAGGCCGAAGCGCTCGGCATGCTCGATCACCATCAGCGAGGCGTTGGGCACGTCCACGCCGACCTCGATCACCGTGGTGCTGACCAGCACCTGCAGCTTGTTGGCCGTGAAGCTCTCCATCACCGCCTGCTTTTCGGCGGTCGGCATGCGCGAATGCAGCAGGCCGACGCCGACCTGCTCGCCCAGCGCATCGGCCAGTTCGTCGCGGGTCTCGGTGGCGTTGCGCAGATCGACCGCCTCGCTCTCCTCGATCAGCGGACAGACCCAGTAGACCTGCCGGCCCTGCTGCAACTGGGCCTGGATCCGGTCGATGACTTCGTCGCGGCGGTGCTCGGCCACCAGCTTGGTCACGATCGGCGTGCGACCCGGCGGCAGCTCGTCGAGCGTCGAGACGTCGAGGTCGGCGTAGTAGCTCATCGCCAAGGTGCGCGGGATCGGCGTGGCGCTCATCATCAGCAGATGCGGCTCGAGGTCGCCGACCGCCTTGCCGCGCAGGGCCAGGCGCTGGGCGACGCCGAAGCGATGCTGCTCGTCGATGATCGCCAGCGCCAGTTTCTTGAAGCGCACCTTCTCGGAGATCACCGCATGGGTGCCGATCACCAGCGCCGCCTCGCCGCTCTCGACCGCGGCCGCCATCGCGTCGCGCTCCTTCTTCTTCTGGCTGCCGGTGAGCCAGGCCACGCGCAGGCCGCGCTCGGCCAGCAGCGGATCGAGCCAGCCGACCAGCTTGCCGAAGTGCTGCGCCGCCAGGATCTCGGTCGGCGCCATCAGCGCGCACTGGTGGCCGGCATCGATGCAGCGCGCGGCGGCCAGCGCCGCCACCACGGTCTTGCCGGAACCGACGTCGCCCTGCAGCAGCCGGTGCATCGGGAGCGCGCGCGCCAGGTCCCGCGTGATCTCGTCGCCGACGCGCTGCTGCGCGCCGGTCAACGCGAAGGGCAGCACGGCCAGCAGTTCGCGGTGCAATGAAGCGCCGGAGGCCGCCGCATCCAGCACCGGCGCCCTCTGAGCCGCCCGCGCGCGCCGCGCCTGCAACTGCGACAGCTGCTGCGCCAGCAGCTCGTCGGCCTTGAGCCGCTGCCAGGCCGGATGGCTGTGGTCCTCGAGCGTGGCCATCGAGACGTCGGGCGCGGGATAGTGCAGAAAGCTCAGCGCCCGGCGCAGGTCCCAGGCACCGTGCGGCGCGGCGCCGGCCGGCAGGGTCTCGTCGAGCACCGCGCGCGCCAGGCCCGAACGCACCTCGCGCCGCAGCACCGGCTGGGCCAGCCCGGCGATGGTCGAATAGACCGGCGTCAACGCCTCGGGCAGCTGGGTGCCCGCGGCCTTCACGGCCGGATGCATCATCTGCCGCCCGATGAAGCCGCCCCGCACCTCGCCGCGCACCCGCACCCGGGCGCCGACCGCGAGCTGCTTCTGCTGCGAGGGGTAGAAGTTGAAGAAGCGCAACTGGCAGGTATCGCTGCCGTCGTCCACGCTCACGATCAGCTGGCGCCGCGGCCGGAAAGCCACTTCGCTTTCGGTGACCACGGCCTCGATCTGCGCCATCTCGCCGTCGCGCACGTCGGCCAGCCGCACGATCCGGGTCTCGTCCTCGTAGCGCATCGGCAGGTAGAGCGCGAAGTCGATGTCGCGCAGGAGGCCGAGCTTGCGCAGCGCCCGCTGCACCACGCTGAGCCCGGTGCCGGGCACCGGTGCGGCAACGGGCTTTTCGGGGGGAAGGGACTTGGACGCGGCAGGCATGGGACAATTCTGCCCGGCTCCTCGCCTTCCTCTTTCCCATGCCTCCTTGGCACGGGCCCGTCCGGCCCTCAAGCACCATGCGCGCCTTCACGCTTTCCGATTTCGATTTCGACCTGCCGCCCGAACTGGTGGCCCAGCATCCCGCCGCCGAACGCAGCGCCTCGCGCCTGCTCGACGGCACCGGCGCCGAACCGGTCGACCGCATCTTCAACCAGCTGCCCTCGCTGCTGCGGCCCGGCGACCTGCTGGTCTTCAACGACACCCGCGTGGTCAAGGCGCGGCTGTTCGGCGAGAAACCCACCGGCGGCAAGCTCGAGCTGCTGGTGGAGCGCGTGCTGCAGGGCGCCGAGGTGGTGGCCCACATGAAGGTCAGCAAGAAGCCGCCGGTCGGCACCACGCTGGCGATGACGGGCGGCTTCACGGCCACGCTGCTGGGCCGCTGGCCCGAGGAGGACGGCGCCCTGTTCCGCTTCCGCTTCGACAGCCCGGCCGGCGAAGACCCCTACGCGCTGATGGCGCGCTGCGGCCACGTGCCGCTGCCGCCCTACATCACGCACGCCGATTCGACCGACGACGAGAGCCGCTACCAGACCGTCTTCGCCCGCGTGCCGGGCGCCGTGGCGGCGCCCACCGCGGCGCTGCACTTCGATGCCGCCCTGCTGGCCGCGCTCGACGCCCGCGACATCGAGCGCGCCAGCGTCACGCTGCACGTCGGCGCCGGCACCTTCCAGCCGGTCAAGACCGAGAACATCGCCGAGCACACCATGCATGCCGAGCGCTACGAGGTGCCCGAGGCGACGCAGCGCGCGATCGCCGCCTGCAAGGCGCGTGGCGGCCGCGTCGTCGCGGTCGGCACGACCACGGTGCGCACGCTCGAAAGCTGGGCCAAGAGCGGCGAGGCCGCCGGGGACACGCGCATCTTCATCACGCCGGGCTTCCAGTTCGCGCACGTCGACCTGCTGGTCACCAACTTCCACCTGCCCAAGAGCACGCTGATGATGCTGGTCAGCGCCTTCGCGGGCTACGAACCCGTGATGGCGCTCTACGCGCACGCGATCCACGCAGGCTACCGCTTCTTCAGCTATGGCGACGCCATGCTGCTCGCCCGGGTGCAGCCATGATGCGCAGGCCCTGGCTTGCGCTGGCGATGCTGATGCTGATGCCGCTCGCCGCGGCGGCCCGCGGCTACACGCCGCAAGGCCGATGCGGGGACTATGCGCGGCTCGACATCCGCAGTCCGGCCGGCACCTGCGTCGCGTTGCTCGCCGACGAGAACGAAGGCCTGCGCGCACCGCGACGCGTGCTCGAGATCGCGCCCGGACGCTATTGGGTCGTCGACATGGGCTCGTGGGAGCCGCGCAAGGGCCGCCTGCTCGAGATGACGCTGCCCGCGGACGGCCCGGCGCCGCGCCGCGCGCGCTTCACGGTGCTCGCCGAGCAACTCGACCGCCCGCTCGGCCTGGCGCTCGGCCCGGACGGCAAGGCCTACGTCGGCGAAGCCGGCAGCATCTGGCGCACGCCGATCCCGGCGCCCGGCGGCGCGCTGCTGCGCGAGACGCTGATCGACAACCTGCCCAGGGACGGCAGGCACCCACTGAAGGAACTCGCCTTCGGCCCGGGCGGCCGGATGTACGTCAACATGGGCTCGGACTCCGACGACTGCCGCGATGGCGCGAAGGCGTACCCGCTGCCCTGCCCCGACGGCACCGGTCCGATGCCGCGCGCCGCGGTCTACGAGGGCATCTTCGGCGGCGATGGCTTCAAGCTGCAGGGCTTCAAGCCCTTCGCCACCGGCCTGCGCAACTCGGCCGCGCTGACGGTGCTGGCCGACGGGCCGGCCAAGGGCACCGTGCTGCAGGGCGAGAACTCGATCGACTACGACCCGGCCGACCAGCCACCCGAAGAGCTCAACCGCCTCCAGGCCGGCCGCGACTACGGATGGCCCTACTGCGTGGGCCGCCGCCAGCCGGCCCGCGGCTACGAGGCCCGCTTCGATTGCAGCCGTACCGAGGCGCCCTGGATGCTCTGGCCCGCGCACGTCGCGCCGCTGCAGATGCAGGTCGGGCCTGCCGGCAGCCGTTTCGCCGGCCAACTGCTCGTCGCCTGGCGCGGCCACCGGCCCGCGGGGCACCGCGTGGTCGGCTACAAGCTCGACGCCAAGGGAATGCCGTCGGGACGCCCGATCGACTGGCTCGCCGGCTGGACCGCCGCGCCCGGGGTGCGGCCGCTGGGCCGCCCGACCGGATTGACCGTCGACCGCCAGGGCCGGATGCTGGTGGTCGAAGACTTCAACCGCACCGTACTCATGCTGATGCCCGACGGGCCCGCCTCTGCAAGCCTCCAAAGATGACCACTCCACTGCCTCGCCTGCAATTCGAACTCCTCGCCACCGATTCGCAGAGCCACGCGCGCCGCGGCACGCTGACCCTGAACCACGGCGTGGTGCAGACCCCCATCTTCATGCCCGTGGGCACCTACGGCACGGTCAAGGGCGTGATGCCGCGCAGCCTGCACGAGATGGGTGCGCAGATCATCCTCGGCAACACCTTCCACCTGTGGATGCGCCCCGGCCTCGACGTCATGTCGGCCTTCGGCGGCCTGCACCAGTTCGAGAAATGGGACAAGCCGATCCTCACCGACTCGGGCGGCTTCCAGGTCTGGTCGCTCGGCGCGATGCGCAAGATCAGCGAGGAAGGCGTGAAGTTCGCGTCGCCGGTCAACGGCGACAAGCTGTTCCTCACGCCCGAGGTCTCGATGCAGATCCAGACCATCCTCAACAGCGACATCGTCATGCAGTTCGACGAGTGCACGCCCTACGACGTCGACGGCCACGTGACGACCGAAGCCGAGGCCCGCCAGTCGATGGCGCTCAGCCTGCGCTGGGCAAAGCGCTGCCAGACCGAATTCGCCAAGCTCGAGAACCCGAACGCCCTCTTCGGCATCGTGCAGGGCGGCATGTTCGAGAACCTGCGCGAGGAGTCGCTCGCCCAGCTGGTCGAGATGGACTTCCCCGGCTACGCGATCGGCGGCGTGAGCGTCGGCGAACCCAAGGACGAGATGCTGCGCATCATGGCCCACACGCCGCACCGGCTGCCGGCCCACAAGCCGCGCTACCTGATGGGCGTCGGCACGCCCGAGGATCTGGTCGAGGGCGTGGCGCAGGGCGTCGACATGTTCGATTGCGTGATGCCGACGCGCAACGCGCGCAACGGCACGCTGTTCTCGCGCTACGGCGATCTCAAGATGCGCAACGCCCGCCACAAGAGCGATCCGCAGCCGATCGACGCGAGCTGCAGCTGCCACGCCTGTGCGGGCGCGTCGGGCGTGCCGTGGAACGAGGGCGGGCGCGACGGCTTCAGCCGCGCCTACCTGCACCACCTGGATCGCTGCGGCGAGATGCTGGGCCCGATGCTCACCACCATCCACAACCT
Source organism: Variovorax sp. M-6 (assembly GCF_052114385.1). Lineage (NCBI taxonomy): Bacteria > Pseudomonadati > Pseudomonadota > Betaproteobacteria > Burkholderiales > Comamonadaceae > Variovorax > Variovorax sp. M-6. The sequence continues at coordinate 106,228 of NZ_JBFREQ010000002.1, read as the reverse complement.
GCACTACTACCTGAACCTGATGCGCGAGATCCGCGAGGCGCTCGATGCCGGGCGGTTCGCCGACTTCCGCGCCCGCTTCAAGGCGGAACGGGCGCGCGGAATCTAGGTCTAGGCCGAAGAAGCGAGCGCGGGCATTCGCGTTCGCCTGGGTGGCGAGCGGCGCGGTGCAAGATCAAAATCCACACATGTCCGCATCCACCTCCCTCGTTCCCTCGGCCATCTACCCCTCGCTGGCCGGCCGCACCGTCTTCATCTCGGGCGGTGCCACCGGTATCGGCGAAGCCCTGGTGCGCGCCTTCCATGCGCAGGGCGCGCGGGTCGGCTTCTGCGATCTCGACGTGGCGGCCGGGCACGCGCTGGCGCAGCAACTGGGCGGCCACGACGAACCGCTGTTCCAGGAATGCGACGTCACCGACGTGGCCGCGCTCGGCGCGACCATCGCCGCGGTGCGCTCGCGCTTCGGCCCGATCCAGGTGCTGCTCAACAACGCCGCCAACGACCGCCGCCACCAGATGGCAGAGGTCACGAGCGAGGACTTCGACCGCCTCGTGGCGGTCAACTTCAAGCACCAGTTCTTCGCCGCGCAGGCGGTGGCGGACGACATGCGCGCGCTGGGCGGCGGCTCCATCATCAACTTCGGCTCGATCAGTTGGATGATCAAGGGCGCCGGCTACCCGGTCTACCAGGCCTGCAAGTCGGCCGCGCGCGGGCTCACGCGGTCGCTGGCGCGCGATCTGGGCAAGGCCGGCATCCGGGTCAATTCGATCGTCCCGGGCTGGGTCATGACCGAGCGCCAGCTGCGGCTCTGGGTCAAGCCCGAATCGGCCGCCGAGATCGACGCCGCCCAATGCCTGCCCGGCCGCGTGATGGCCGAGGACATCGCCAGCATGGCGCTGTTCCTCGCCGCCGACGATTCGAAGATGTGCACCGCCCAGGATTACGTGGTGGACGCCGGCTGGACCTGAAACGGCCCGGGCTGCGGCGCCACCGGCGCAGCAGCCGCATCCGCATCCGCCACCGTGCCGCAGGCATGGCAGAACTTGGCGAAGGCGCTCTTGCGCGCGTCGCAGGCGCGGCAATGGTCGAACAGGCCGATGCCGCAGTGCGGGCAGAAGTCGATCTCGTTGTTCTTGAGGTCCACCGGGCGCTCGCAGCCCGGGCAGACGCTCTTGGCCAGCCGCGCCAGCGCCGTGTCGTAGCTCAGTTCGTTGCGGCGCACCGTCTCGGGCTGCGCCTCGGCCAGCTTCTGGCGCGCCAGGTAGCGATTGAGCGCCAGGATGGCGTAGCGCCCGACCAGCACCGTGATCACGATCCCCACTGCATAGCGAACGTAGCCGCCGTAGCTCGGCAGGTAGGGCACCAGTTCGACGAAGAAGGCGAACAACGCGAAGTAGATGAAGCCCCAGACGAAGGGCCACCAGGTGCTCTTGCGTTTCTTCGCGAACAGCCAGCCGGCGATCACCAGCAGCGGCAGCGTGAGCGCCAGCCGGTACAGGAACACCCGCAGCTCGACCTTGCGGTTCTCGGCATCGAGCCGCTTCCGCGCCGCCTCCTCGAGCACCACCAGTTGCTGCCGCGCCCGCTGGCGCGACTGCCGGGCGTCGAGCGCGATCTGGCGCTGCGCGACGACATTGCGCTCGGCCTCGTCCTCCTTGGCTTTCAGTGCGTCGAGCGCCTTGGTGCGAGCGATCAGCTCGCTGTCCTGGTCGGGCTGGGCGGTGGCGTGGCGGGTGGCGAGCCAGTTGCCGAAGGTCTCGCGCGCGGCCCGGCTGGCCTGCTGGGCCGCGACCAGCTTGAGCTCGGCCTGTTCGCGGTCGCGCGCGGCCTGCTGTTCGTTGCGCTCGCCGTCGCGCACGGTGTTGCGCAGCGGGTCGGCCGCCGCGCGGTCGATGAAATCGTCGAGCTCGATCCGGTGTTCGACCCGAGGCAGGTCACCGACGATCGTGCTGCCGAGCCCGACCAGGAAGCTGGCGAACACAATCGCCACCACCCAAAGGCCGCGGCGAAACCACTTTTCGGACAGGCGCAGGGCTTTGCTCATCGCATTCCTCTTCTTGAGACGGTTTGTCGTTCTGGATCGAATGATTCTGGACGATGGCCGGCGTGGGGCCCCGGTTCACGGGAAACACGAACACCCCGGCCAGGATCACTGCCGCGACCATCAGGCCCATCTGCAGCGCCAGCCGCATGAGGTGCCGAGAGAGCGACACGCGCGCCCGGTACTCGCGCTCGTACGGACCGAAGTTGGTGGGCGTCCGGCTCACCACGGGTTCCCGCCTCCGAAAACCACAAACGTGACCAAATACAGATTCATGAAGGTCTCTCGTCCAGGAAATGAAAGTGGGCGGATGATGGTCCACCCCTTCGCCTCCTGAAGCGCTTTGATTCGGGGGTCGCGATACTCTGCGCCGCCGGTATCGCTACTTGATACCAAGCGGCATCCGGCGACCGGCCAGCAGATCCGCACGCGTGAAAGGCCGCTCGATGCCCGCCAGCCGGACGGCAATGACTTCAAGCGCGCCCTGGGTCGGTGCCGGCGTGCCGGGCCGCAGGAACAGCACCGGCGTGGCCAGGCTCAACAGCACCAGCGTCCAGCTCAGGCGTGGATGCGGCAGGCGGTGCTGCCACCAGAGAAAGGTCCCGCTGACCGCCACCCCGATCGCATAGCCCAACACCACTTCCGACAGCGAATGCGCATCGAGCGCCAGCCGGGTGGCGCCGATGAAGGCGGCGAACAGCCAGCCGAGCACCGCTGCGCCCACCCGGACCCGATGCTCCCAGCGCGAGGCCACCAACCAGCAGGCCACCGGCCAGACGCTCGCCGCGATCGCGGTGTGGCCGCTGAAGCCGGTGAAATCGAGCGAGACGCTGCCGATGCCCCAGCCGAGGAAGGCAATCTTCGAAACCGCAATCAGGGCGCCGCCGAGGCCGAACAGCAGCACCCACAGCACCGCCAGGGGCCGGGTACCGCTGCGAATGCCGAGCCACACCGCGATCCAGAGCGCGGCGGGCAGCAGGAAACCGCTGTCACCGAACCAGGTGATCGCATGCAGGATTTGACCGAGGTCGGGCATTGGGCGGGCGTCAGCTGCCGAGCAGCACGCTCACGCGCCGCCGCAGGCTTTCGGGCTGCACCTCCACGCGGGGCACCGCGCTGCCGACATGAAGCCCCACGCGGCTGAAGAGGCCGCGCCGGAACGGCCGTACCATCGCGACGTTCTGGCCGGCGCGCGTCTCGATCCGGCTGAAGTACGAGCCCCACAGATTGGTCAGCGCCATCGGGATCACCGGCGGGTCGATGCCATCGGCGCGGGCGGCGTCGAGGATCTTCATCACGCCGCCCTTGAACGGTTGCAGGCTGCCGTCGCGCGTGATCGCGCCCTCGGGAAAGATGGCGAGCAGGTCGCCCTCGCGCAGCACCTGCACGGCCTCCGCGAAGGCCTTCTCATAGGCCGCCGGGTCTTCCTTCTGGGGCGCGATCGGGATCGCCTTGGCCAACCGGAACAGCCAGCCGAGCACCGGCACGCTGAAGATGCGGTGGTCCATGATGAAGCGGATCGGGCGCGGGCTCGCGGCCATGAGCAGCACCGCGTCGATGAAGCTCACGTGGTTGCAGACCAGCACCGCGGGCCCGTCGGCCGGGATGTGCTCCTGGCCCCGGATGTCGAAACGGTAGACGAAGTGCGACAGCACCCAGGCCACGAAGCGCAGCAGGTATTCGGGAACCAGCATGAAGATGTAGAAAGCGACCACCGCGTTGGCGATGCCGGTGAAAAGGAAGATCTGAGGAATCGTGAAGCCAGCCTTCAGCAGCGCGCCGGCGATGACCGAGCTGGCGATCATGAAGAGCGCATTCAGGATGTTGTTGGCCGCGATGATACGGGCCCGGTGCGTGGGCTGGCTGCGCATCTGGATCAGCGCGTACATCGGCACGCTGTAGAGCCCCGCGAACAGCGACAGCAGTCCCAGGTCGGCCATCACGCGCCAGTGGGCCGGCTGGGCCGTGAACGCGCCCAGCCCCATCTGCGCCACGGGCGGCAGCGCCCGCGACGCGAAGTAGAGGTCGATCGCGAACACGCTCATGCCGATGGCGCCCAGCGGCACCAGGCCGATCTCCACCTGGCGCCGGCTCAGCGTCTCGCACAAGAGCGAGCCGATGCCGATGCCGACCGAGAACACCACCAGCAGCAGCGAGGCCACCTGCTCGTCGCCGTGCAGCACCTCCTTGGCGAAACTCGGAAACTGGGCCAGGAAGACCGCGCCGAAGAACCACATCCACGAGATGCCCAGCAGCGAGCGGAAGACGACCACGTTGCTGTGAGCCAGCTTCAGGTTGCGCCAGGTTTCGCTGACCGGATTCCAGTTGATCGAAAGGCCGGGGTCGGTGGCCGGCGCCGGCGGGATCGCCTGCGCCACCGCCCGTCCGCCCAGCGCCAGCAGCAGGCAGGCCACGGCCACCGTCACATGGCCGACCTGCGGCAGGGCGACCAGCAGGCCGCCCGCGACCTGCCCGAGCAGGATCGCGACGAAGGTGCCCATCTCGACCATGCCGTTGCCCCCGGTGAGCTCGCGCGGCGCGAGCACCTGCGGCAGATAGGCGAACTTGACCGGACCGAACAGGGTCGAGTGCAGCCCCATCAGGAACACGCAGCCGAGCAGCACCACGGCGTCCGCCCGCAGGAAGCCCCAGGCGGCGATTCCCATGATCGCGATCTCGAGGTTCTTGACGAAGCGGATCATCTTCGTCTTGTCGTATTTGTCGGTGAGCTGCCCTGCGGTGGCGGAGAACAGCAGGAAGGGCAGGATGAACAGGGCGCCGATCGCCAGTCCCGCCATGGCCGGCGGCATCCAGCCCAGCTGCAGCTGGTAGGTCACCATCACCGTGAAGGCGAACTTGAACAGGTTGTCGTTGGCGGCGCCCGCGAACTGGGTCCAGAAGAAGGGCGCGAAGCGCCGCTGCCGCAACAAGGCAAACTGGTTGGCGTGGGCGGGCCCTTCGGGCAGACGGGCGGGCGAGACTTCGGCAGGGGTGGTCATTCGAATGGGCGCAGCGGCCTGTTCCTCACGCCGTCAGGGGGGCGGCCCCGGAATTGTGCCGCAGGGTCTGCCGCCCCATCGCCTGCAGCGCATGCAGCACGGGAAGCGCCGCCAGGGCCGCCGTCAGGTGCTTGAGGCTGTGGCCCGACACCAGTTGCTGCGTCGCTTCGAGGATCGCAGGGTCGGCCAGCTCGAACAGCTTGGCGAGCGCATAGAAGAAGACCACCCGGCCGAGCCGGAGGCCGATGGCGCCGGGCACCGGCCGTGCCAGCGCCAGCGCGAGGACCAGCGCCAGGCCACCGAACTGCACCAGTGCCCAGGGCAGCGCATTGCCGCTGCGATGGCAGATCGCCGCCGCCAGCAGCCCGCCGGCGAGCGCGACCCAGGCGGCCGGCCAGCCGGCGCGTGCGCTGACCCGCTCGCACACCGCGACACCGACCAGGCCCGCGAAAGCCACCGCCATGCCGGCGCGATCCGCCGCCAGCCGCGTGGGATCGGGCTGCAGGTGATAGAAGGCCGAGCCGAGTGCGGTGAGGATCAGGCCGGCGAAGAACATCCARGCGCAATCGAGTGCATCGAACGGCAGCGGCTCGGCATCCTGCTGCGCGTCGTGGGCGCGGCCGAGCCAGTGCAGCCAGCGCAGGCCCCAGATGCCAACCACCGCGAAAGGCAGGTTGCTCAGTACGTCCATCGCATTCGGCAGCGCACCCCAGGGCCGGCCGTCGGCGAAGGGCGCGCTGCCCAGCGCCGGGGTCGGCACCGCGGGACCGAAGACCGCAGCGACCGAGAGTAGCGCGGCGAGCGCCAGCAGGGCACGCTCGCGATGGGAGAGGGACGACGGCAGGGACATGGCAGACTCCGATGGGTGGCTCGACGAGGCGGAATCTAGGTTGTCGACCCCGCGCCGGGCATCGAGAATCGATACGGAGCACTTTTTCACCACTTCGGGTATCAATCCGCAATACTCCCTCAGACATGAGCACCACCGTCGATCTGGTCAATGCACTCAAGAGCGAACTCAAGACCGCCCGCATGACCTATGCCGACCTGGCCAGATCTCTGGACATGGCGGAATCCAGCGTGAAACGGATGCTGGCCAAGGGCGACATGCCGCTGACCCGGGTCGACGCGATCTGCCGGGCGCTCAAGATCGACTTCGCCGAGCTGGCGCGCCGGGTGGCGGACGCTCAGCCCCTGCTCAAGGAACTCACCCTCGAGCAGGAGAAGGCGGTGGTCAAGGACAAGAAGCTCCTGCTGCTGRCAATCTGCGTGCTGAGCCAGTGGACGCTGGAGCAGATCGTCGCCGCCYACCGGATCAGCGAGGCCGAGTGCATCGGCTACCTGGTCCAGCTCGACCGGATCGGCATCATCGAACTGCGGCCGCTGAACCGCTACCGGCTCAAGCTCGCCAAGACCTTCCGCTGGCGTCCGCACGGGCCGGTGATGGACTTCTTCCGCGAGAACGTGGTGCTCGACTACTACCGCGGCGGTTTCGACGGCCCCGCCGAGGGCCTGCTGCTGGTGCATGGATCGATCAGCAAGTCCCTGGCGCCGGCCTTCCTCGACCGGCTGCAGCGGGTCGCACAGGACTTCGCCCAACARCACCAGACGGATCAGAAGCTGTCGCCCAAGGAGCGCGAGGGCTACACGCTGCTGCTGGGCATGCGCAACTGGGAATTCGAACTGTTCACGCGCCTGCGCCGGGCCTGAAAAACACGGAAACCGGTTTCTTCGATAAAATCCGGCAGGCAGAAAAGCGGACGCACGCGTCCCACCGATGGCGCAAACTCCCATGAACGCTCAGGTGAATCGCAATGCGATTCGACCACTGCCTATTTTTTGATCAATCGCCGACTGGAGAGTCACCACGCCAAGTGGTGCACCGAGGGAGCAAACCCGCTGCCGGGCGCAGCGGGTGAATCTCTCAGGTCACAGAGACAGGGGGAGCGGCAGTCTGAACCCCGGGTCTTGCCGCTTTCACAGGAAGCGCTAACGCTCGCCGTTCATGCAATCCCAAAAGGATTCGGACATGCGCGTAGTTGTACTCGGCGCCGGCTTGCTCGGCGTGACCTCGGCCTATTACCTTCAGCAGCTCGGTCATGAAGTGACCGTGGTCGATCGGCACGCCACGCCCGCGGCCAAGGCGCGCGGCCTGGCGGCGCCTGCGGACGCGAACCCACCGGCCACGCGGCCCGGACCCGCAGCGCCCCGGGGCGCCCAACGCTGGGCCAGGATGTGCAAGGGCATGCGCCGCCGGCTCACGCGCCTGCTCGACGAGGCCATGGGCACGCCGTCGAAACGCGATCCTCTCGACCATCTCGTGCGCCTGGCCGCCTACAGCCGCAAGAGCGCTCGGGCGCTGCGCGACGAAGCCGGCATGCCGCAGGGGCCGCGGACGGCCGGCCTCCTGAACCTCTTTACCGACCCCGCGGCCTTTCATGTGCGGACGGCCAGTGCGGCCCATTGGTCGAGGCTCGGTTGCGAGGAACGTCTGCTGTCGGCCGACGAAGCCATCGGCATCGAACCGGCGCTGCAGGCGATCCGCGGCAAGCTGGCCGGGGCGACCTACGCGCTCGAGGATCCGGTGCGCGATCCGACGCAGTTCGCGGCCAGCCTGGTGTTCCTCTGCCGAGCGGCGGGGGTGCGCTTCATGACCCGGCACACGGTGGTCTCGCTCGAGGAGCGCGACGGCCGCGTCGACCACGTCGAACTGCTCGATGCCGCCGGCCAGCCCGCCACGCTGCGCGCCCAGGCCTACGTGCTGGCGCTGGGGGCCTCGAGCGTGCCGCATGCCGAAGACCTGGGCATCGATATGCCGCTGCGCTTCGTGCGCGAGTACATCGTCACCATGCCGATCCTGCAGCCGGCGAAGGCACCGCGCATCGCGCTGCGCGACCGGCAGGGCAAGCTGCGCATCACGCGCATCGAAACGGCGGCCGGCGAGCAGCTGCGGGTCCAGGCCGTCGTGCGGGCCGGGCTCGACGAGGAGGCCGAGCCCGACTCGGACCGCTTCCAGGCGATCGTGCGCCGCACCGAAATGCTGCTGCCCGGCGTCGCCGACGCCGCGCAGGCCCGCTTCGAAACCGCCATGCATGCGGTCAGCCCGAACCGGCTGCCGATGATCGGCAAGACCCGCCTGCCCAACCTGTTCCTGAATACCGCGCCCGGCACCCGAACCTGGATCCATGCCTGCGGCGCGGGCAAGTCGATCGCGCGCATCGTCAGCGGCCTGCGGCCCGAGCTCGACTTCGCCTTCAGGCGCCCCTAGCGCGTTTCTGCCGTGCGCCGCTACAATCCGCGCACTGCAGGAGAGCGGGCCCACGGGCCCCACCGAAGGCGCAAACTCCCATAAACGCTCAGGTCGGCTCACTCGATGAGCCTGTACTGCAGTTCACTGTCAAAGCCGTCTGGAGAGCCATCACGCCGCTTGAATGTGCGCGTGGTGCACCGAAGGAGCAAACCCGTTGCGGGCGCAGCGGGTGAATCTCTCAGGTACCGAGGACAGGGGGAGCGGCAACTTGGACTCTCGGTCCGGTTGCTCTCGTTGTCGACAGCATTCCGTCTCCGTTGCGTTCAAGCGCTGCAACCTTCAAGGGTTCTCGATATGCGCGTGATCGTTCTTGGCGCCGGCCTGCTCGGCGTGACTTCGGCTTACTACCTCCAGCAACTCGGCCACGAAGTGACCGTGATCGACCGCCAGGCCACGCCGGCGGCGGAAACCAGCTTCGCCAACGGCGGCCAGATCTCGGTCAGCCATGCCGAGCCCTGGGCCAATCCGGGTGCACCGCTCAAGGTGCTGCAATGGCTCGGCAAGGAAGATGCGCCCTTGCTGTTCCGCATCCGCGCCGACATGCGCCAGTGGCTCTGGGGCCTGCAGTTCCTGCGCGAATGCACGCCGGCGCGTACCCGCCACAACATCGAGCAGATCGTGCGCCTTGGCACCTACAGCCGCGACACCCTGCAGCAGCTGCGGCGCGACACCGGCCTGGACTACGACCAGCGCACCCAGGGCATCCTGCATTTCTACACGACGCAGAAGGAGTTCGACGCGGCGCTGAAGCCGGCCGAGCAGATGCGCGCGCTCGGCTGCGACCGGAGGGTGATCTCGGCCGACGAGGCGGTGAAGCTCGAGCCTGCGCTCTCCCACATCCGCCCGCAACTCGCCGGCGCCACCTACACCGCGGAGGACGAATCGGGCGACGCCAACCGCTTCGCGCGAGAGCTGGTCAAGCTGGCCGAGGCAGCCGGCGTGCGCTTCCTCATGAGCCACACCGTGACCGCGCTGCGCGAAGCCGGCGGCAGCATCGACCACGTCGAGGCGACCGACAACGAGGGCCGCTTCCAGCGCATCCGCGGCGACGCCTTCGTGCTGGCGATGGGCTCGCTGAGCCCGCTCTACGCGGCACCGCTCGGGATCCGGCTGCCGATCTACCCGGCCAAGGGCTATTCGGTCACGATGCCGGTCAAGGACGCCTCGAAGGCGCACCAGGTCTCGTTGACCGACGACGAGTTCAAGCTGGTGTTCTCGCGCTACACCTCGGCCACCGGCGACCGGCTGCGCATCGCCGGCACGGCCGAGCTCAACGGCTACGACCGCGACCTGAACCGGGTGCGCTGCGAGGCCATCGTGCGGCGCGTGGAGCAGTTGTTCCCGGGCGCCGGCAACGCGGCCGAGGCCCAGTTCTGGACCGGGCTGCGCCCGGCGACACCAAGCAACGTGCCGCTGATCGGGGCGACGAAGCTGCCGAACCTGTTCCTCAACACGGGCCACGGCACCCTCGGCTGGACCCACGCCTGCGGCTCGGGCAAGTCGATCGCGCGCATCGTGAGCGGACTCGCGCCCGAGGTCGACTTCGCCTTCACCGGGCGGCGCGCCGGCCTTCAGTCATCGTTGGTGAAGACCGTCAGCACGCCGGTGTAGCCGTACAGGTGGTTGCGGGCGATCTCGCCGGCGGCGAAGAAGCCGACCAGCGGGACATCGCCCAGCGCATGCCGCACGATCTGCAGCTCGGCGCCGGGGGCGCCGAAATGCGGTCCGCCGCGGCCCGAGCAGCTCACGTAGATGGCGCCCGCGATGCGGCGTGCCGGATGCGGCGCGGCCTCAGCCTCGCCGGCCGCGACCGCGCGGGCGGTTGCCAGCGTCTGCTCCTGCGGCTCGAGCTCCTCGCGGATCTCGGCGCAGACGCGCATCAGGTCGGCGCGCGCCGCCTGCGCGTTGCGGCGGCAGAAGCTCATGCGCATGCCGGCTTCGGCGACATCGGCAATCGCCACGCCGCGACGCGTCGGATCGAGCCCGATGATGTGGCGCACCCGCACGTCGGAGCCCAGGTCGCCGGTGCGCCGGATGCCGTCGCTGCCGGCCTCGGCCAGGCCGACCAGGGTGGCGCGCACGGCATCGATCGCCTGCTCGGGCGCCTCGAGCGACACCCGCAGATCGGCCAGCAGCACATCGAGGGCGGGCTCGCCGTCGAGCTCCAGCAGCAGGTTGCCGTCGGCCTTGGTGATCTCGCGTTCGCGCGAAACCGGCTGGCAGCCCTGGGTCACGCGGGAGACCAGCCGCACGCCCTCGCCGAACACCACGCCCGAGAGGCCGCCCGAGAACACGCCGCCGACCGCCCCGTGGCCGCGGATGTTGCCGTTGCCGCCGATCGCGAACTGCAGCGAGCCGACGCGGCCGGACGAGAGGCCGCCGAACAGGTAGCCGGTGTCGGTGCGCTCCGCCATCTCGGCGATCAGCTCGCTCAGTTCGGGCGTGCGCGGGTCGGCGTGCACCAGCGCGGTGTGGGCCGCGAAGCCACTCGTTTCCGAGCTGGCGAGCGGCGCCACGCCCGAGAACACGCGGTATTGGTCGCTCGGCAGCTCGCACAGCATCACGCTGAGGGCCGGTTCGTCGAAATACTCTGCGTTGTTGGCCGCCACGCCGACCCCCACGGTGCCGGTCCAGTCGGTGATTTCGGGCAGTTCGGCGCCCAGGTGATCGAGGATCTCCTGCGCGTCTTCCCCGTAGTGGTCGGTGATGTAGAGCAGGCCCAGGGTCGGGGAGCGCGCATAGTCGGGCAGCGCCATCTGCGCTCGCAATTGGGCCAGCACCAGGCCGGCGGCCATGCGCCATTGCGGGTGGGTGGCATGCCCGGAAGGAAATAGCTTCATGGGCTCGGCTTTCTTGTGTCTCTCAAAGGCGGGGAATCGGCGTCAGCGCGCACGCTTGCGCGCCGGCGCCGGGCGTTTGGCAGCCGCAGCGCCGCCGCGGGTCGCCGACGGCGCCTTCTTTCGAGCGGCCGCCGGCTTGGCGGCGCTCTTGGCCGGTGTCGAGCGCGCGCCCGAACCGACCGCGTCGGCCAGCGGCTGCGCCATGGCCGGCACCTTGAGCTGCGAGGCGTCCTGCAGGGCCGAGCTGGCGATCTGCTGGAACTGCTGCGTGAGGGCACCCCACCATTGCAGTGGATCGACGACGCCTGCCCCATCCGTCGCGGCTGCGGCGGCGGCCTTGGCACGCGCGGGTGCCGAGGCCTCTTCTTCGACTTCCGGCGCCGCCTCGGGTGCCGGTTCGGGTGCGGCGGCCGGAGCCTCGGCCCGGAACGCGGGTGCCGGCGCCGGCGCTGCCTGCCGCGTGAAGGCGCTGGCGAGGTCTTCCATGCGCACGTTCATGCCGCGCAAGGTCGAGAGCGTCATCTTCTGCACCTCGAGCGCCTGGATCGTCGCCTTGAGCGCATGGCCATTCTGCTCGAGCCAGTACTGGACGGTCTTGAGCTCCTGGATGCGCTTGTCGACCTCCTCGACGCTCAGCGTCGGCGCCACCCAGTTCGACAGGCTCGGCAGCCCGGGCACGGCGCTGGGCGATGTGCTCCCGCCAGCCAGGTTCTTCAGGAAGTCGAATCCCGGAACGAACTGACTGAAGGCGAAAGGCTTGCTGGCGTCGCTCATGAGGGTGCTCCGGAAGTGTGGTTCTTGTCCGGGCAGCTTACTCCAAGCGTTCGCATTTTTGGGCTTGCCGGTGGCATCCGGGGCTCGCCATTGCGGCCCGGCTTGTGGACAATGACGACCAGACACAGAAAGTCACATGTCCATCTTCCATCTCGCCTTCCACGTGCGCGACCTCGACGAAGCCAGGCGCTTCTATGGCGACGTGCTCGGCTGCGCCGAAGGCCGCAGCACCGACACCTGGGTCGACTTCGACTTCTTCGGCCACCAGATCTCGCTGCACCTCGGCGAGCCCTTCGCCACCTCGCGCACCGGCCGCGTGGGGGACGTGATGGTGCCGATGCCGCACTTCGGCATCGTGCTCGAACTGCCCGCCTGGCGCGAACTCGCTGCACGCCTGGAGGCGGCCGGGGTCGACTTCGTGCTGAAGCCGCAAGTGCGTTTCGAGGGCCAGCCCGGCGAGCAATGGACGATGTTCTTCTGCGACCCCTTCGGCAATCCGATCGAGGCCAAGGGCTTCAGGTCGCTCGACACCGTCTACGACGCATGAGCTTGTCGGCAGCGCCACCCCAGCCCTCGACGCGCCTCCTGCGCTTCGGCGCGGCGGTGGCCGCGCTGCTGCTCGCCGGCGGCACGGCGCACGCGGTGCAGGACTGCGAGCTCAATGGCCAGGCGGTGAATCCGGCCCATGGCGGCAGCACCGCGGGCAAGACCGGCCTGATGCGCTGCAAGGACCGCGACAGCGGCCAGCTGGTGCGCGAGCAGCAGATCCAGAGCGGCACCTTCATGGGGCTGGTGCGCTTCTACGAGGACGGCAAGCTCACGAAGGAGCACAGCGTGAACGCGCGCGGCAACATGGAAGGCCGGGCCCGCGAGTTCTCGCCCACCGGCCAGGTGCTGCGCGATGCGACCTACGAGGACGGCCGCGAGATGGGCCTGGTGCGCACCTTCTATCCGACCGGGTCGCTGCGCCGCGTGACCTTCTTCGCCGATGTCGCGGGCGAGCGCGCTTCGGTCGAGTTCACCGAGCGCGGCCAACTCTCGGCCCTGCGCTGCGGCGACAAGCCGGTGCTGGCGCCGGTGGCCGACGACGCGAGGCTGTGCGGCTTCGGCGGCGGCGCGTCGAAGGTCGAATTGTTCGACGCCAAGGGAACGCTGCGGTCGCGGCTGTCCTATGTGGCCGGCAAGCGGGTGCGCAGCGAGGAGCTCTACGACAACGGCAAGCCCGCCGCGCAGGACGAGGTGGTGGGTAACCAGCGCACCGAAAGGCGCTTCTCCTCCGAAGGAATCAAGCGCCGCGAAGTGATCTCGCTGATCGGCGAGCGCGGCGTGGTCAAGCAGCGCGACCAGGAGTTCTCCGAGAAGGGCACGCTGGTGCGCGAGCAGCGCTGGAACACCGCCGGGGAGCCGCTGAGCGACGCAAGCTACTACCAGAACGGCCAGCCGCGCAGCAAGTCCGTCTACGGTGTGGGCCGCAATGCGCGCCAGATCGAAATCACCGAATTCCACGACAACGGCCAGGTCGCGGCCGTCGGCCGCTATCTGGCCGGCGATCGCTTGAGCCAGACCCCGATCGGCCCCCACCAGCGCTTCAGCGACGCCGGCATCCTCATCGCCGAATCGGTCTACGACGACAAGGGCCGCATCACGCGCGAACGCGCCTGGGATGCCAACGGCAAGCTGGAGCGCGATGACGAGGTGTTCGAGGACGGCTCGCGCAAGACCTTCGCAAAGCCGTAGCCCGAAGCCGGGTCAGGCTTGCGCCCCCTGGGGGCTGCGGCCCACACGCAGCGGGGGGAACGTGAGGGCCAGCTCAGGCCGGGGCCGGGCCGCCCCAAGGCGGCCTGCGGCCCCCTCGGGGGGCAGCGACCCACACGCAGTGGGGGAGCGTGGGGGCCCGTCAATCCAGCTTGATGCCGGCGGCCTTGATGATCGGGCCCCAGCGCTGCGATTCGGCGCGCGACAGGGCCGCGAACTGCTGCGGCGTGCCGGGCATCGCCTCCATGCCGAAGTCGTTGAAGCGCTTCTGCACCGCCGGCGCGGTGAATGCCCGATTGAGGTCGCCGTTGAGCCTGGCGACGATCGCCGGCGGGATGCCGGCCGGCCCCACGACGCCCTGGAAGGCGAACACCTCGGAATTCGCGACGCCCACTTCCGCCAGCGTCGGCACTTCGGGCAACAGCTTCGAGCGGCTGCCGGAGCCAATGGCCAGCACCCGCACCTTCTTGCTCTGCATGATGGACAGGCCCGAGGCCAGGTCCAGGAACATGGCCGGCACCTGGCCTCCCATCACGTCGGCCATCGCCGGCGCCGCACCGCGGTACGGGATGTGGGTGATGAAGGTGCCGGTGCGGACCTTGAACATCTCCATCGCCAGATGATGCGGCGAGCCGTTGCCCGGCGAGGCGTAGTTGACCTTGCCCGGATTGGCCTTGACATAGGCCAGGAAGGCCTTGAAGTCCTGCGCCGGGAAGTCCGGGTGCACCACCAGCGCCAGCGGGAACTTGCCGATCGCGCCGATGTAGCTGAAGTCCTTTTCAGGATTGAACGGCAGCTTGCTGAACAGGTGCTCGTTGAAGGCCAGCAGCGCGTTGTCGGCCGACATGATGGTGTAGCCGTCGGGCTTGGCCTTGGCGACCAGCTCGGCGCCGATGTTGGTCGAGGCGCCGGGGCGGTTGTCGATCACGATCTGCTGGCCCAGCGTCTGCCGCATGGCCTCGGCCAGGGTGCGCGCGATCACGTCGGTGCCACCGCCGGCCGGGTACGGCACCACCCACTTGATCAGCTGGTCGGGATAGGCGCCCTGGGCGCGGGCCCACGGAGCGGCGGCTGCGGCCGCGGTGGCGGCGAGGGTGGTGAGCAGGGTTCTGCGATCCATCGAATAGGTCTCCTGGTTTCGTGTGTTCTGAAATGTAAGGGGTCCGACCGGCGCCGGGCCGCCCCAAGGCGGTCGGCGCCCTCTCGGGGGGCAGCGAGTCCACGCAGTGACGAGCGTGGGGGTCGTCAAACCGACAGCGACGGCACCGGCAAGCCGTCCAGCGCCTGCGCGAGCGCGGCCCGGCAGCGCGCTTCGTCGCCGACCTGCTCGAACAGCAGCAGCGCGAGCCGGGCGAGGAACAACGATTCTCGCTCGGCGCCGGCTTCGCTGATGGCACGGGCGCACTCGGCGTAGACACGGTCGCGGGCTTCGGGGGGCAGGGCTGTCATGCGGACTCCTTGGTGGGCAGCGCGGCGGCGCGCGCCAGGGCCCGCAGCAGCGCACCCGCGGGCGGACGGCGCCAGCGCGCGGCCACATGGCCGTCGGGGCGCAACAGATAGACGGCGCCCTGCAGCGCGCCGAGCGCCGCGAACACCTCGGGATCGGCCTCGCCCGGCGACAGTTCGCACAGCGCGACCGGCAGCGGCCCGGCCTGTGCCCGCGCCACTTCGGAAGCCAGCGAGGCGTCTCGCTCCTGCATGTTCAGCACCAGCACGGTGAAGGCCGGACCGAGGCGGTCCGTCAGATGCAGGCCCGCGGCCAGCGCCTGCTCGGGCATGACTTCGCCCGCCAGCGGACCGGCGCCCAGCGCCTCGCCTTCGCTCGACAGCATCGAGTCCTCGTAGCCCACGGCCTGCGTCTGGCGCGGGTTGATCAGGTTCGCGATGCCGCGGTGCGCACCCGAGAGCGACAACGCCGCCTCGCGCAGCAGGTCGAAGCCGCGCGAGGGCGGCGACATGAATTCGGTGCTGCGCATCGCGTTCTCGGCATTGATGTGGAAGGCCGCGATGCGCTCCTGCGAGTAGCTGTCGAGCAGCGATGCCTGCGAGACGCCGCGAGCCACCAGCGCCAGCTTCCAGGCCAGGTTGTCGGCATCGTCGAAGCCGGAATTGAGGCCGCGCACGCCGAAGATCGGCATCGCGTGCGCGGCATTGCCGGCGAACAGCACGCGGCCGTGGCGGTAGCTCTCGAGCGTCATCGCGCCGGCACGGTAGACCGAGGTCCACACCGTGTGCCAGGGCAGGTGGCCTTCGCCGATGGCATCGAGATGGCGTTGCACGAAGTCCCGCACCGCCGCGGGCTGCAGCGCTTCCTCGGTGCTCTGGCCCGCGCGCAGCTGGTAGTCGATGCGCCAGATGTCGTCGGGCTGGCGGTGCATCAGCACGGTCGAGCCGGGGTTCCAGGGCGGATCGAACCAGGCGCGGCGTTCGGTCGGATGCGTGCTGTGCAGCTCGATGTCGATGATCACGTACCGGCCTTCGTAGCCGGTGCCGACCAGCTCGAGGCCGAGCGACTTGCGCACCAGGCTCTGGCCGCCGTCGCAGGCGGCCAGCCACTGGCCGCGCAGCGAGTAGTCGCCGAGCGCGTTGCGGGCCGCGAGCACCAGGCCGTCCGCATCTTCCACGAAGCCGGTGAGCTCGGTGCCCCAGCGGATGTCGATCAGGCCGGGCGTGGACGCGTTGCGGCGGCCGATCTCGTCCAGCAGGTACTGCTCGATGTAGTACTGCTCGAGGTTGATCATCGGCGGCAGCTTCTGCCTCTCGTCGTGCGGCATCTCGAAGCGGAACACCTCGTCGGTCTTGTAGAAGCTGCGCCCGCCCGTCCAGGGCAGGCCCTTGGCCAGGAAGGCCGGCAGCGCGCCCAGGCGCTCGATGATCTCGAGGCTGCGGCGCGAGATGCAGGCCGCGCGGCTGCCGACGCAGACCGTGTCGTCGGCCTCCAGGATCACGCTGCGCACGCCGTGGTTCGCGAGCCCGAGCGCGAGCGACATGCCGACCGGCCCACCACCCGCGATCACGACCGGATGGCGGCCGGGCTCGGCGCCCTGCTCCAGCGCCGGCATCCGGGGCTCGAAGCGCGTGTAGTGGAAGGCGCCGACCGAGGGCGGCAACTCGGCGGCGACCGGCGGCAGCGGACCGCCGGCGGCGTCGCCGGCACGCGCAGCGGGGGGATTCACGGCGGCAGTGTTCATGAACGGGATTGTCCCGATGCACCTGCATCGTCGATGTCGTAACTTCGTACGAAGTGCTAACCCTTGAATTGCAATGAAACGCTGGCCCGTCCGTGCCGCCGGCCAGGCCCTGGCGGCGCCCGTCGTCGGCGCCGTGCTCGCGGGCATCGGCACGCCGCACCTGGCCGCCAGCTACCTGACGGCGATGCAGCGCGTGCTGCCCGTGACCTTCTGCACCGTGTTCGCGGCGAGCGCCAACGGCCGCATCGAAACCGTCTCGGCCGCCAGCACCTATGGCCACACGGCCGAACGCACCGCCGAACGCTATGTCGCCGAGCGCTTCGACCGGCTGGACCCCCACATGGCCTGGCTGGCTGGTCGCAAGCTGCCCAAGCGCCCGCAGCTCTGGCTCGGCCACCACCGGGCCGAAGAGGTGGAAGACCCGGCCTACCGGGCCGCGTGCTACGGCGATGTCGGCATCCGGGAACGCAGTTCGGTGCTGCTGCTGCTGCCGACCGGCCAGCGGGCGGCCGTGAGCTTCTACCGCAGCCTCGCCCAGCCCGATTTCGGCGCTGCGGATTTCGCGCTGCTCGAAACCCACGCCGCACTGCTCGCCGACGCGACCGCCGCCCATGGCCGCAGCGCGGTCGCTGTCCGGGAGGCCGCGGAACCGGCGCTGGCATCACGCCTGCTGGGCCTGAGCCTGCGCGAGCGCGAGGTGGTCGGCCACCTGCTGGCCGGCAAGACCGCCAAGGAGACGGCGCGCGAGATCGGCATCGAGCTCACGACGGTGCGCACGCACCAGTACCGGGCGTTCCGGCGGCTGGGCATACGGAGCCTGAAGGAGCTGCTGCGCGGCGCGCGCGCATGAGAGCCCCCACGCTCCCCCACTTCGTGTGGGTCGCTGCCCCCCGAGGGGGCCGCAGGCCGCCTTGGGGCGGCCCGGCGCCGGCCTGAGAGCCCCCACGCTCCCCCACTGCGTGTGGGTCGCTGCCCCCCGAGGGGGCCGCAGGCCGCCTTGGGGCGGCCCGGCGCCGGCCTGAGAGCCCCCACGCTCCCCCACTGCGTGTGGGTCGCTGCCCCCCGAGGGGGCCGCAGGGCCGCCTTGGGGCGGCCCGGCGCCGGCCTGAGCCGGCTACCTCGTCGCCGCCGGGGCCACCACTTCCTGGTCGATCGCGCCGAAGACCGACTGTCCGTCGCGGCCCTTCATCTCGATCCGGATGGTGTCGCCGTACTTCATGAACTCGGTGCTGGGCTGGCCGTCCTGGATGGTCTCGATGCAGCGCTTCTCGGCGATGCAGCTGTAGCCCTTGGGCCAGTCCATGCCGCCCTTCCTCTCGACGCCCTTGTTGCTCACCGTGCCGCTGCCGACGATGCTGCCGGCGCGCACGTTGCGGGTCTTGGCGATGTGTGCAATCAACTGCCCGAAGTGGAAGGTCATTTCCTCGCCCGCATCGCACATGCCGACCTTGCGGCCGTTCCAAGTGCTCTGCAGCGCCAGGTGCACGCGGCCGCCCTGCCAGGCGTCGCCCAACTCGTCCGGGGTGACCGCGACCGGGCTGAATGCGGTCGCGGGCTTGCTCTGGAAGAAGCCGAAGCCCTTGGCCAGCTCGGCCGGGATCAGGTTGCGCAGGCTGACGTCGTTGGCCAACATCAGCAAACGGATGCCGTCGAGCGCCTGCGCCGGCGTGGCGCCCATCCTGACGTCGCCGGTGACCACCGCGATCTCGGCCTCGAAGTCGATGCCGAAGGCCTCGCTGGCGACCACCACCGGATCGCAGGGGCCGATGAAATCGTCGCTGCCGCCCTGGTACATCAGCGGGTCGGTGTAGAAGCTCTCGGGCACTTCGGCATTGCGCGCCTTGCGGACCAGTTCGACGTGATTGAGATAGGCCGAGCCGTCGGCCCACTGGTAGGCCCGAGGCAGCGGCGCCATGCATTGCGCCGGATCGAAGGGAAAGGCGTGCCGGGCCCGCCCGCCGTTGAGCGCATCGTAGAGATCCTGCAGCTGCGGGCTCATGAAGCCCCAGTCGTCGAGCACCTGCTGCATGCGGCTGGCGATGCCGGTGGCGTAGTGGGCGCTGGCGAGGTCGCGCGAAACGACGACGATCTGGCCGTCGCGCGAACCGTCTTTGAGAGTGGCGAGTTTCATGGGTGGCGGCGGATGCCGGCTCGGCATCGCTACTAAACTGGTTGGACGGGCGGCAGTGTACCGAGGTGAACCCTCTACGCCGGCGTCCGTTCCATCCTCGATGCCGCCCGCAGCCCTCCCCGACAGCCCCGACGCTCCGCGCCCGCCCTGGCGCGGGCTCGCGCTGCTGACCGCGGCCGTGGTGCTGGCCCACCTGGCGCTGCTGGGGCTGGCACCGCCGGCCGGCGCCCCGCGCCCCTCCCCGCTGGCCAACACTTTCATCACGCGCAGCATCGTCGTCGCGCCGCCGCCAGCTCCGGCGCCGGCCGCTGCTGCGGCGCCGGTGGTCAAGGCGGCTCCCGCGCCGCCCCGCCCCGTGCGGCCGCGGCCTGCACCCCGGCCCCGCCCCGCGATCGAGCCGGCGCCGGCACCGGCCGCCGCCGCCGCTTCGGTGCCGCCCGAGGCGCCGCCGAACGACCTCATCGCCCAGGCCGAGATCGACGCCGGCAACGCGCAGGCGCCCGAAGGGAACGCCGGTGGGGCCGCATCCGGTGCGTCCGGTGCATCCGGCGCAGGCGGCGGCGAGACGGCCGGCAATATCACCGGCCCGGTGGCGCTGCAGATTTCGGGCTCGGTTCGGCTGGCTTTCGCGGCCACCGCCCAGCAGGGCGCGCAGCCCCTGCAGGGCGTGTTCGGCGAGCTCGTCTGGCTGCAGGACGGCAGCCACTACGACGCGTCGCTGTCGTGGACCTTCCTCTTCAAGACCCTACGCAGCCAGCACAGCGCCGGAAACATCGGACCGACCGGGATCGAACCCCTGCGCTTCTCCGACAAGCGCAAGACCGAAGTCACCTCCCATTTCGAACGCGACAAGGGGCTGGTCGTGTTCAGCAGCAACGCACCGAGCGTGATGCTCCTGGCCGGCGCGCAGGACCGGCTCAGCGTGGTGCTGCAGCTCGGCGCCCTGCTGGCCGGCGATCCGGCGCGCTACCCGAGCGGCGCCGTGATCGCGGTGCAAACGGTGGGGCCGCGGGACGCCGAGATCTGGACCTTCAATGTCGAAGGCGAGGAGGAGCTCACCGTGCCGGCCGGCGATTTCAAGGCACGCAAGCTCACGCGCAATCCGCGCAAGCCCTTCGACGACAGGATCGAGCTGTGGCTGGCCCCCTCGCTGGGCTGGCTGCCGGTACGGATCAAGCAAACCCAGACCAACGGCGACTTCATCGACCTGCAGATGCGCAGCCAGGTGCCATTGCGCGCGTCCAATCCTTGAAAAAACACGCGGAAACAGGCGCCAGCCTACAAAACGTCGATGGATATTGAAACTGGCGCGTTGATTGCTATCTAACCATCATGAATGCCATCGACATCCTGACAGGACCCGACATGCAGATGCTCTACGACTCCGACTCCTTTGTGGTCGTGCACGTGCAGCCGACCGAAGGCGAGGCGCCCGCCGCACCCCACCTGCCGGTGCTGGCGCGCCACGGCTTCGAGATCGTCGACAAGCGCTCGGGCAAGGAGGTCTACCTCGACGGCTCCTGGGCGGAACTGTTCCAACAGCAGATCGCCGCCTGGCAACTCAACACCCCGACCCAGGAAGAGGTCGAGGACACGCTCGAAGGCTACGCCGAGTTGGCACACACTCCGGTTCTGGTCCACTGAGCGGGCACCCGGAGACGAAGGCACGCAGTCAACGATGCCCAGGCGTGTCAGTCCGCCTGGCCGGCGAGCCCAAGCAAGGCCTGCAGGATCGCCAGCCGGCTCTGTCCCAGCACCATGCCCTGCCAGGCAGGCAGTTCGCAATAGAAGGCATCTCGAATGGTTTTCCGGACGATTGCGGCCAGTGCCTGCGGCGCTTCGGGATGCCTGCGCAGCCACGCCTCGCCGCGCAAGGCGTCGACCATTTCTTCGAACGGCACGGTGCCGAACTCGAGCGCCATGAGCGTGCGCCGGGCATCGGGACAGGCGGCATAGATGGTCGAGGCCAGGTGGCCGGTGATGTCTGCCGAGCTGGACGTGCCGGCAAACGGCACTGCGATATCGGCACCCCACCAGCGCCTGGCACGCGCGACCTCCTCGGCGTCGCGCCGGCCGGCGAAGATCTTTTCGCCGTGGCCCCAGGGTCCGAGCCCCGTATGGACGTCGATCCACCCGATCTCCGCAAAAGCGGCCGCCTGCGTTCGCAACACCTGCTCCAGGGTGCGCAGCGACGCACTGCGCGCGGCGCCGCCGAAGAACAGGCCGTCGGGGTGCGTGTACTGCCCCTTGGAGACGGCGTCGCGATAGCGCAAGGCGCCGTGTCGGGCAATGTGGTCGGCCACGGCGCGGCGATTGGCTTCGTCCGGGGGCCACGCGGCCGGCAGCAGCAGCGGATGCAGTTCCGCATAGCCGGGATTGGCCGGCAGCGGGCCGCCGAAATCCTGGGCGTTCCGGTTCAGGTCGATGTTGTCCTCGTTGGTCCGGCTGATCCAGGAGAAGCCGTACGGATTCACTGCGTGGATCAGCAGCAGCGCGACCCCGGAGCGGGCCGCGCGCGCCAGCAGTTCGGCATCGGCCATCAAGGCCAACTGGCACGCCGAGCCGCAGAAGCCCTCGACGCCGTGGGTGGCGGAACTCACGATCAACACCGCCTTGGCACCCTCGGCGCCGATCAGGGCGACGTCGGTGGCCAGCGCTTCGCCCTCGGCGCCCCGGACCTCCAGCCCGAAGGATCGAAGTTCGGCTCGGCAGGCTTTCGCCGCGGTCAGGAAGCGCTCGCGCGCCTGCGCGTAGCTGGCGGAAAAGCTGCGCTCCACGGACGCGGCCAAGGCGGTCTGCGCACTCACCTACTTCGCCTCGAGCTTGATCGACTTCGCGATGGCGCGCAGCCGGCCCGCCTCGGCGGCGTAGCCGCGCGAAGCCTCGGCCAGGGTCGTGGCCGGCGCCATCATGAGGCCCTGCGCTTCGAGCTGGCTGCGCACCGCCGGATCGGCCAGCACGGTGTTGAGCGCCGCATGCAGCCGCTGCACCACCTCCTCGGGCGTGTCCTTCCGGACGAAATAGCCATGCCAGAGGTCGAAGCTGAAATCCTTGAGGCCCTTGCTGTCGTTCACACTGGGGTAGTTCTTGAGCATCGGCACCTCGGTCTTGCCTGACGGCGCCAGCGTTCCGATGATCTTCAAACGGCCCGATTCGGTCATGCCGATGAGTTGCTGCTGGATCGGCGCCAGCATGAAGTCGATGGTTCCCGCGCCCAGGTCCTGCATCAGCGGCGCGCCGCCCTTGTAGGGCACGTGCGTCATCGTGACGCCCAGCCGCTCGCCCAGATGTTCGCCGAGCATGTGATAGAGCGAGCCGTAGCCCACGCTGCCGAAGGTCAGCGGCCGGGTCGGGGAGGCGCTGCGGGCCAGCGCGATGAACTCGTCCATGTCGTTGGCCGGCAGGTCCTTGCGAGCCATCAACACCATCGGCGCCACCCCGATCATCTGGATCAGGCGGAAGTCGTCGCTCTTGTACTTGATGGCCGCATTCGCCAGCGGCACCAGGATGGTCTCGTTGGAAGAACCCTGGAACAGGTAGTAGCCGTCGCTCGGCGCATTGAGCACCTTCTGCGCACCGATGGCGCCTCCGGCCCCACCGAGGTTCTCCACCAGCACCGGCTGGCCCAGCAGCCTGGACAGCGGCGTGTGGATCACGCGGGCGATCACGTCCGACGACCCACCGGCGGGATAGGGGACCATGAGGTTCACGGGCTTCGAGGGGTAGGGATCTGCGGCCCTGGCGCCGACGGCCAGAAGCAGGGTGGCCAGGCAGATCGAGAGCGTCTTCTTGAGGTTCACGGGGGTTCCTTTGGGATTGCGGGGGCGACGGCAGACGGATGCTATAAAAGCCACCCGATTCGGAAAAGACAAAATCTTTGCCTCAAGGATCAGCTTTCGTTATCCCTTCACCGATCCGAGCCCGATGAAGCCCCAGCAACTGCGCACCTTCCTGGCGGTGGCGGAACACCGCAGCATCCACGCCGCCGCACGCGCCTTGTTCGTGTCGCAGCCGGCGGTCACGCGCACGATGCGCGAACTCGAACGCGACCTCGACGTGCCCTTGCTGAGGCGCAGCATCAGCGGCGTGGAACTGACCGAGGCGGGCCTCGCCTTCCAGGTGCGCGCCAGCCTGCTGGTCGAGGAAATGCGCCGCACCCGCGAGGAGCTGCAGTTCATGAAGGAGGGCGCCAACGGGCGCGTGGCGGTGGCGCTGACCTCCACGGTGGGCCTGACCCTGCTGCCGCCGGCGCTGGAGAGCTTCCAGCGGCAGATGCCCCGCGCCCGCGTGAGCATCAACGAAGACCCGGTGCCGCTGGCGCTGCGCAAGCTGCAGGACGGCACGCTCGACTTCATGGTGGTCAATACCCTCTCGGGCAGCCTGGGCACTGCCTTCCACCAGCAGCCGCTGTTCGACATGTCGCTGATGGTCGCGGCCAGGCGGCAACATCCGTGCGCCGCGGCCCGCTCGATACGCGAGCTCAACGAACATCTGTGGGTGGCGCCCGGCTACGCGCCCGACCAGGACTTCGTCGCCCAGCTGTTCGCCTCGCACGGCCAGCCCGCGCCGGCGCGCATGCTCGAATGCGAGTCCTTTGCGATCGCCATCCATCTGCTCACGCGCATGAATGCCTTCGCCCTGCTTTCCGCGGCATTGATCGAGCAGGAGCTGACGCCGCGCGGCGTGGTGGCGCTCTCGCTGCGGGAGCCCATCCCCCCGGCCCGAATCAGCATCGTGACCTTGCGCAACGCCCGTCTCACCCCGACCGCCCAATGCCTGATCGCCTGTCTGCAGGCCCAGCCGCTGCCGGCCGGCATGCGCCGCGCCGAGGCCTGAGGGCAACGCGCGGGTTAGCATCCGCCGATGCGTTCGAAACGGATTCCCGTCCAAGCTCGATATCTTTCCAGCCTCTCACTGGCGCTCGCCGCGATGCTCGCCGCCTGCACGACGACGGCGCCCACCGAGGCGCCGATCTCGCGCCGGGCGGCTGCGCTGCTGCCGACCGACGCGCTGTTGCTGGGCGAACAGCACGATGCCGCCGAACACCAGCAGATCGAGCGTGAAACCGTCGAGGCCTTGGTGCAGAACGGCCGGCTGGCCGTCGTTGCACTGGAGATGGCCGAAGAAGGCAACAGCACATCCCACTTGCCGACCGATGCAACCGAAGCGCAAGTGCAGGCCGCGCTGAGCTGGAACGACAAGGGCTGGCCCTGGACGGCCTACGGTCCGGTGGTGATGGCCGCGGTGCGCGCCGGCGTGCCCGTGATCGGCGCCAACCTGCAGCGCGCGCGCATGAAGGATGCGATGGCCGACGTTTCGCTCGATGCGCAGCTGTCGGACAGCGCGCGCGCCGCCCAGCAGGAGGCCGTGCGCAGCGGCCACTGCAACCTTCTGCCCGAGTCGCAGATCGTCCCGATGACCCGAATCCAGATCGCCCGCGATCGCGCCATGGCGCAGGTCGTCGCGAAGGCGAAGGTGCCGGGCAAGACGGTGCTGCTGGTGAGTGGCGCCGGCCACAGCAACAAGATGCTCGGCGTTCCCCAGCACCTGCCGACCGACGTCTCGGCGAAGGCGGTGAAGATGCAGGCAGGGGATTCCGCCACCGGACCCGGCGCCTTCGACGCCGTCTGGCGCACCCCCGCACTGCCCGAGAAGGACTACTGCGCCGGCGTCAAGCGTTCTTCCTGATCGAGTCCGCCAGCGTGTTGACCAGCGTGTCGATGTGCGACTTCTCGACGATGTAGGGCGGCGCGATCACCAGCACGTCGCCCGCGGGCCGCACCAGCGCGCCCTTGTGATAGCAGTCCAGGAAGATGTCGTAGGCGCGCTTGCCCGGCGCACCGGCGATCGGCGCCAGTTCGACCGCCGCGGCCAGGCCCAGGCTGCGAATGCCCACCACGTTGGGCAGGCCCTTGAACGCGCTGTGGAAGGCATCGCCCAGCACCTTGCCCATGTCGCCGGCGCGCGCGAACAGCTGCTCCTTCTCGAACAGCTCCAGCGTCGCGATGGCGGCCGCGCAGGCGACCGGATGGCCCGAGTAGGTGTAGCCATGGAAGAACTCCACCACGTGCTCGGGCGCCGAGGTCTTCATCATCTCGTCGTAGAGCTTGTCGCGGCAGATCACGCCGCCAAGCGGAATCACGCCGTTGGTCACGCACTTGGCGAAATTCAGCATGTCGGGCACGACGCCGTAGTAGTCCGACGCGAAATTGGTGCCCATGCGCCCGAAGCCCGTGATGACCTCGTCGAAGATCAGCAGGATGCCGTGCTTGTCGCAGATCTCGCGCAGCTTCTGCAGATAGCCCTTGGGCGGCACGTACCAGCCGGCCGAACCGGCGATCGGCTCGACGATGATGGCCGCCACGTTGCTCGGGTCGTGCAGCGGCAGGATGCGCTGCTCGAGGTCCGCCAGCGGGTCCTCGGCCCAGACCGGCTCCTGGTTGTGGATGTAGGCATGGTTCACCGGGTCGTGAATGAATCGCATGTGGTCCACGCGCGGCAGGAAGGCCGAGCCGAACACCTTGCGGTTGCCCGGGATGCCGCCGACCGACATGCCGCCGAAACCGACCCCGTGGTAGCCCTTCTCGCGGCCGATGAAGAGGTTGCGGTGGCCCTCGCCGCGGGCGCGGTGGTAGGCCAGCGCGACCTTCATCGAGGTGTCGGCCGCTTCGCTGCCCGAGTTGCAGAACAGGACCTTGTTGAGGTCGCCGGGCGCCATCGCGGCGATCATCTCGGCCGCCTTGAAAGCGCGGTCGTTGCTGACCTGGAAGGCGGTCGCGTAGTCGAGGGTGTCGAGCTGCTTCTTGATCGCCTCGTTGATGGGCTTGCGGTTGTGGCCTGCGCCCACGCACCACAGCGAGGAGATGCCGTCGATCACCTTGCGGCCGTCGTGGGTGGTGAACTCCATCCCGTCGGCCGCCACGAAGACCCGTGGATCCTTCTTGAACGAACGGTTGGGGGTGAAGGGCAACCACTGGTTGTCCATGTGGAGGTCGTTGAAGGCCATGAAGTCACTCCTGCAAGGTTGGGGCTGGCGGGGAAGTGGCATTTTGGCACCAGCCAGCCGCGCCGGCGGCCCTGCGACAATGGCGGGCCTTATGAACCCCGCGTACATCCTCACCCTCTCCTGCCCCGATCGCACCGGCATCGTCCACGCCGTCTCCGGCTTCCTGCTCGAGCGCGGCGGCAACATCGAAGAAGCGGCGCAGTACAACGACCACCACACCGGCCTGTTCTTCATGCGCGTGCGCTTCGCCTGCGCGCACGGTGAAGCCCAGTTGCGCGAGCAGATCGCCACCCTCGCGGACGAATTCGGCATGCGCTGGAAGCTGCACGCCGCCGCCGAACCGATGAAGACCGTGATCCTGGTCAGCAAGGAAGGCCACTGCCTCAACGACCTGCTGTTCCGCTGGAAGAGCGGTCTGCTGGCGATCGACGTGCGCGCCATCATCTCGAACCACCGCGAGTTCTACCAGCTGGCGGCGAGCTACAACGTGCCCTTCCACCACATTCCGGTGACCGCCGCGACCAAGGCGCAGGGCGAGGCGAAGCAGCTGGAGATCATCGAGGCCGAAGGCGCCGAGCTGGTGGTGCTGGCGCGCTACATGCAGATCCTCAGCAACGACCTGTGCGGCAAGCTGGCCGGCCGGGCGATCAACATCCACCACTCGTTCCTGCCGAGCTTCAAGGGCGCCAAGCCCTACTACCAGGCGCACGACCGCGGCGTGAAGCTGATCGGCGCCACCGCCCACTACGTGACCGCCGACCTCGACGAAGGCCCGATCATCGAGCAGGACGTGGAGCGCGCCGACCACACCGACACGGTCGAGGACCTCACGGCCCGCGGCCGCGACACCGAGAGCCAGGTGCTGGCGCGCGCCGTGAAATGGCACAGCGAGCACCGCGTATTGCTCAATGGGCACCGGACCGTGGTGTTCAAGTAACCGACCCAAGGGAGATCCAAAAATGAAAATTTCGTCCAAACACATCCTGGCCGCGCTGGCCTTCGTCGTCGCGGGCACCGCCGCAGCCCAGTATGTCGGTCCGTCCGGCGTCCGCCTCACGACCGTCGCCGAGGTGCTCAAGAGCGGCAAGAACGACCAGCAGGTGATGCTGCAAGGCGTGCTGCTGAAGAAGGTCGGTCGCGAGAAGTACGAGTTTTCCGATGGCACCGCCACCGTGCGGGTCGAGATCGACGACAAGATCTTTCCGCGCGAGACCATCGACGAGAAGACCCGCGTGGAAATCGTCGGCGAGTTCGAGAAGGACTTCATGACCTCGCCCGAGATCGACGTCGACACCATCCGCCGCCTTCCCTGACGAGCCGCCGCGATGAACGGCCTGCGCGGGATGGCCTGGCTGCTGGTGTTCCAGTCGGCCGGCGAACTGCTCTCGCGCGGCCTGTCGCTGCCGCTGCCGGGCCCGGTGCTCGGCATGATGCTGATGCTCGTGGGACTGCGATTCGACGCCGTGCGCGAGCCGGTGTCCGAATGCGCGAGCTTCCTGCTGGCGCATCTTTCGCTGCTGTTCGTGCCGGTCGGCGTCGGCGTCATGACGCACCTCGCGCTGCTCGGCCAGTACGGCGGGCGCATGCTGCTGGTGATTGCGCTGTCGACCTGGGTCGGCCTCGCGGTCACGGCCCTCGTGCTCTTCTGGCCCGACCGGAAGAATCATTCGCTCTAGCCGCATGCCGCGCTTCGTCGAACTCTGGATCTATCTCTCGGCCACGCCGCTGTTCGGGCTCACGGCCACGCTGGTCGTCTACCTGCTGGCGAACGCGGCGTACACGCGGGCCGGCGGCGCGCCCTGGGCGAATCCGGTGCTGTGGTCGGTCGTCGTGCTCGCCGGCGGCCTGCTCGCCACGCGGGTCGACTACCCGACCTACTTCGCAGGCGCGCAGTTCATCCATTTCCTGCTCGGACCGGCCGTGGTGGCCCTGGCCTGGCCGCTGTGGCAGCGACGCGCCGAGCTGCGCGCGCGCTTCGGCCGCCTGCTGCTCGCCGCGCTGCTCGGCGGCGCTGCCGCCGCCGGTACGGCGGTCGCGCTCGGCTGGGCCGTGGGCCTGCCGCACGACGTCGTGCTGTCGCTCGCGCCCAAGTCGGTGACGGCGCCCGTCGCCATGGGCATCTCCGAGAAGATCGGCGGCATTCCCGCCCTGTCGGCGGTG
Organism: Variovorax sp. M-6; assembly: GCF_052114385.1. Lineage (NCBI taxonomy): Bacteria > Pseudomonadati > Pseudomonadota > Betaproteobacteria > Burkholderiales > Comamonadaceae > Variovorax > Variovorax sp. M-6. The sequence continues at coordinate 78,024 of NZ_JBFREQ010000002.1, read as the reverse complement.
TTCGCCGTGCTGACCGGCATGATCGGCGCGCTGTCCGGCAAGTACCTCTTCGATGCACTGCGCATCGGCACCGACGCCACGGGCTTCGCCGCGCGCGGCTTCGGGCTCGGCACCGCGGCGCACGGCATCGGCGCCGCCCGCGCGCTGCATGTCGACGCCGATGCCGGCGCCTATGCGGGACTCGCGCTGGGCATGCAGGTCGTGCTGGCCGCCCTGCTCATGCCCCTGGTCTTCAAGCTCTTCCAGTGAAGCGCCCGGCTGCGGGCCGAGGTCTATTTCAGCAGCAGCCGAAGATCGATCGCATCCGTCATCGCCGCATAGCCGGCGTTGCCCGGATGGAGGTGGTCGCCACTGTCGTGCACGGGATTCAATGACTGCGGATTGGACGGATCGCGCAGCGCCGCGTCGAAATCCACCACCGCATGGACGTCGCGGCGGCTGCGGATCCAGCGGTTGACGGCTTCGCGCCTTGCTTCCTTTTCCTTGCTCCAGTAGGTCGAACCCTTGAAGGGCAGCAGCGTGCCCAGCAGCGTCTTGACCCCGCGCGCGCTTGCCTGCTCGATCAAGTGCTGAAGGCCGGCGGTGAGCTGATCCGCGGTGGGCTGGCCGCGGATCGGCCCGGCCGCGCCTTCCGGCATGCTGAAGCCGATGTCGTTGATGCCGAGCAGGATCACGACGTGGGTTACGCCGCGCTGCGCCAGCACGTCGCGCTCGAACCGGGCGATGCCCTTGGGGCCGACACCGTCGGCCAGCAGGCGATTGCCCGAGATGCCGGCATTGATCACCGCGACGGGGGCGGCGCCGCCGGACTTCGCGCGCAGCCTGGCGGCCAGCCGCTCGGGGTAGCGGACCGGGCGCCCTTGCTCCTCGACGGCGCCCGCGCCCTCGGTGATCGAATCGCCAAAGGCCACCACCACGCCGGTGTCGGCCGATCGCGCCGGCACCTGTGCACCCAGCAGCAGGGCGCCCAGCAGCAGCATCGGCAGGCATCGGAAAAACCGCTTCATGAGAAGCGCACAGTCTACGGAAATCCGGGGGCCCGATCGGGGTCCGGCTTTCACCAGGTGTCGACGTAGGCCGTGGCCGGCGGCCGAACCGCAGATGCCGAGGCGAGCCCGCGCACCAGCCAGGCCCGCGTGTCGGCCGGGTCGATGACCGCGTCGATCTCGAGCGTCTGCGCCATGTGGATCGCCTCGCCGTTCGCGTACTGCTGCGCGACCAGCTTCTTGAACAGCGCATCGCGCTCGGCGCCCACCGCCGCCGCTTCGAGTTCCTTGCGGAAGCCGAGTCGCACGGCGCCTTCGAGCCCCATGGCGCCGAATTCGCCGGTGGGCCAGGCCACCGTGAACACCGGGGCGTCGAAGCCGCCGGCGGTCATGGCCTGCGCGCCCAGGCCGTAGCCCTTGCGCAGCACCACCGCGAAGTACGGCACGCGCAGGTGCGAGGCCACCATGAACATGCGGCAGACGTGGCGCACCTGCGCCTGCGCCTCGATCTCGGGGCCGACCATGAAGCCCGGCGTGTCGCACAGCGCCACCAGCGGCAGGCCGTGCGCATTGCACAGCTGCATGAAGCGCGCGGCCTTGTCGGCGGCCTCGACATCGATCGCGCCGCCGAGGTGGTGCGGATTGTTCGCCAGCAGGCCGACCGGCTTGCCCTCGATGCGCGCCAGCGCCGTGACGATGCCGGCGCCGAAGCCGGCGCGCAGCTCGAGCATCGAGCCGGTGTCGGCCACGCCGCGCATCGCGGCGCGCACGTCGTACACACGCAGCCGGTTCTCGGGGATCGCCTGCCGCAGCGCGCGCGGGTCGGCGCATTGCCAATCGCTGGTCGGCCCCTGGAAATACGAGAGGTACTGCTTCGCCGCGGCGACCGCGTGGGCCTCGTCCTTGACCAGGATGTCGATCACACCATTGCGCGACTGCACGCTGCTGGGGCCGATCTGCTCGGGCGCGAAGGTGCCGAGGCCGCCGCCCTCGATCATGGCCGGCCCGCTCATGCCGATGTTGCTGGCCTCGGTGGCGATGATCACGTCGGCACAGCCGAGCAGCGCGGCGTTGCCCGCGAAGCAGCGGCCGTGCACGATGCCCACGACGGGCACCTTGCCCGACAGCGCGGCGAACTGGCTGAAGGTGTGGTTGTTCAGACCCGCGACGATGGGCATGTCGGTGTCGCCGGGCCGCCCGCCGCCGCCTTCGGCGAACAGCACCACCGGCAGTTGCAGCTGGTGCGCGATGCCGAGCATGCGGTCGGTCTTGTGGTGGTTGCGCATGCCCTGCGTGCCCGCCAGCACGGTGTAGTCGTAGGCCATGACCACGCAGCGCGACTTCTCGGGCCCGAACTGCTTCGCGTTGATGCTGCCGATGCCGGTCACCATGCCGTCGGCCGGCGTATGGGCGATCAGGTCCTCGAGCGTGCGGCGACGGGTCTGGGCGGCGATCGCGAGTGCGCCGTATTCGGTGAAGTTGCCCGGGTCCTCGGCCGAGTCGCAAAGGTCGGCGATGTTGGCGCGCGCGGTGCGGCCGCCCTGGGCATGGCGCTTGGCCACCGCGGCGGCGCGGTTGGCATCGAGGGTCGGCGCATGGCGATCGATCACCTTTTGCAGGTCGGGTCGGATCTCGTCGAGATGGCGCTCGTCATGCGCCTCGGCTTCGATCGCGTGCGCGTCCATCGCTTCGAGCCTGACCAGCGACTGGCCCTCGACCAGGTAGTCGCCCGGCGCCGCCAGCAGTGCGAGGACGCGACCGGCCGTGGGCGCATGCAGCAGGTGCTCCATCTTCATGGCTTCGAGCACACCGAGCTGCGCGCCCGCCGGCACCACGTCGCCGACGTCGACCTCGAACTGCACCAGCCTGGCGGGCATCGGCGCCTTGACCACGAGGCCGTCTTCCTCGTCCTGCGGCAATGCCGCCGCTTCGCGGGGGGCGGCCGCAGGCCGCGCCGTCTTCGCGACCGTCGCGTCGATGTGCGCGGCGGCGGCGAGCAGATCGCCCAGGTGGGCTTCGACGAAGCGCGTGTGCACCGCCTGCGACGCGAACTCGGGCCGCGCCGCCATCGCGCGCAGCAGCGCAAGGTTGGTCGCCATGCCGTCGACGTGGCACTCCTCGAGCGCCCGCAGCGAACGACGCACCGCGTCGGCGAAGCGCGGCGACGACGATTGAACGATCAGCTTGGCCAGCAGCGTGTCGTAGTGCGGCGAGGGTGCGAGGCCCGCATAGCCGTGCGTATCGACGCGCACGCCGGGACCGGCGGGCAGGTCGAAGCGCGACAGCGTGCCGCCGGACGGCCGCGCGTTGCCTTGCGCATCGAGCGTCTCGGCGTTGATGCGCCACTGCACCGCGAAGCCGCGCTGCGGCGCCGTGCGCTGCGTATCGACGCCCAGGTCCGCCAGGGTCTGGCCGGTCGCAACGCCGATCTGGAGCTGGACCAGGTCGAGGCCGGTGACCGCTTCGGTCACGGTGTGCTCGACCTGCAAGCGCGGATTGGCCTCGATGAAAACGAAGGGCAGCGTCGCCGACTGGTCGTCGACCAGGAATTCGAATGTGCCCAGGCTTTGGTAGCCGACCGCCTTCGCCATGCGCAGTGCGGCCTGCGTGACCTGCTCGCGCAGCGCTTCCGGCAGCGACGGACTCGGCGCGATCTCGACCAGCTTCTGGAAACGCCGCTGCAGCGTGCACTCGCGCTCGCCCAGGCTCGCCACCGTCTCTCCGTCGCCCAGCACCTGGACCTCGATGTGGCGCGCGTTGCGCATCAGCCGCTCGACGTAGACGCCCTCGACGCCGAACGCGGCCTTGGCTTCGGACATGCAGCGGGCATGGGCTTCCGGCAGCTCGTCGGCCTGGAGGACGGCCCGCATGCCGCGGCCGCCGCCACCGCCGATGGCCTTGACCATCACGCCCGCGCCGTCGGCCTGCTGCGCCGCGAAGAAGGCCTGCGCTTCGGACAGCGTCACCGCGGCGGGGCTGCCGGGCATCACCGGTACGCCGCATTGTTCGGCGAGGGCGCGCGCGCGCGCCTTGTCGCCGAACAACGCGAGCAGCGAGGGCGTCGGACCGATGAAGCGCAGGCCGGCGTCGGCGCAAGCCTGCGCGAAGTCCGCCCGTTCGCTCAGGAAGCCGTAGCCGGGATGCACCGCGTCGCAGCCGTGTTCGCGCGCGATGGCGATCAGCGCCGCGACATCCAGATAGGCCGAGGGCCCGGTCGCGTCGAGCGGCACGGCGGTATCGGCCAGCTGCACGTGCAGCGCCGTGGCGTCATCCCTCGCATGCACCGCGACGCTCGCGATGCCGAGGTCGCGCAGCGCGCGCACCAGCCGCACGGCGATCTCGCCGCGGTTGGCAATCAGAACTTTCTTCAACATCCGGTCAGTCCTTCAGCAGGCGGCGCAGCACCTTGCCGGCACCGGTGGTGGGCAAGGCCTCGATGAAGCTCACCGCGCGCGGCGCCTTGTAGCTGGCCATGTTCTCGCGCGACCAGGCGATCAGCGCGTCGGCATCGAGTTCGACGCCCGGCCTCCTCACGACGAAGGCCTTGACCACCTCGCCCTTTTCCGGGTCGGGTTGCGCGACGACCGCGGCCTGCGCCACGGCGGGATGCTTGATCAGGATGGTCTCCACCTCTTCGGGGAACACGCTGTAGCCCGAGACCTTGATCATCTCCTTGAAGCGGCCGATGAAGGTGAGATAGCCGTCGGCGTCGAGCTTGCCCATGTCGCCGGTATGCACCCAGCCGCCGCGCAGGGTCGCGGCAGTGGCTTCGGGCTTGTTCCAGTAGCCCTTGAACGAGCCCGCGCTGGCGAGCACGATCTCGCCGACCTCGCCCGCCGGCTTGTCCTCGCCCGTGTCGGTGTCGATGATGCGGATCGTGACGCCCGGCACCGCGATGCCCTGCGTGCCCCAGCGTGGCGCGTGGTGCGGCGTGTAGGTGTCGCAGGTATGGGTCTCGCTCAGGCCGTAGGCGGCCTCGAAGGAGCTGCAGTTCTTCGCGAAGCCGCGCCATTGCTGCGCGAGCGGCTCGGTGAAGGCGATGCCGAAGCTGGTGACCGGGTTCATGCGCAGGCTCGACAGGTCGTGGTCCGCGATGCCTTCCACGTGCATGCAGGCCACGTTCATCGGCGCGATGCTGTACCACCAGCTGACCCGGTAGCGGTCGATGGCCTGCAGCGTCGCGCGCGGCTCGAAGCGATGCAGCAGCACCGAGGTCGCGCCGGTCAGCACCGGCACGTTGACGCCCATCAGCATGCCGGCGATGTGATAGAGCGGCGCGATCGACAGCAGCACGTCGCCGCCGGAGACGCCGTTGCAGTCGGCCGCCGCGCGGGTCTTGAAGAGGGCGTTGCCGTAGCTCAGCATCGCGCCCTTGGGCAGGCCGGTGGTGCCGGAGGTGTAGGTCATGAGCGCCACGTCGTCGAGCGACACCTCGACCGGCGCCGGGCGCTGGCCGCTGCGCGTCACCGCGAGGAAGTCCTCGCAGCCGGCCGACAGGTCGCTCGGCTCGCGCGGCTCGCTCCGGGCAGCGGCCAGCTCGGCCGGCAGGTCCAGCGTGGGCGCGGCGGGCAGCAGGTCGGCATAGTGCACGACGAACACATGCGCCAGCGCGCTCGACGCGCGCACCTTGTCGACCACCGGCAGCAGCGACGAGGCCGCGACGATCACGCGGGCCTTCAGGTCGTTGACCTGGTAGGACAGCTCGTGCTCCTTGTTGAGCGGCCCGCTCGGACAGACGACGGCGCCGATCTTCTGGATGCCGAAGTGCGCGGCCAGGTATTGCGGGCAGTTGTTGAGGAACAGCACGACCGGTTCGCCCTTCTCCACGCCGATCGCCTGCAGGCGCGCGGCGAAGGCGTCGCTCGCGGCGTCCAGCTCGGCGTAGCTCACGGCCTGCCCGTACCAGATGCAGGCCGGGTGGGCGCCGCGCTCGCGCGCATGCGTACGCAGGTACTCGTGCAGCGGCTGCTGCGGGCGGTCGGGAAGCTGGATTGTCTCCATCGTGTCACTCTCACAGGGTTATCGATAGGGCTCGGCGCTTGCCATCGCCGCATGGTGCACCAACAATCCTACCCATGGGTATAACTTCGGCGACACAGCACAAACCCTCTGAGCGCGGCCAGGCGCCATCCACACGAAGCGACCTGCCGCAACGCACCGGCCGGCAGCGCACCGCCACGGCGGGCACCGACGTGCAGCGCGAGCGCATCCTGCAGGCCGCCGCGCAGCTCTTCGCCGCGCAGGGCTACGCACACACGACGATGGCGCAGATCGTGCGTGCGCTCGATGCCACCAAGCCTTTCGTTTACTACTACTTCCGCGACAAGCAGGAGATCTTCGAGACGCTGTCGTGGCGGCCCGCGGTCGACTGCTTCACTGCGATGGACTTCGCCGCCGGCGACCCGCGCCCGGCGGTCGACAAGGTCAAGGAAGGCATCGAGCGGCTGATCCGCGCCACGGTGGCGCATCACCCCTGCGCCTTCTTCGCCTACAAGGAGCCGCAGGTCTACCGGCCCGAGTACCTTGCGGCGCAGAAGAAGCTGGCTCACCACTTCTACGACCAGCTCTTCCCGCTGCTCGAGGAGGCCCGCAGCGACGGGGACCTCGACTTCGGCGAGACCAAGATCACCGCCTTCGCGGCGCTGAGCCTGCCCGGCTTCCTCTACAGCTGGTACCGGCCCGATGGCCGCCTGTCGCCCGACGAGGTGGTGGCCGAGCTGTCGAAGCTCGCCTGGCGGGTGCTGGGCCTGCGCGAGCGCCGGACCTGAACCGGGCCCCTCATTTCTTGCACGACACCGGAGACCGCCGATGACATTCCACCGCCTGCTCGCGCCCGCCGCGGCCACGGCCCTGCTCGCGGCCGGCGCTGCCCATGCCCAGCAGACCTACAAGATCGCCTACATCGACCCGTTGTCGGGACCGTTCGCGAACGTGGGCGAGCTGATGCTCACGCACACGCAGTACGCGATCGAGGACATCAACGCCAAGGGCGGCGTGCTCGGCGGCACCAAGCTGCAATTGCTCCAGTTCGACAGCAAGCTCTCGGCGCAGGAGAGCCAGAGCGCGCTGCAGGCCGCCATCGACCAGGGCGCACGCGCCATCGTCACGGGCGGATCGGGCTCGTCGGTGGTCAGCGCCCTGGTGCAGGCGGTCAATCGCTGGAACCAGCGCAATCCGGGCCGCGAGCTGCTGGTGCTGAACCACTCGTCGATCGACCCCGAGCTGACGGGCAAGGCGTGCAGCTTCTGGCACTTCCAGACCGACGCCAACACGGCGATGAAGATGAAGGCGATTGCCAACACCATCAAGAAGACGCCGGATGTGAAGAAGATCTACCTGCTGAACCAGGACTACGCGCACGGCAAGCAGTGGGCGAGCTACGGCCGCCAGCTGGTCGGCCTCGCGCGGCCCGATGTCCAGTTCGTCGGCGAGACGCTGCACCCGATCGGCAAGGTGAAGGACTTCGCCCCCTATCTCGCGAACATCAAGCAGTCGGGCGCCGATTCGGTGATCACGGGCAACTGGGGCCAGGACATGACGCTGCTGCTCAAGGCCGCGGGCGACGCCGGCTACGACCTGCGCTACTACAACCACAGCGCGGGTTCTGTGCCGGGAACGGTGCTGGCGGTATCACAGGCCAAGATGGGCCAGCTCACCTGGGTCGCCGAGTGGCACCCGGGCCAGGCCGACTCGTCCAAGGTCGACGCGCTCGCGAAGAGCTACAAGGCGAAGACCGGCAAGGACTTCCTGGCGCCGCGCATCGAGATGACGCCGCGCCTGCTGGCCGCCGCGATCAACAAGGCCGGCAGCACCGACACGCCCAAGGTGGCGCGCGCCTTCGAGGACCTGAGCTTCGATTCGGTGGTCGGTCCGGTGCGCATGCGCGCCGAGGACCATCAGCTGCTGCTGCCGCAGGTGGTCAACACGATCGCGCCGGTCGACGGCAAGACGGTCAAGGTGGGCTGGGAAGGCACGAACTACGGCTTCCGCACGGATGCAATCTACACCGGGAACGAGTTGGCCCAAGGCACCGACTGCAAAATGACGAGACAGTAGCTCTCCCCCAGGTTGGCTCACTTCGTGTAGCCGCCCCCCCTCTCCGGGGGCAACACCAGCGGCCCGGCGAAGCCGGTTCCGCGGTGTTCCTGGAACTTCGTTTGGGTTGCCCGTTGTCACGCGGGTGCGCTACCGTAGCGCCCGGACACGCAACTCCTGGAGATCCGCGCATGACCCGCACCCTTCGACTGATCGGCGCACCGACCGACATCGGCGCCAGCACCCGCGGCGCCGGCATGGGGCCCGACGCGCTGCGGGTGGCCGGCCTTGCCAACACGCTGGCCGGGCTGGGCTTCGAGGTGATCGATGGCGGCAACCTGGCCGGCCCGGGCACGCCCTGGGAGGTCCCGACCGAAGGGCTGCATCACCTGGACGAGGTGGTGGCCTGGAACCGCCTGGTCTACGACGCGGTCGACCTCGCGCTGGAGGCGAAGCAGCTCCCCGTGCTGCTGGGCGGCGACCACTGCATCGCGGTCGGCTCCATCAGCGCGATCGCCCGGCATGCGCGCCAGCGGGGGCAGAAGCTGCGCGTGCTGTGGCTCGATGCCCACACCGACGTCAACACCGAGACCACCAGCCCGAGCGGCAACATGCACGGCATGCCGGTCTCCTGCCTGCTCGGCCACGGGCCCGCGGCGCTCACCGGCTGGAGCGGCGAGCCCGCGGCGCTGGCGCACGACGCGATCCGGTTTCTCGGCATCCGGAGCGTGGACGCCGAGGAGAAATCGGCGATCCGGGCACTCGGCCTGGGCGTGTTCGACATGCGGCACATCGACGAGCACGGCATGCGCACCACCATGACCGAGGCGCTGCAGGATGTCGACGACGACACCCACCTGCACGTCAGCTTCGACCTCGACTGCCTCGACCCGGACTACGCCCCGGGCGTCGGCACCGGCGTGCGCGGCGGCCCGACCTGGCGCGAGATGCAGCTTTGCATGGAAATGATCGCCGACACCGGGCGGCTGGCCTCGCTCGACGTGGTCGAACTCAATCCGGCGCTGGACGTGCGCAACCGGACGGCGGAGATCGCGGTCGAGCTGATCGAGAGCCTGTTCGGCAAGTCGACGCTGGCGCGTTGACGCGACGCGGCGGCCGCAAAAAGGCGGCGCTTCGTGAATTTTCTCCCGCGGAGAACGAACACCCTCGAACTACATTCTTAAGTATTCTTTTTTGATACTGAGAAACCAAGATGGGCGTGCGGAAGATTGGATTGCTGGTGGAACAGCCGACGGATGGATCGTATTTCTGGGTGATCCACGAAGACGTCCAGCGCGACGGCCGCTTCGAACCGCTGCAGCGCGCCGAACGCTCGTTCGCGACCTACTCGGCCGCGCTGGCGCAGGGCTACGGCGTGCTTCAGCGCCTCTGCGGCCTGACCGGCCTGTCGGCTTACGCGGCCCGCTCGGTCGCCTTGTCTCCGGCCGCCTGATCGTTGCCGCCCGCGCCGGCTCAGCCGCGCGTCGGCGACGGCGGCACCGGGCTGAGCGGCACCTCGATCATCGGCTGTGGCGTCACCACCGGCGACGCCTCGACCGGCCGGCCTTCGGTCGCGGCCGGCAGGAAGCGGTCGATCAGCGAGAAGAAGCGGTCGTAGAAGCGCTCGTCGGTCAGGGTCTCGCTCGCCACCTTGACCAGGGCGTCGTCGCTCGAGCTGAACGGCAGCGACAGCGAACCGATCGCGCCCACCCCCACAGAGGCGGAGTTGTTGACCTTCTTGATGCCGTAGCGGTCCTGCAGCGCGCTGGCGAAGGCGATCGTGCTGCGGGCCCCGTTGCGGCCGTTGCCCTCGCGCGCGCAGACGACCCGGAACTCGACTTCCACATGCACCTCCGCGGCCGGCTGGAAGCTCTTGCGGCCGGTCACGAGGTCGGCATTTCCCGCCGTGATCATGTAGCCCTGGCTCAGCAGTGCGCGCCGCGCGGCCTCGCAGGTCTGCGCCTCGTTGGCGGCATAGCTTCGCGTGTGGGTGGTGGTGGAGTCGAACTCCTCCGGCTCGTAGGACACGCGCCGCGACGGCGCGAGGCTGCAGCTGGCGACCAGGGAGGAGAACAGCAGCAGCGTGGCGGCGGCTGCGCGGCGGGACGGAAGGCGCATGGCGGGCATGGGGGTGGGGCGGAACACGGAATGCTAGCAAGCCGCAGGAGCGCGGCCCCGCTTGGACATGCCGGACGCCCCGTCGTTCCCCGCTCAGGCGCTGCCGTCGACCGGCCGCCCGGTCACGGATAGAGGCCGCGCTCCTCGCGTGCCATCAGGATCCGCTCGCAGGCCACCGCGTAGGTCGCGGTGCGCAGCGTGATCTTGTGCTTGTCGGCGGTGTCCCAGATGTTGTTGAGTGCGTTCATCATGATGCGGTCGAGCCGCACGTTGATCTCGTCCTCGTCCCAGAAGAAGGACGAGAAATCCTGTACCCACTCGAAGTAGCTGACCGTGACGCCGCCGGCGTTGCAGATCACGTCGGGCACCACCAGCACGCCGCGGTCGGCCAGGATGTCGTCGGCGGTCGGCACGGTCGGGCCGTTGGCGCCCTCGAGCACCAGTTTGGCCTTGGTCTTCTGGGCCCGCTCGGCCGTGATCTGGCCTTCGAGCGCGGCCGGGATCAGGATGTCGCAGGCCACATCCCAGAAGGACTCGTTGTCGATCACGTCGCCGCCCTTGAAGCCGACCACGCCGTCGGTGCGCGAGAGCGGCACCAGCTTGGCGAGGTCGAGCCCCTGGTCGTTGACGATGGTGCCGGTGTGGTCCTGCACCGCGACGATCTTCGCGCCGGCCTCGGCGAACAGCTCGGCCGCCACCGAGCCCACGTTGCCGAAGCCCTGCACCGCGATGCGGGCGCCGCGCAGGTCGAGCCCGAGGCGGCGCGCTGCCTCGCGGCCGGTCACGAAGACGCCGCGGCCGGTGGCCTTGACCCGGCCCAGCGAGCCGCCCAGGTGCAGCGGCTTGCCGGTGACCACGCCGGTGGCGGTGCCGCCGACGTTCATCGAGTAGGTGTCCATCATCCAGGCCATGATCTGGGCGTTGGTGTTGACGTCGGGGGCCGGGATGTCGGTGTGCGGGCCGATGATGATGCCGATCTCGCTGGTGTAGCGGCGCGTGACCTTCTCGAGCTCCTTCTGCGACAGCTTCTTCGGGTCGACCCGGATGCCGCCCTTGGCGCCGCCGTAGGGCAGGTTGACCGCGGCGGTCTTGACCGTCATCCAGGCCGACAGCGCCATCACTTCCTCGAGCGTCACGTCGGGGTGGAAGCGCACGCCGCCCTTGCCCGGGCCGCGGCTCAAGTTGTGCTGCACGCGGTAGCCCTCGAAATGCGCAATCGAGCCGTCGTCCATCTCGATCGGGACGTCGACGATCAGCGCGCGCTTGGGGCGCTTGAGCGTCTCGACCCAGCGGGCCAGCCCGCCGAGGTAGGGCACGACGCGGTCGACCTGCGAGAGGTAGGTGCCCCAGGGGCTGTTGGCGGTCGGCTGGACATAGGAGAGGTCAGAACTCATGGCGATCCTTGTTGTTGAACGGCGAGCCGCGACGATAGTCCGGCGCGGCCCGGCGCACCATGACCTATGCGCGAAGCGTTGACGGTTATGCAGCGGCGGCAAGCGAGGCGCCGATGGCCCGGAATCCTTCGCCGAGCTGTTCACCAACGGATGCGGTCTTGACCGGATAATTCACATGCAATGAGCAATCCAGCGCCAGATCTCGACCGCATCGACATGAAAATCCTGAAAATTCTTCAGGAAGACGGTCGCATTTCCAACCTCAAGCTGGCGGAAACCGTCGCGCTCTCGCCCACGGCCGTCCTCGCGCGGGTCCAGCGGCTCACCCGCGAAGGCTTCATCCTCGGCTACGAAGCCCGGCTCGCCCCCGACAAGCTCGGCCGCGGCTTCACGGTGTTCGTCGAGGTGCTGCTCGACCGCACCACGCCGAACGTGTTCGACGAGTTCAAGGCGGCCGTGCAGGCGCGCGACGAGATCATGGAATGCCACATGGTCGCCGGCGGTTTCGACTACCTGCTCAAGACCCGGATGGCCGACATGTCGGCCTACCGGGCGTTCGCGGGCACGGTGCTGTGGCAACTGCCCGGCGTGCGCGAGACGCGCACCTATGCCGTGATGGAAGAAGTGAAAAGCAGCGCGCGCCTACCGCTCTAGCCAGCGAGTCGCCGCTCCCCTTCGGGGAATGCCGCGGAACCGGCTTTGCCGGGCCGCTGGCATTGCCCCCGGTCGGGGGTGGGCGCCCGACACGAAGTGCGGGCAACCTGGGGGCGAGCTCATCTCCCGCCGAAGATCGCCGTCCCGACACGCACCATCGTGCTGCCCGCCGCGATCCCGGCTTCGAGGTCGGCCGACATGCCGAGCGACAGCGTGTCGACCTCGAGGCCCGCCGCGCGGAGCTGATCGAACACCGCCGCGGCGCGCAGGAACAGCGCCCGCTGGGTCTCGAAATCGGCCGCCGGCTCGGGGATCGCCATCAGCCCGCGCAAGCGCAAGCGTGGCAAAGCCGCCACGGCGCGCGCCAGCGGCAACGCCTCCTCGGCCGCAACGCCGGACTTGTTGGCGCCGCCGTCGACGTTGACCTGCAGGCACACCTGCAAGGGCGCCAGATCCGCCGGCCGCTGCTCGGCCAGCCGCTCGGCGATCTTCAGCCGGTCGATGCTGTGGACCCAGTCGAAATGCTCGGCCACGAGCCGGGTCTTGTTGCTCTGCAGGGGGCCGATGCAGTGCCACTCGATGCGCGCGCGCAGGTCGCCCAGCGCCTCGATCTTGGCGACGCCTTCCTGCACGTAGTTCTCGCCGAAAGCCGTCTGGCCGGCCGCATGGGCGGCGCGCACCGCCTCCGGCCCGAAGGTCTTGGACACCGCAAGCAAGCGCACGCTCGCCGGATCGCGTCCGGTGGCCGCGCACGCGGTCACGATTCGGGCCCGAACTTGCTGGAGCTTGTCGTCAATCATCGTCATAATCATCAAAAGCGTATCAAAACGTCACCGAGGAATTGCGTGGACATTACCCAACTGCTCGCCTTCAGCGTCAAGAACAAGGCGTCCGACCTGCATCTCTCGTCCGGCCTGCCGCCCATGATCCGGGTGCACGGCGACGTACGCCGCATCAACGTGGACGCGCTCGACCACAAGGCCGTGCACGCGATGGTGTACGACATCATGAGCGACACGCACCGCAAGCACTACGAGGAGTTCCTGGAAGTCGACTTCTCGTTCGAGATCGATGGCCTGGCACGCTTTCGCGTCAACGCCTTCAACCAGTCGCGCGGCGCGGCGGCGGTGTTCCGGACCATTCCGTCGAAGATCCTCACGCTCGAGCAACTCAACGCACCGAAGATTTTCGGCGACCTGGCGCTCAAGCCGCGCGGCCTGGTGCTCGTGACCGGCCCGACCGGCTCCGGCAAGTCGACCACGCTGGCCGCGATGATCAACTACCTCAACGAAACCGAGTACGGCCACATCCTCACGGTGGAGGACCCCATCGAGTTCGTGCACGACTCCAAGAAGTGCCTGATCAACCAGCGCGAGGTCGGGCCGATGACGCTGTCCTTCGCCAACGCGCTGCGCTCGGCGCTGCGCGAGGACCCGGACGCGATCCTGGTCGGCGAAATGCGCGACCTCGAGACCATCCGCCTCGCGATGACCGCGGCCGAGACCGGCCACCTGGTGTTCGGCACGCTGCACACCTCGTCGGCCGCCAAGACCATCGACCGGATCATCGACGTCTTCCCGGGCGAAGAGAAGGAAATGATCCGCGCCATGCTGTCGGAGTCGCTGCAGGCGGTGATCTCGCAGACGCTGTGCAAGACCAAGGACGGCCAGGGCCGCGTGGCGGCGCACGAGATCATGCTGGGCACGCCCGCCATCCGCAACCTGATCCGCGAAGGCAAGGTGGCACAGATGTACTCGTCGATCCAGACCGGCAGCGGCCAGGGCATGCAGACGCTGGACCAGAACCTCACGGAACTCGTGCGCCGCAGTGTCATTTCCTCCGCCGAAGCGCGCGGGAAGGCCAAGATCCCCGAGAATTTCCCCGGCTGACCAGCCCTGCAGCAGCCGCACCCGGAGTATCGATATGGAACGCGATCAAGCCAGCCAGTTCATCAACGACCTGCTCAAGCTCATGGTGAGCCGCAACGGCAGCGACCTGTTCATCACGGCCGACTTCCCGCCCGCGATCAAGGTCGACGGCAAGGTCACCAAGGTATCGGCCCAGGCGCTCGGCGCGCAGCACACGCTGGCGCTCACGCGCTCGGTCATGAACGACCGCCAGACGGCCGAGTTCGAGCGCACCAAGGAGTGCAACTTCGCGATCTCGCCGACCGGCATCGGCCGATTCCGCGTCAATGCCTTCGTGCAGCAGGGCAAGGTCGGCATGGTGCTGCGGACCATTCCGGCCAAGCTGCCGACCATCGACGGCCTGGGCATGCCGCAGGTGCTCAAGGACGTCGCGATGACCAAGCGCGGCCTGACCATCCTGGTCGGCGCCACCGGCTCGGGCAAGTCGACCACGCTGGCCGCGATGATCGATTGGCGCAACGAGAACTCCTACGGCCACATCGTGACGGTCGAGGACCCGGTCGAGTTCGTGCACCCGCACAAGAACTGCGTGGTCACCCAGCGCGAGGTCGGCATCGACACCGACAGCTGGGAGGCGGCGCTCAAGAACACGCTGCGCCAGGCGCCCGACGTGATCCTGATGGGCGAAATCCGCGACCGCGAGACCATGGAGCACGCCGTGGCCTTCGCCGAGACCGGCCACCTGTGCATGGCGACGCTGCACGCCAACAGCGCCAACCAGGCGCTGGACCGGATCATCAACTTCTTCCCCGAGGAGCGCCGCGCCCAGCTCCTGATGGACCTGTCGCTGAACCTGCGCTCGCTGGTCTCGCAGCGGCTGATCCCGACCGAGGACGGCCACGGCCGCATCGCCGCGGTCGAGATCCTGCTGAACACGCCGCTGATCTCCGACATGATCTTCAAGGGCGAGGTCGGCGAGATCAAGGAGATCATGAAGAAGAGCCGCAACCTGGGCATGCAGACCTTCGACCAGGCGCTGTTCGACCTGTTCGAAGCCAATGCGATCAGCCTCGACGACGCGATCCGCAATGCCGACTCGGCCAACGACCTGCGGCTGCAGATCAAGCTCAACAGCCAGCGCGCCCGCACGACCGATCTGTCAGCCGGCACCGAGCACTTCGCGATCGTCTAGGCTCGCCCCCAGGTTGGCTCACTTCGTGTAGCCGCCCACCCCCTGCCGGGGGCAACACCAGCGGCCCGGCAAAGCCGGTTCCGCGGTGTTTCACAAACGGGCCTGGCTACGCCGGCCGAAGCCAGGGCGCGCTTGTTCATCGGCTGCGCGCAGCGCGCCTGTTCGTGGGCAGCCGTGGAACCGGCTTCGCCGGGCCACTGGCTGCGCCCCCGGTAGGGGGTGGGCGCCCCGACACGAAGTGCGGGGCAACCTGGGGGCGAGCGACAATACTTTTCATGAGCAGCCTCAACCCCAAAACCTACGACCCCGTCCCTTCGCAGAAGGTGGCATTCCTCGGCCTCGGCGTGATGGGCTATCCCATGGCCGGCCACCTCGCGCTGGCGGGCCACCACGTCACGGTCTACAACCGCAGCGCCGGCAAGGCCAAGGACTGGGAGGCGGAGTTCAAAGCGCAGGCCGCGGCCTCGGTGAGCCACTCGGCCACGCCGCGCGGCGCCGCGTCCAACGCCGACATCGTGTTCTGCTGCGTCGGCAACGACGACGACTTGCGCTCGGTGGTGCTGGGCGAGAACGGCGCTTTCGCGGGCATGGCCAGGGGCTCGGTGTTCGTCGACCACACCACCGCCTCGGCCGACGTGGCGCGCGAACTCTCCAAGGCGGCGCTCGAACGCGGCCTGCAGTTCATCGACGCCCCGGTCTCCGGCGGCCAGGCCGGCGCCCAGAACGGCGCGCTGACCGTGATGTGCGGCGGCGACCCGGCCACCTTTGCCAGGGTCGAGCCCGTGATCGCAGCCTTCGCGCGTGCCGTCACGCTGCTCGGCGAGAGCGGCGCGGGCCAGCTCGCCAAGATGGTCAACCAGATCGCGATCGCCGGATTGGTGCAAGGCCTGTCCGAGGCCATCGCCTTCGGCCAGCGCGCCGGCCTCGACATGAACGCGGTGCTCGCCGTGATCGGCAAGGGCGCCGCGCAGAGCTGGCAGATGGACAACCGCGGCAAGACCATGATCGAAGGCAAGTTCGACTACGGCTTCGCGGTCGACTGGATGCGCAAGGACCTCGGCCTGGTGCTCGACGAAGCCAAGCGCAATGGCGCGCGGCTGCCGGTGACCGCGCTGGTCGATCAGTTCTATGCCGACGTGCAGCAGGCCGGCGGCAAGCGCTGGGACACCTCGAGCCTGATCACCCGGCTCAAGTAGGAAGAACTCAGCGGACCGGCGAGGTCGTCACGCCGCCACTGGCCGGAGGCGTCGACGACGAAGGCAACGGCGGCAGCGGCTCCATCGGCGGCAACGGAACGCTCGAACGCGAGGCCGGTGCGCTGCTCGGCGAACCGGTGCCGCCCGGCTGGGACTGTTGCTGCAGCTGGTTCTGCAATTCGGCTTCGCTGACGATCTCGACCACCCGGACCACCTTCGTGACGCCCGAGACGCCGCGCGCGATGTCGGTCGCGCGATCGGTCTCGTGGCGGGTCGCGATGCCCATCAGGTAGACCGTGCCGCGCTCGGTCACGATCTTGAACGAGTTGGCGAAGATGTCCTTGGCATCGAGCAGCGAGGCCTTGACCTTGCCGGTGATGAAGGTGTCGTTGGAGCGATCCTGGAAGGTGCTCGGCGGACCGACGATCAGTTCGTTGACCACCGAGCGCACGTTGTCGACCCGCCGCACCACGTCCTCGACGCGGCGCTTGTCGGCTTCGCTGCCGACCGTGCCCGTCAGCAGCACCTGGCGGTTGAAGCTGGTGATGCTCACGTACATGTTGTCGTTGGCGATCTCGCGCACGCGTGCACCGCCGCGCAACTCGATGGCCTGGTCGTCGACCTGCGCGCCCGAGCTGCGGCGGTCGGTCGCCACCATGCCGACGCCGGCGGCCGCAGCCCCGCCCACCACCAGCGGCACGCAGGCTGTGAGGCCGGCGACCAGCAAGGCGCCTGCGGTCAAAGCCATCGCGATGCGTTGAGTGGATGTCGTCGTCATAGGGTGAAGCCTTCCGGTGCGTTGTGTGCCGCGAAGAGTTTAGCCGAGGGCCTCAGGGCGACAGCAGGGACGAATCGCTGTCCTGGTCGCCCAGCAATTGCGCATCCACGCCGTCGCACAGGCAGTGCAGCGCCAGCAGGTGAACCTCGTGGATGCGCGCCGCGCGCTCGTGGGGCACGCACACCTGGACGTCGGTCTCGCGCAGCGCGCGGCCCACGGCCCCGCCGGTGCCGCTGCCCGTGGGGGCGGCGTTGCCGAGCAGCGCCACCACCGTCATGTCGCGCGCATGCGCGGCTTCGACCGCCGCCAGCACGGCGGCGGACTGGCCGCTGACGCTCAGCACCAGCAGCACGTCGCCGGCCTGGCCCAGGGCACGCACTTGGCGCGCGAAACGATCGGCACCCAATGATTCGGCCGTGTCGGCGGCGGGATCGGTGGCATCGCCGGGCAGTGCGATCGCCGCCAGCTCGGGGCGATCGCGCTCGAAGCGGCCGACGAACTGCGCCGCGAACTGAGCCGCCAGCAAGCCGGACACGCCAGCGCCGCAGGCGAGGATCTTGCCGCCGCTGGTGACGCAGGCCAGCATGGCCTGCATGGCTTGGGAGATCGGTTTTCCGAGCAGCGGCCCGGCCTGGTATTTGAGGTCAGCACTGTCGATGAAGTGCTGCTGAATCCGTTGCTCTAGCATTTGGCCCGGATGATAACTGCGGGGCCCTGGCCGACTCTCGAAACAAAACGTGATTCGCCCCGCTCAGCCCGCGTCGAACGCCCCCTGGAGCCACTCGATGCGCTCTTCGACCAGCACGACGTCGAAGCGGCAGGGCGGCAGCACGCGCAACCTGCTGATGTAGTGCCGCGCCGCGAACACGATGCGGCGCTGCTTCGCACCCGTGATGCTGCCTGCGGCGCCGCCATGCGTTGCGCTGGCACGACCGCGAACCTCGACGAACACCAGGGTGCCGTCGCGCGGATCGCGCATGATGAGGTCGATCTCGCCGCCGCCGCGGCCGGGGGTTCGATAATTGCGCGCGACCAGGCCGAGCCCGGCCGCCTGCAGGTGCTCGAGCGCCGCGTCTTCGGCCGCGTCGCCGCGCTGCTTGGTCGTCGGCTGCGATGTCCGCCCTGCCGCCTTGTTCTGGAGATAAGCCATTGACTTCCATCGCTCCCGCTTCGTTCGGCGCCGCCCTGCTCGCCGCGCGCGATGCCGCGGGTGCGCAGCATTATCCGCAGGCCACGCTCTACGTGGTCGCCACGCCGATCGGCAACCTGGCGGACATCACGCTGCGCGCACTGCACGTGCTGCAACTGGTCGACGCGGTCGCCTGCGAGGACACGCGGCACACGCAGAGCCTGCTGCGAGCCTACGGCATCGACCGCCCGGGCGCGCAACTGCTGGCCCTGCATCAGCACAACGAGAGCGAGGCCGCGCAGGCGGTGATCGCGCGGCTGGCCGCGGGCGAGCGCATCGCCTACGTCAGCGACGCCGGCACGCCGGGCGTCAGCGACCCGGGCGCGCGCCTGGTGGCGGCGGTGCGCGAAGCCGGCCACCGCGTGCTGCCGCTGCCCGGCGCGAGCAGCGTGACCACCTTGGTCGGCGCGGCGGGGCTGGTCGCGGCGGGCGACCCGGGCAGCGGCTTCGTGTTCGCCGGCTTCCTGCCGAGCAAGGCGGGCGAGCGCGATGCCGCGGTGCTGCTGCTGGCCGACGAGCCGCGCAGCGTGGTGCTGCTGGAGGCGCCGCATCGCATCGAGGCGCTGGCGCGTTCGCTCGCCAGCCTGGGCGACCGCAAGGTGACCGTGGGCCGCGAGCTCACCAAGCAGTTCGAGGAGATCGCGACCGTCGCCGCCACCGCCCTGCCCGACTGGTTCGCCGCCAGCCGCGACCGCACGCGCGGCGAGTTCGCGCTGGTGCTGCACCCGAAGCCCGCGGCCGCCGATGACGGCGTGGAGGGCGAACGCGTGCTGCGTCTGCTGCTGGCCGAGCTGCCGGTCAAGAGCGCGGTGCGGGTCGCGGCCGAGATCAGCGGCGCGCCGCGCAATGCGCTCTATGAGGCGGCGCTGCGCATGCGCAAGGACGACGACGAAACCGCCGACTGAGGCGCGGTCATTTGTCGAGTTCCGGGTAGGCCCGGAAGATGCCGTCCTCGTTGAAGGCGATCCGCCGCGGGCTGCGCAGGTAGTCGCGCACCCGTTGCCGGCGGCGCACGTTGGCATGCAGCCTGGCGACCGCGGGGGTCTCCGCCAGCGCACGCGCCGTGGCCTTGGGGAAGGCATAGCGCAGCCCCGCCACCAGCTGGAACAGCGAGAGGTCGGCGTAGGTCAGCGCGTCGCCGACCAGGTGCCGGTCGCCGTCCGGATTGCGCTCGAGAATTTGCTCGAACCAGCCGAGAAACTTCGGAATGCGCTCCTCGCGGAAGGCCTTGGCGCGTGACTGCGCCGCCTCGCGCTGGTCTTCGTAGTAGAGCCCGGTCGACAGCGGATGGTGCGTGTCGTGCGCCTCGGCCACGCAGTCGGCGACGGTCAGCTGGATCTGGTGCGTCCAGAGACCGTCGGCCTCGCCCACGCCCGCGAGCCCGAGGCGCGGCCCCAGGTACAGCAGGATCGCCGCGGTCTGGCCGACCACGATGTCGCCGTCGACCAGGAAGGGCGGCGCGAACGAAGGTCGCGGGTTGGCCGGATCCCCGAGCCGGCGTCCCAGATTCGATTCGCCGCCGCCCTTGGATGGCGCTTCGCGCGCGACGTCGACATAGGCGGCACCGGCGGCCTCGAGCGCGAGGCGGACGAATTCGCCGCGGCCCTGGATCGTGGGCCAGTAGTGGAGCTGGTAGGTCAAGCGTCCTCCGCGTGACGATGGGGAGACTGCAAGGATACGGGGCGGCGTCTCGCCGTGCCCGCTACACTCCGGCTTCATGAGTCCCTCGGCTTCCCTCCGCGTCCAGCGGCCCACGGCAACGATCCCGCCCCGCGCGATGATCGCCGCCGTGCGCGCACGCCGCGTGTCGGTGCTGCTGCCGGACCTCCAGCCGGCCGCAGATTCCTAGGCCCGGCAGTCCGCTTCTTTCCCCTTTCAGCGCAAAATATCGACCGCCGGGCATCCAAGCCGCGCATCAGCGGCCGGCTCCCCGGGGTCGGTTCGCGTTCGACTGGAGAAGCTTCTCGTGATCCTCACGATGCCCACCTTGTGGCCCCCCTGGCTTGCGCGCCTGACGGAACTGCGCATCGACGTCAACCACGGCCCGAAGCGGCTCGACGGCGAGATCAGTTCCATCTACGACCGCATCCACAAGCCGGGCGACCGGCTGCATGGCATTCCCGAAATCCCGCTGAGCGACCCCGAACTCGTGATCCGGCATCGCGAGGCCGACGGCGAGTTCTATGTCTACGTGGAAGACATCCGCCGCAGGCAGCTGGCCGGCTACACCGTCTTCAACCGGCTGATCGAAGTGCATCGCCGCGCCGACCGCTACGTCCGGGCGCCGCATTCCAAGTACGACCCGCAGTACCAGCGGCGCGGACTGGCCACCGCCGTCTACCGCTGGGGACTGGATGCAGGCCTGTGCCTGCTCACCGGCGCGCGGCAGTCGCCCGCCGCCCACGCGCTCTGGCACAAGCTCGCGGCCGACTACGAACTGGGCTACGTCGACCTGCGCGACAAGACCCTGACCTACCTCGGGCACGAGATCTCGCCGCAGGTGCTGGGCGAGTTGCACACGCGCATGCTGCTGCTCGGCCGCGGCTGGACCCTGGCCCGTTTCACCGCCGCGACCGGGATGCGCTGAAGGGCCGAGGACGCTCGACCGACCCCGTCCACCTCATCGAATTGACCGAGAATCCGGGCCGATGCGCTTGACGATGGCCCGCCCCCTGATGTTGATTGCCGGGCTGCTGCTTGTTGCAGCCCCGGCAGCGGCCGACGAGCGCGCGCAGACGCTGGCGCGGCAGAACGGTTGCATGTCCTGCCACGGCATGGTCCACAAGCAGGTCGGCCCCGGCTTCGCGCAGGTCGCGGCACGCTATCGAGCCGATGCCGCGGCGCCCTCGCGCCTCGCGGGCCGGATCCGCAGCGGCAGCGTCGGCACCTGGGGCCGCGTCATCATGCCGCGGCAGCCCCAGGTGAGCGAGGCCGAGGCGAAGCTGCTGGCGCAATGGGTGCTGGCGCAGCCCTCACCGCCCTGAAGCGGCGGCCGCTCAGTGAGCGACCGATTTCGAGAACGCATTGACGACCACGACACCCGCAATGATGAGTCCGAGACCGACGATCGCCGGGCCGTCCAGCGACTGGCCGAACCAGAGCCAGCTGACGAGCGAGATGAGGACGATGCCGACGCCCGACCAGATGGCGTAGGCGATGCCCGTCGGCAGCACGCGCAGCGCAAGCGACAGGAAATAGAAGGAAATGGCATAGCCGGCCACCGTGGCCAGGCTCGGCCACAGCCTGGTGAAGCTGTCGGAGGCCTTCAGAAAGCTGGTCGCCAGGACTTCAACGACGATCGCGACGGCAAGGTAGACGTAGGTGAGGGACATGCGCGCACTCTACCCAATGGCCAAAGACGCGCGGTCCTCGATCGCCGAGACGCGTGGCCGCACCGGCGATCTCGCCCAACCTGGTCAGGCCGGATCGAATCCTGCGATCTGCCCGAGTGCCGACGCCAGCTCGCGCTCCTCTGCGCGGTCGAGCTGAAGCCTTTGGAGTTCGGCCCGGTAGCAGGGCAACATCAACGCCGCCGTCAGGGCGTGCACATCGTTGCTTCGCGCAAGGTAGTCGTTGCACGCGGCAATGCTTCGATGGATGTCAAGCGCCAGTGCCACGCGGGCGGAAGTGCGTTGTCGCGGTTCATGGAATTCAAGCGCCTCCATACGACCCCATGTCGGCCTTCACCCCGAGCCCTTGCATGAACGCCGGCGGATCGAACCCTTCCTCGGCGTACCTCTTCTGGATCAGTGCCCTGGCCGCAGCCATCGCGTCCGCGCTCGCCCACTCGACCACCGTCGCCACATTGAATTCGCTGGTGTCGCCCACCTGGGTCAGCACCAGGTTCTGCCTGCATCCGGGCATGGCGCCCAGCGCCCGGTCGACCCAGCGCAAGCGTTCGAGAAAGACCGCAACTACGTCCTGGGGCACCGCGAACTTGTCGATGCGATACACGGAACCCGATACCTGGTTTGCCATTGAAAACTCCTTTGGATGCGCGCTGGATTGCCCGCAGGACCTGAAGTTTCAAACCTCAAGTAAAGTTGAGGTCAAGCGATTCCGGAAAATTCATGCTGAAACCAGAAGACATCTCCGCCACGCTCTCGGTCGGCGAAGTGGCGCAGCGCAGCGGCGTGCCCGTGTCCACCCTCCATTTCTACGAGGCCAAGGGCCTGATCAGCAGCCACCGGACGGACAGCAACCACCGCCGCTATCCGCGCGCCGTGCTGCGGCGCGTCGCCTTCATCCGCGTCGCGCAGCGCGTGGGCATCGCGCTGTCGGACATCGCCGAAGCCCTGGACACCCTGCCCACGTCGGCCGCGCCCAGCCGCGCAGACTGGGCGCGGCTGTCCGCCAACTGGAGGGCCGAGCTGGACGAACGCATGGCGCAGCTCAAGAAGCTGCGCGACACGCTCGACGATTGCATCGGCTGCGGCTGCCTGTCCATCGACCGCTGCCGGCTGCGCAACCCCCTGGACAAGCTGGCGGCGGAGGGGCCGGGCGCGCAACGCCTGTGGGTCAGGCACGAGGCGACCGACTGAGCGCACGCCTGACGGCCTGACACCGATGCGACCGGGATGCGCCACAGGGCCGGCGACACTCGCGTGCGACCCGCAACCCGTCACCCCTGGATGGTTCATGCACACACAACCCCTCTTCGCGATGACGGAGCGACAAGCTCTGCACCAGGTCATGCGCAGCTACCCGCTCGCCACGCTGATCACGGCGGCGACCGGCACCGTGGAAGTCAACCTGCTGCCGCTCGAGCTGTCCGACCATGGCCCTCACGGCCGGCTGTCCGGCCACGTGGCACGGACCCACTCGCTGTGGACGACGGCATGTTCGCCAGGGTTCGAAGCAACCGTCGTGTTCCAGAGCCCGAACGCCTACATCTCTCCCCGCTGGTACGTCAACGGCCAGCGCAGCGGCCGCAATGCGCCGAGCTGGAACTACGTGGCCGTGCAGGCCCGGGGCTCGCTGCGATTCATCGAGGAGGCCGGCTGGATGGCTGCGCACCTGGCATCGCTGACCGCAACGCAGGAAGCCGCACGGGCAGAGCCCTGGTCGGTCGACGACGCCGCGCCCGGATTCCTGACTGAAACGGCGCGGAGGCTCGTGGGTTTCGAGATCGAGATCCGGGAACTGGCCGGAAAGCGATTTCTCTCGCAACAGCGCACCGAGGCCGACCGGCAAAGCCTGGTGCACCACCTGTCGCTCGAAGCGTCGCCGGCCGCCCGCGCGGTCGCGACCCTCATCCGGCCCTAGCGGCTTCGGTTGGCTACCAGCGCACCTTCTCAATCGCTTTCAATGAGGATCGGCGGGCGCGCCGAGCGCACGAGCTGGAAGCCCTCGCGCCGCACCGCGTACAACGGCAGCCGCATGCCGGCCTGCTCCGCTTTGCGGCGCAGCCGGCTGGCGATGACGTCGAGCCGCTTGGGATCGAAGTCCCGGGCATCGCGGTCGATGCTCCGGATGACCAGTTCGCGGCTCACGGCCTCGCCGTCGGCTTCCATCAGGCACGCCACGAAGGCGCGCTCGGTGGTGGTGAGCTTGAGCTGCAGGCCCTGCGGATCGCGCAGCACCCAGCCGCCCTCCGAGAGATGCCACGCGCCCGGGGCTTCCAGCGCCATCGGTGGTGCCGGCAGCGGCGATGCGGCCGGCGGCATCATGGCCCGCACCCGGCGGCCCAGCGCATGGATGGTCGCCACCAGCTCCTCGATGTGGAGCGGCTTGACCATGTAGACATCGGCGCCATGCCGAAGCGCGTCGATCCGGTCTTCGACCGCCCCCCGGGCCGAGGCCATGACGATGCCGATCGGGCCCGAGGCCCGCAGCGCCGACGCAATGGACAGGCCATCTTCGCCGCGCAGCCCGATATCGAGCACCGCGACCTCGCACGGCGCGAGCACATGGGCCTTGTAGAACGCCGCGGCATCGGCCACGCCGCGCACCTCGAAGCCGGCGCGCTCGAGCAGCAGCACGATTTCCTCGCGCAGGTCGTCGTCGTCTTCGACCACGCAGACGCGAAGCGCAGAGGATGCGTCGGCCCGGTTCATGCGCCGCGCCCGCGACGCGGCACCGGAACCCGGCGCTCAGTGCGCTGCGGGCCCATGCGACAGCGGCAGTTCGAAACGAAACACCGAGCCCCGGGCATCGGAGCGCAGCAGCACGACCGTGCCGCCATGCCCACGCGCGATCTCGCTGCACAGGAAGAGTCCCAGCCCGGTGCCGCTCGCACGATGCGAGTCCGCGCCACGAAAGAAGCGCTCGAAAATTCTTGTCTGTTCATCCGCCGGAATGCCTTCGCCATGGTCCTCGACGTCCACCCAGGCGATCCGGTCGCGGACGACGAGGCTGATGCCGACGTCGCGAGCCGTCGGCGAGTACTTGAGGGCATTCTGCACAAGGTTGTGCAACGCGATCTCGAGCAGCGCCCGATCCCCTCGCAGCGGCACCGCATCGCGAGGCAGCGCCAGCCGCACCCGCGACCGATCGGCGGGGCCGAGGGACTGGGGCATCGCCTCGATCAGCGCGCGCAGGTCGATCGGCTCCGCCTTCAGGACCACGCGATCGGCGTGCAGCCGGTCTTCCGCCAGGCAATTGACGACCAGCAGGTTGAGCCTCTGCACCGCGCGCCGGATCTTGGCCAGACGCGGCTGCAGCTCGACGCCGGGCAGGCCTATCGACTGCGCGGTCGCATCGATCACGGCGAGCGGCGTGCGGAACTCGTGCGACACCAGCGAAACGAACTGACGCTGCTGCCGCAAGGCCCCACGCTCGGCCGCCAGCGCGACCTGCAGCTGGCCTTCGGCCTGCCGCCGCAGTTCGATCTCGTCGGCCAGCAGCGACAGGCTCCGGTCCAGCTCCAGGGTGCGAAGCCGCACTTTCTCCTCGAGTTCTCGCTCGGCTTTCAAGGCATCGTCCAGCGCGCGCCGGCGCGCATGCCGCAGCTGGATCTCGGCCCGTCGCGTGCGGTCCGCGACGGTGACGGCGAGCACCAGCATGTAGATCAGCCGCACCGCCGCCCAACTCGGCCCCAGGCCTTCGTCGGGGCCGATGTCCGCCAGGCCCAGCCAGCGAAGCCGGCCCAGTGCGCTCGACAGCGCAATCAGCAGCAGCATCGCCGCCGGCCAGGCGAACTGCCATTGCTGCTTGACGAGGATCAGCCAGCCCACCATGCCGGCGCCCGCGAGCAGGCCCGCCAGGTCGATGACCGCGCTCCACGGCCCCAGCCAGTCGTGCTCGCCGACCAGCGCCGGGACGCCGGCCAGCAGGGTGAGCAAAGCGAAGACATCCACCACAGTCGCGGCCCGCGGCGCATGGCGCCTGAAGTCGAACAGGCGCGACACGAACAGGATGGTGGTCGCCTGGAACAGCGCCTGCAGGGCGCCGCGCAGGCTCAGGCTGCCCACCACTTCCGGCACCGCCATCGAAGGCAGCGTCTGCCAGGCATGCAAGGCCACCGCCGAGAACATGACGAGCGCGAAGTGGAGGAACAGCGCGTCGCGCAGCCAGCGCCAGAAGATCAGGTTGAGCATCAGCAGCGCGAAGGCCGCGCCCATGCTGGTGTTGAGGTAGAGGCTCAGCTGGCGCTGCTGGCGCTCGAAGCCGGCGGGCTGCAGCACTGCGAAGCCGTCGACGCCGGGTGTGTTCTCCAATCGCAGGTAGTGGTGCACCCCCGGCCGCTCGGGCTCCAGCTGCAGCGCAAAGAACAGTTCCGTGCCCACGTAGCGCCAGTTCAGCGGGTACTCGCGCCCGGCCTGGGGCGCGGCCTCGCCGGCCGGCGTCGAAGGGGCATACAGGAGTGCCGTGCCGGGCCGCACGGCCCGCACGCGCAGCAGCCACTGCGGCGGCGCGCCCGGGGTTCTCGCGAGCGCCAGGCGGACCCAGCACACCATGCCGTCCCCGCAACGCAGCGAGCCGCTGTCGGCCGCAACGAAGCCGGCATCGTGCCGGCCCGACAGCACGTCCTCGGGCGGCAGCGACGCGGCCGGGCCGCGCAGCACCTCGATGGCGCCGGCCAGGGCGAACGGCTGCGACACGCCATCGTTGGCATCCACCGTGGCCGCCCGCGCCGGCCATGAGGCGCCGAGTCCGACGCTCAGGACCCACGCGATCAGGACACGGCGACACCAGGCAAGATCAGTGAAGGTGCGCAGTCCCTGCACGGCTGACCGCGATGAAGACCTTGCGGACGCGCACGGCATGGCGCAGGGACGCGACCCCGCCGAGCTTGGATCCCTTGATGCCGGGCGTCACGGTCAGGCTCGCGGATGGACGGGAACGCGGGCTCAATGTCGCAGAAGGGTTGTTGGCTGGAGCTTGAAAATGTAACAGTCCTGCGACTCAGTCACCCGAGCGGTTGATTTCGGTGCGTACGCGGGGGGTGACAGGCGCTCTTGAGCCATAGGCTTGAAGGGTTGCGGCTTCGAGTTGCAGCGAGGCGGGCGGAGAATGCGACCATGACACTTGGTCGTACGTGGGCTGGCTTCGCGCGATCCGGGGCTGCCCGCACGAACGTCGGACCCAAGGAGTCCAGATGTCCTTGCTCAAGACCGTCCGCGTCGTCCGTGGGGTGCTGGACGGGCCCCTTGTTCGACCGGTGCGAGTGCGTTGGCAACGCGAGCTGTTCCTTTCAAGCGAAGGGGCCGGGGCCTACTATGGCGTGTTCGGCAGCTTCGCCGACGCCCGTGCCTGGCTTCCTCGGAGCAAGGAGTTCGACCATGCCCCGCTCGCAGCTCACTACATTGAAGTCCGCTGCAGAATGGTCTTTCCGTACGACTATCCCGTCATGCTGTGGCTCGAGCGCGCATTTCAAGGCGGGGCGGCCCGGGTGCTCGACTTCGGTGGGTCGGTCGGTGTGCACTACTACGCCTACCGCCGCTACATCGCCATGCCGGCCACCTTGGCATGGCGTGTGGTCGAGCTTCCGACGATGGTCTCCATCGGGCGAAGCCTGGCGGCCGCGAATGCGGCGACGGCCTTGTCATTCACCGAAGATCTGCCGCAGGCCGTCGTGGCGGCAGACAGTGACATATGGCTCTCCGCAGGCGCCATTCACTACATGGAGGACGCGCGACCTGCGCTGCTGCTGGAGCGGTGTGCCGTGCGTCCCAAGCACATCCTGCTGAACAAGCTTCCTCTCTACGGAGGCGAAGACTTCGTGACCTCGCAGAACATCGGCGATGGTTCATTCGCCCCGTTGCATGTCTTCAACCGAAGACGCTTCATCAGAGACATCGAGGAGGTCGGCTACACACTCTGGGACAGCTGGGCCGTGCCCGAACGCGCCCTGTACTTGAGCGGCGATTCGGAACACAGGCTCCCAAGCTTCACCGGGCTGTATTTCGTGGACAGCCAGCTCATCCCCGACAAGTCGAGAGTGCCCCCCTACAAGGCGGTCGACTTTCGCTTCCTGTAGCGATGGCCGGTCAGGCCAGGCGCCGCGCGCTCACTTCGCCGGCGCCGGTCGCACGCTCAGCGCCACCGATTCGGTGATGTTCGCAACCACCTGGTCGCCCACCTTCACCTCGCGCAGCACCTGCGGATCGCGCACGTGCACGTCGGTCAGCTGGCCACTGGTCCCCCTGAGCGTGACGATCTTCTTCTTGCGGTCGACGCTGAAGACATTGGCCACGATGGTCGTGCGCGTGGTGGCGACGCCGCCCGGCCTGGCGCCCTTCGCGGCCACGGCGGCCGATTCGGTCTCCACCCGCTCGCGGATGCCGTCGCCGCCCTTCCTCAGCGCCAGGGCGACGCCGATGCGGTAGCTCAGGCGGACCCGGTCGCCGACCTTGACCTGCTCGAGGTTCCTCACGGCCGGATCGACCCGCAGATCGGAGATATCGCCCCTCGGGCCCTTGATCGACACGATGCGGTTCGCCACGTCCACCGCGGTGATCTCGCCGGTGACGGAGAGCACGGCCGAGCCGCCCCGGGCGTCCTCGAGCTCGATGGCCTTGCGGGCCGGCTCGGTCTGCGCACTGGCGGTGCCGGCGAAAAGGGTCAGTGCGGCGCATGCCGCGATCAAAGCCTGTCTTTGGTGAATGTTCATGTTTGACCTGCGTGGGTGAGTGGGCGCACTCACCTTACGCGCGCGCAGATCGAATGTCACTTGCACTTTGGTGCAAGTGCGGCAGGCGAAGAAAAACCCGCTACGTCGGTGAACGTGCGGGTTTTGGGGCTTGAAGAGCCGATAAAGAGGGGTATCTGGTCCGCCGCCAGAAACCACATTCGCCCCGCAAACCCGCATGAATGCTGGGCTCGAGGACACGGCGGGCAGAATATGCCCCCAAATGTGCCCCCAAGCCCGGAAAAATGACGAAACTGACCGATGCCAAGCTCCGAAACCTGACCGCCCTTGGAAGGCACTTTGATGGAGGCGGCCTGTACCTCGAGGTCACTGCAGCTGGTGGTCGCTACTGGCGGATGAAGTATCGGTTCGGAGGCAAGGAAAAGCGCCTGGCATTCGGTGTGCATCCGACCGTTGGCTTGAAGGAGGCACGGGAGCGACGGGATGCGGCCAAGCAGGCTCTCGACCGCGGCATCGATCCCGGCGAGCAGCGCAAGGCAGCAAAGGCCCAGGCCGCCTTCGAGGCGGTCAACACGTTCGAGGCCGTCACGCGCGACTGGTTGGCGCACCAGGCGGGGCGGTGGGAGGCGATCACGCTGCAGCGAACCCAAGCCTCGCTCGAAGCCGACATCTTCCCGGAGCTGGGAAAGCGACCGATGGCCAGCATCTCGGCCCGCGAAGTCATGCAGGCCGTGAAGAAGATCGAGGCTCGTGGCGCCAGCGAGATGGCCACGCGGGTGCTGCAGCGGATCAAGTCCGCATTTCGGTTCGCGGTGACGCATGAGCGGATCGAGAGCAATCCGGTGCTCGACCTCGTGCCCTCCGAGATCCTGAGGCCGCGAAAGATCCAGCATCGGCCAGCGCTCGCAGAGGGGGATCTGCCCGAGTTCCTGGCGAAGCTGGATGCCTACGAGGGCGACCCGCACACGTTGCACGCGCTTCGCTTGTTGATGCTCACAGCAGTGCGGCCAGGTGAGGTGCGGGGCGCTCGCTGGAGCGAGTTCGATCTGCCTGCGGCGCTTTGGCGCATTCCCGCAGAGCGCATGAAGATGCGCGCCGCGCACGTCGTGCCACTATCGAAGCAGGCGGTCGCAGTGGTGGAAGCGATGCAGCCGCTCAGCGGCGAGCGTGAACTGACTTTCCCGAGCCCGTTCTATCCGAGCAAGCCGCTGAGCGAGAACACGCTCAACAGCGCGTTGGCGCGCATGGGCTACAAGGGTGAGGCCACCGCCCACGGGTTTCGTGCGCTGTTCTCCACGGTGGCGAATGAAGCGGGCTGGAATCCCGATGTGATCGAGCGACAGCTCGCGCACGTCGAACGCAACCAGGTCAGGGCGGCTTACAACCGAAGCGCTTATCTGGCCGACCGCGCCAAATTGCTCCAGTGGTGGGCGGACTACTTAGAGGGACGAAAGGCCAGCAAGTCTGACGGCCTTCCCCTCGCTACCCAGCTACGCAACGAGCTGGATCAAGCCATCTAGGCATCCAAAGGGCTCGTTCGGACCACAGATGTCGTTGGCAATGTTGGTTCGCATGTCCGCTCTGTATTTCGAAAGCAGTCAGTAACAATCTCAATCTTTGGATCGTCTGGGTTTTCGAGTGAAAAGCTGTTGCTCGGCCCAAAGACTCAACATGCCAGATTGGTCCGAGACAACGGTTTTTCCACTAGGCGTAAAAACTGTCACGAATGACTCTTCGATTGGCCTCGCAATTGTTTTTTCTGCATTCATCCATCCCATTACCCTCTTCTGAGTCAATGATTCAAGGATGCTGGATGTCGTTGTGCCATGCTTTGCCGCGAATTCAACAAAATCCAGATCGTCACACCGAAGGGTTCCGTCTTGAGCCGCACGCATCAACGCGACAGATTCCACCACGTTCGTATCGTGTGGCGTCCACGTTGAATCTTCTGGCTCAACATCGACGCTTGGGAGATGTTCAATGAAGTCCATCATAAAACCAGTCTGCCTCCTACCGTCAATCTCCCCATCAAAATACTTTTGGCGTAGAAAGGGCGCGAGTTTCTCTTGGTTTAGAGAGTCGTCCATGGGCAGCAGAATGTCGAGTTCAGTGCCAATCTTCGTCCACAACATCTCAAGCATGAGGCGTGTGGGATTTTCAGCATTGGATGCCATGGTGTTCCACCACCCCTCTACGTCATCCTGCCGGTCACAGTAGGGCATACCGTTGAGCTTTAGAACCGAATTGTTTCGGCAGACCACCAATGAGGGCAACGACATCATTCCTCTATCCGGACCTGGCCCCTGCCCAAGCAGATAACTGCTGATTCCTTTGCGAAGACTCAGTTCGTCCACATAACCTTCGTAGCCCAAAATGATGCGAACAGGGGCTAGATGTTCCATCAGAGTTATGTGATGAATCATCTGAAGCGGCTCAGGTAGGCCACTCACATCGGAAAACTTCGGGTAAAACCCAGTCGCTCTGGCAAAGTTCTTATGGGCAAAAGCAATGCTTTTTCCACTGTAGCCACCGGACGCCTCGAAGGCTTTGTGAAGTTGAGCGACTTTCATCATTTTTGTGAAAGCATCGGCAAGTGAGTCGCCATAGAGGGTCTTCTTCACCTCAAAGACAGCTAGCACGTCTCGTATAGGCCAAACCACCTTATCTGTATAGGGAATTTTTCGGCCTTCACCCTTTACCAGCAAAACATCGGCTTGATTGCTTTTCTCGCCAGCAAGGCCTTCTATGAATCCCTCAACAACCTGCACTCCCAACTCATTTGGGATTGCACGCCCGACAATATCTCGGGTCAGTCCCTCGTACATATCGCCGATAGTCGGGCCATGCTTAATGTCATGCCGCTTCAACACCGCTGCCTCTTTAGTTCTGAGAGCCTCTAGCAATTCCGATAGTGAAGTAATCATTTCTAAAAAATTGTTATTTCAGTCTATGTCACATGGCAAACAAGAGAAGGAAAATTTCGAGGCGGAATTGACAGCATCTCAGGGGTGAAGGCACGAAGGCCTGCTTCCAATTTGAAGCACGCATTGCTCCAAATGGATTAACCTTCTACTCCCGGCCGAACGCGGTCACATGCTCTAGATTTGCCTGTTTGCACGGATGCCATTTCATCCAGCACATGTCCGCAAATCCAGCAGACGTGCCAGCGCTTTTGCGTACTCCAACGGGTCTCCCAATGTGAAATTCGAACCGGATGTGTTTGAGTTTCTGAAACCCGCCCAACTGGCAAGGTCCGCGACCAGCCACGCCGGTGCTGTCTTCTGATAGTGGATTCGCAGATACCGCTCGCCATTTCGCAGGTCGTAGAGTTCCATCGAGCTCAGCTTGAAATCGTTCTGCAAGAACTTCAGCTTGGAGAAAGGCTCCTTTCCCGGCGGACGTATGCCATCGGACGTCAGCCAGCGGCGCAAGCCTGACACCTCGTAGATGCTGCGCAGCTCGTCGGTTCGGTCCGGCGGCCACGACTCGGCCCTCGGCGCTGTCGCTTGTGCACTGAGAGGCCGGGCTGGAGGGATGGTGGAGGCGGGCGGGCTGGTGGGGTGCGTGGCGCGGAACCTCGCAACTGCCGGCGGGGCGCTCGATACGGTCGGCAGCGCCGTGGCGTTGCCCAAGAGTCGATCCAAAATCGGTCGACCGCCCAAGCACTTCAAGCCGAGTGAAGCCGGCAGCGCTTGGGACTTCGGATAGACGACGACGTTTGCCCGCGTGCTGGGGTAACTGAAGCCCCAGTTGTCGATGCTGCGTTGAATCACGAGCAGCTTATCGGTCTCATCGGCGAGGAAATGCGCAAGCTCCCGGGCGTGCGCGCTGCTCGGCGCCTTGCGAATGAGTTCACGGCTACCGAACTTCGCGGAACGATACGGCACCATCTGAAGAACAACTACACGTCGAGAGATCTCATCGTATGCGTCATCCAGCGAATAGCCCCGCTCGCCCGCCAACGCCTGGGCGATTTCGGCGAACCCACCGCCCGTTTTCCAGTAGCTGGCACCAGGCGAATCCTTCAGGTCAGAACGTACGTCGTAGAACGCTCGAGCGCCAGGTGCATGTGTCTGGTGGAGATTCGCGGCCAAGCACTCATCGAGCACAGCGGCGCCGTCGGGGTTGCGCTGGCGCCATGCGGCGTCCTTCGCCGCATCGAAGTTCGGATTGAGCATGAAGAGCACGATGTCTGCGTGACGAATGCTCCCGTTGGCGGGAATGGGTGGCACCTGCAGATGAAGCTGATGTGGGCCGGGTGGCCCTGCAGCCACGAAAGGCTCATCTTTGGGGTGGACGAAGCGGTCTCGCGAATGCGTCCCCATCTCCCTCCAGAACTCTTCGAACCGCTTGATTCCGTCCTGCACCGCATTCCTTTCGCCGCGACGCGGCCGTCATGCCGTGGAGAGTACCAAGGCTCAGCCTTCGAGCGCACACATCCCGCCCCAGACCCCCGGCGCGCTATCGAGACCCCGCCCCGCCGGCGGGCTAAATGTCCCTCGTTCATCGAGGGTGTCGGGAGGGCCTTCAGCCAGCGCTGGCGCGGCTTTCGAGACCCTCGGAAGGGGTCGGGACGTGACGAGATTCGACGGGTTCTGACGGCCTCTCCGCGCCTCGGCCGCGAGCTCGTGACGTCACGCGCCCAAAGAAAAAGGCACCTGCAATCCGCAGGTGCCTCTCAGCGTCGATTGATAGCTACGGCCGTGACGTTACGCGGCGGACTCCAGCTGCTCCGAGCCGGTGCCGCCCTGGCCTTCCGCCATCGCCCGCCTCTTCCGATCGAGCGCGACGGCCGCCGGCGTCGTGAAGTGCCTGCGATCGTTGAACGGGCCGAGGTCCAGCGCGCCCAGCTCCTCGACCCGAACCCGGTCCCATTCGGGCAGCTCGCGGGCCAAGTCCATCAGCGCCTTCCAGACGAACTGGGCGCGCAGCTGGTCGACGTCGTCGGACAGCTTCTCGATGTCGCGATTGCCGGGGATGTGCGTCGCCAGCGCTACCGCGCGCCCCATGGCCTGGCCGCACTCCTCCAGCGCCTGGCAGACCTCCATGCGCGCGTAGGCCGCGCGTGCGTGCGCATGCGCCACCCGGAAGGCCTCGGCGATGCAGGAGGCCTCAGCCCTCAGCTCGAGCGCGCCGGCCTCCGACTGGGCGAGCGCGCTGCGCAACTCTTCGGCGATGGCCAAGGCATCGTTCTTGGCGAAGAGCGCGGCCTTCACCTCCTTGGTGACGATGTGGCTCGCCTTCGCGAACAGGCTCTGGAAGGTGCCTTGCGCCTCGGCAGCGCTGGCCTCGTGCGCGGCAATCTTGGCCCTCAGATCCGCCTGCACGGCCAGCATGTCGGCGTAGCCCTTGCCGGGGCCCTCCTCGTGCGCTTGGCGCGCGCCCGCCAGGTCCTTCAGGGCGTTCTTGTAGGCCTGCGTGGCCTGGTCGAGGTCTTCCTTGATGTCGCTCATGTTGGTCTCCCCTCAGCAATCGGTCATGTGGATCTCGGCCTTGGCGGTCTTGCCGTCGGCGGTGGTGAATTGCAGCGTGGCCTTCTGGTCGGCGCCGACGAACTCGCCGGTGAGGCCATGGAGGCGCTTCCTGGCCTCGGTGTAGGCGGCGATGGCGGCCTGCAGGTTGTCGTTGGCCGCGCTGAACTCTTTGCGGGCCTGGATCTCGTTTGCGAACATTTTTTTCCCCTGTGGTGATGGTTGATGTGTGACAGCTGGCTTGAGATGACTCGACGCCTTCATCCGGTGTCGAGCCACTCGATGAAGCCGGCCTCGGTCAAGGCGTGGCGGATGCGGATCGAGGTGGCGGGCGTGAGCCGGGGCAGGAGCGCCCCAAAGGCCGCACGCAGCCTTTGCAGGCGCCCTCGATCGGCCGCGACGTCCTCCAGCAGCTGCTGGGCCTCTGCAGCGGCCTTCTGTGCCCTGGCCTTCTGCTCGGCCAGGTCGCGCCCGAGGATCTCCACCTGGCGGGCCAGGCGCATGTTCTCGGTCAGCAGCGTGCCGGCCACAGTGGTGGAGTGCGCCGCGGTCTCGGCCTTCTTCTTGGCGCGGTGCCGGCGTTGCCGCTCGGCCGGAGTGAGGACTCGACCAGGCTCGGCAACGGAGATCTCGGCAGGGGTAGGGACAGCCAGAACCGCTCGGTTTTCGTAGTTCATCGCCAATCCCGCCTAGAAATCTGGTGGGACATGTGGGACAAGTGGGACAACAAGCAATGGCGCGGGTTTGCGCCGTTTTGAACTCGTGGGACGCTGGTGGGACACGTGGGACAAATCGGCTGTTTGCTTACATTTGTCCCACCTGTCCCACGATGCGCTTTTGACTCGTGGGACGCGCAAACCCGCATGGATGCTGGATGTCCCACTTGTCCCACGTGTCCCACCGGTTTTTCAGCAAGGTCAAACCGGAGGGCGCTTTGGCACGTGATGGCGATCATTCGCCGCCCTCCAACACCTGCCTGTTCACCACGTAGACGCGCGTCAGGCCGAGACCCGGCAGCCGGGGTTTCTGGCTGGACTTGCCATCGTTGCCGGGCACCAGCCATTGCGCCGAGATCAGCACCTTGGTGGCGTGCCGGAGATCGAAGCCGGCGCAGACCTCGCGCTTGAACACCTCGGGCAGCACCAGGTACTCCCGCTCGCCGTCGATGTCCTTGCGGAAGAAGCCCGCGCGGTTCGCGACCCGCTGCTCGAAGCGTGCGGTCAGATCCTCGAAACGGCTGGAGCCGTGCACCTCGAAGAAGGCGCGCACCTGGTCCATCAGCGTTCGGTCTTCCCGATTGCCCGCGCTGCCGAATGTCTCGATCCAGCTCGCGAAGCACTGCGCCGCCGCTGCCGTCGACGCACCGGCCTTCCAGCCCGTGACCCCGGCCTTGGTCGCCAGTTCGCCCGCGATCGCCACCAGGCCGAAGCGTTGCGCCACGCGCATGACCTGGCCGGAGGCGTCCTTGGGCACCTGCGCGGCCACGAAGGCATCGATGCCGGCACGCACCTGCACCGCGAGGGTCGGCCGCTGCCGCACCAGGGCATCGAGCCATGCCGGGCCTGCTGCGCCGTGGAACTGCGCGCAGGCCCGTTTGAGATCCTGCGCCAGGCCGGCCGGCGTCTCCGAGCCGTTCAGCTGCTCGAACATGCCCATGCCGGCCCCTGCTTCGGCGTCGATCTCGACCAGGCGGATTTCCTGGCCGGCTTTGACCTGTTGGCCGCTCTTCGCCATGACGGATGCCAGGCTCTCTTCGCCGCTGGACAGGAAGACAAGCCGCCAGCTCTGCGCCTGGCGCGCGGCCCCGGTCTTGGTCGCTCTGCCCTTGCCCTGGCCGTTGGCGAGCATGTAGACCGCCTCGCCGGCGTCCTTGGCCGGGCACTCCGACAGTTCATCGAGGATCAGGATGCCGTCGTTGTGCAGCGCCGCGATGCCTTCGAGGCCGTTGGCGGTGAACCGCCAGCTGCGCTTGTACTTGGTGGGGTGTCCCCACACCGAGGACGCCACGATCTGCGC
The DNA here is from genome assembly GCF_052114385.1 of Variovorax sp. M-6. Lineage (NCBI taxonomy): Bacteria > Pseudomonadati > Pseudomonadota > Betaproteobacteria > Burkholderiales > Comamonadaceae > Variovorax > Variovorax sp. M-6. The sequence goes on along the minus strand of NZ_JBFREQ010000002.1, from coordinate 42,094 downwards.
CGTGCTCTTGCCGGTCGAACTGGCTCCACGGAAGTGGAAGCCGCCCGAGTCGCCGCCGGCACACTCCAGCAGGGCACCGGAGAAGGCCGCAGCGATGCCGAAGACCAGGCGGCTGTTGCCCACGGCACGCGCGGCCACGGCCTCGCGCCACTGCGCCAGGTCGCCCGATAGGGCGAAGGCTGGCTCGACCGCATGCACGTTCTGGAACACGGTGATCTCGTCGCCCGAGGCGTACTCGCGACCGGGCATGACGAAGAGATCGCCGTGCCAGCCCATGCGGTTGACACAGCGCGCGAACCGGCCCGGGTTCCAGACAAGCATGTAGGTCTGCAGGTGTTGGCGGCCGCTCTGGTTCGCCGCGATGGTCAAGCCCTGGTCCGCGAGGGCCCGGCGCATGTCCGCGCCATCGGTCTGCAGCATCTGCGTCGGCAGCGCCATCTCGTGCTGCACGCCTGAAGGGTCCTTCCAGCGCAGCAGCACGCCCCAGGAGACGCTGTGCTCATCGCGCGTGCGCGCCACGACGTACAAGGTGCTGCAGATCCACGTGCGGCGTTCTGCGCCCGTCTCCGGGTCCCGCGCGACGAACCACACGCCGTCCTTGTCGGAGACCTCGTAGCGGCCATTGCCGAACTCCATGGTCTGGCGGCCGGCGAGCACGGTGACGGCCGCCGACAGCTGCGTGAGGGCGTTGCCCTTCGCCAGTTCGTGGTGGCTGCTCTCGCGGCGCGCACGCTCGACCTGGTCGGAGAGCATCGCGACACGCACGCCGAGGGCATCGGCCTCGGCCTTGCGGCAGCGCTCGAAGTCGACCACGGGCAGCGCAGCGAGGCGCTGCACGGCATCAGCGAAGGCCTCGGCGGAGATCGGTCCCATGGTGGTGGGCTCGGCCTTCGCTGCGACGTCACGCTTGCGCGGCTTCGTTGGCGTCTTGGCTGGCACCTTGGCCTTGATCGGCGCCGGTGCCTTGGTCGAAGCCTTGCCGGCCTTCTTCGACTTGCGGGCGAGCGCTTTCACTGGCGCATCCGCCTTGATGTCTTGCGCCGCATCAGCATCAGCAATGTCGGGCCTCTGGTCCTTCATGGCCGCCTCCAGTCGCCGCGGTCGGCCCACACGTCCGCCCAGTCCGCGCCCACGATCGGTGGGATGAGGGTGTGCACGCACACGCCGCAGGCATTGGCCCTGCGCTCCAACTCGCGCGCCGCGCGCTGGCCCGTCTCGTTCACGTCGTTGTCGCCGAACACATACAGCTCGTGCGGCGTGCGCGGCCACTGGAAGTTCTTCATGCCGGAAGCGGAGACCGTGGCCCAGGTGGGCACTCTGGATCCTTCGGCCGCTGCCAGAGCGGTTTCGATGCCCTCGGCCACGCCCAGGCGGTAGGCGCCTTCGATGATGGCCGGAGGCGCCAGGCGGATCGCCGCGCCGCGCATGTCGCCCGTAGTGCCGGTGAGCTTCTTCGGGGTCGGCACATCGGCCTTCTTGCCGTCATCGGTGAGGTACGTGCGGTGCAGCGCGACCGTGGTCAGTTCGGCCGGCATGTGCGGGCCATCGGGATAGGTCTCGACCTGCACCGCAGCCAGCATCGCCGGATGCGTGCCGAGCTTGATCGCCTTGCCCTGGTCATCGATGTCCCAGTAGTCCAGCGATGGATGCAGGCGCAGCACCTCGGGCACCTTGACCAGGTCGAGGCCTCGGTTCTTGAGGTACTTGTGCACCGGGTCGCCTTCGGTGACCGCGACCGACTCGCGCCAGAGGGTGTCGATGCGCTCGCGGTTCTTGCGCATGGCGGCCGTCTTGTCGCGGTTGGACTGCGCGCGGTGCTCGGCCATGCGCTGCTCGTGCATGCGGCGCTCGGCCGGCGTCATGGCGTCGGTGTTGGTCGCGCACCAGGTCACGTAGAGGCCCGTGCGCCAGTCCCAGAAGGCGCCTGCAGCCGTGCCATCGAGGTGCAGCACGTAGCCGCCGGCGGTGTCGCCCTTCTTGCTGTTGGTGCTGAAGCGGTGAATGCGGCCATCGGGGACGATCGACTCCGGCGCCGCCATGCCGTGCGCGGCCATGCTGGCGGCGAACTGGTCGACGGGGTGCATGGTGGCCTTGCTCATGCTGCGGCTCCTGCCTGAAGAGGTTGGATGCGCCAGGCAGCGCGGGCGAGGCGGCCGGGACGGCGCAAGGGGCGGACGGCGGTGCGTCGGGTCGGGGCCTTCACGGTGGCACCAGGCACTGCCGCAGCAGGGGCAGCAGTACCAGGCGCGACTGATGGCCGCGACGTCATCGGCTTGCGTCCGAAGGCCAGCTCGAAGAGCGTCGCTTCGACGCCCTGCAGGCAATCGGCCAGGCGGTGCACGGTGCCCGTGAAGGCCTCCACGTCGAACGCATGGTGGTCGCGGCAGCGGTGCCCGATGACGTCATAGAGCGCGCAGAACGTGTGGCGCACGCTGAAGACGATGCGGCCTTGCGCCTCGATGGCATCGGAGAGGTCCGAGCCGGGCGCTTCGTCGCGGCCGATGGCGGCCATGCCATCGATCAACGGCTCGGCCTTCGCGAGTTGCTCGCCGAGGTCGCGCAGCAGGACGGCCACGCTTTCCACGCGCATGTCGGCGGTGGTGTCGGCATTGGACGCGCCGCAGTCGCTGAGCACGCGCAGCAGCTCGCGCACGGCGCCGAGGACTGCATCGATGCGCTCGCACTGGTTGCGCAGCGTGGCACTGGTGTGCGGCGCAGGCGTTGAGGGAACGGGGGAAGAAGACGCGCCTGAACAGGCGTGGGATTGCGCAGGCGCGCAGGAGCAATCAGCCATGAATGGCCTCCAAGGATGTCGATTTGCAACAACCGACGCACCCGAGACCAATCGAGGGCGGCGGCTCGACGGGTTGGTCTACCGGGACATCCTTGCGGAAACCGGCCGGGCTCGCGCCCGCCCGCCGAGCCGCCAAAAATGGAGGCACGAACGACGAAGCCGCAGACCCTGCGGGGAAACTGCGGCTTGCGTCGCAGGATGTCAACGGGAGACCAATCCCGGCCACGCCTCTTTTTGACGTGACGGGCGTAGTATAGCCAGCGGCCTCCCAGAGGGCACACCGCGCTGCTAACGCCACCGACGAGAGCATGGGAACCGCAGCGCAGGGCTTCATGCGTGCGCCTTTCGGGGGTTCGGTGCAGGGCGTTTCGCGGTGGTGTCGATCACTTTGCGATGCGCCGCTTGGCTGGAGGATGCGCGCGGCGTCTTGGTCGCCGAGGCCTTGCGCACAGTGCGCGGCATCTGCGGCGCCTCGGCTTGCGCAGTGGATGGCCGCCCCGCCATCCATCGCTCGAGGTCCGACAGGCGCCAGGCCACGGCGCGCTCGCCGACGCGCACGGCCTGCGGGAAGGCACCGGCCTGAAGGTAGCTGTAGATGCTGCTCCTGCCGAGGCCTGTCAGGTGCTTGACCTCGGGCAGACGCACCAGGCGATCCACGGCGACGCTGGCCGGTTGTTGCTTCTTCTCTTTCATTGCTTTCTCTCCCTTTGCTGTGCGGTGCCGGCCCCATGCCGGCTTGCCGCTTTCGATCGACAACACTTCTCCATGCCTGCGCATCGGTGCGCAGGCACAGGCCTTCGAAACGGGTATGGCGCGCGCCAGGCGCGCTGGATTCGCCCTATGCGGGCGGCGGCATGGGCGAGGTGGGCAGCGTCATGAGCTGCTCGACCAGCACCTTGCGGCGCACGTGCTTGCTCAACGGCAGGCGAATCTTGGGATCAGGGATTGCGGACGGTGACAGCGTCCGGTGGATCTCGGTGACGGCGGCGAACGTGTGGCCGCAGGCCGTGTTGCTGCAGGCGAAGTAGGTCTCGCGAGAGAGGTCCGAAACCTCGTAGCTACTGCGAACGTGCGCGGTGCTCTTGCAGTGCGGGCATCGCATCTTCATGGCTGCTTGGCCTTCATTCTTCGTTCTCCCTGGTGCTTCTTTTTGTGCATGGGGAGATCGTCCAACGGGAGTCGCTTTCGTCCAAGCGATTCCCTTTGTAGATCGGCGATCTACAAACGTTGGTTGGAGTGCACGCAAGTCAGGTGAGATCCGCGACGCGTCGCGGGGCGCCGTTTGCGACCCGGGCAGCCCTTTCTAGAGCGCGCGGATGTCCTCAGCTTGCCGTTGGGGTCCAAAATGGCCTGTGGTCGATCCGCCTCCGAAGCGCGCGCACGACCACACGGCAGTCAACAATCGGCCACAACCCATCGTTCGCCGACCAAGCCGAATCTCCGATCAGCTGACGTTGGAGGCGTGTGCACAACCGTTTCGATAGGGGCGCGACGGTCGATTCGCGGCAGGCTGTATCGCCAGTCCGCCGTGGTGACGGCGGAACCTAGAATTGGCGGATAAGGGTCTGAGGAGAAGCATATGGCCACGGCCAAGCAGGACTACGTTCGCTTCTTGCGGTGGTTGCACTCGTTGCAGCCGGCCGCTCCTGACCACGTCAGGCAGTTCGCGAACATGGTGCACGGCGACTTCGAGGCCGTCGCCGAAACGGCGCCCCAACGTCACGCCCGAGCCGCCCACTTGGCCGCCCTCGCTCGTCAAGGCTTGGCGACGACTGCTAGGGACATGCCGGAGGGCCAGGACGAAGACCAAGCGGCGGAATGGCCATGGACACGGCTTCGCAGCCTAGCAGTCGGGCCATTTCGCGGCTTCGTGCGCGAGGAGGTCTTCGACCTGCAGCGCCGGGTAGTTCTCTTCTACGGGCCCAACGGAGCGGGTAAGTCCAGCATTTGCGAGGCGATCGAGCGCGCCATGCTCGGGTCGGTCGAGGAGGCAGGTTTGAAGCGCCTCGAAGAGGCCGCGTATCTGCGCAACATCTATGCTGGCCGCTTCGCGGAGCCAAGACTCACAGTGACGGGCGCTGATCGCCGGGAAGCGCCCGTTCGCGCGAACGCGGACCTCTACCGCTTCTGCTTCATCGAAAAGAACCGAATCGACGCCTTCTCGCGAATCGCGCAGCGTCCGCAGGGGCAACGGGCGGAGCTGATCGCCACGCTGTTCGGCATGGAGAAGCTCAACGACTTCTGCAATCGCTTCAACGATCAGATCGATCCTGCCTTGGTCGTCGACGCTCGCAAGCAGAGGGACTTGCGACTCAAACAGGAAGCTTTCGCGCGAGACCGTGCGACGGCGAATGGCGAAGCCGAGACGCTCGCGCAGCACGACTCAGAAAACGAGGCCTACGCCGCGGCGTTCAGGCCCGAGACGACCTTCGCCCGCCTGCAGGAAATCATTGGATCGACGGAGGCGCCTGGTCGACTCGCCGAGCTGGACGGTCTGCTCAACGCGGTGCCAGGGTCAGTGATCGGCGTGGACAGCGTCAGCCTCGCGGCGGCTTTCGAATTCGCCAACACTGCGGCAGAGGCGCTGTCCACCACCACGCACGAGCTGCAGCGTCGCGCGAGCCAAGTCTCGTTCCGAGTACTGTATGGGGCGGTGGTGGCGTTGGAGACCGAACGCGCCGATCGGTGCCCCGCCTGCGAAACCCCACTGGACCAAGTAGCCCGCAACCCATTCGAGAAGGCGCGCGGAGGGTTGGGTGAACTCCGCGAGATCGCCGAGATGGAAGAGCGCCAAGACCGGCAGCGTGGCGCGCTGACGACGGCTTCGACCGAACTGCGCGCCGCACTGACGAAGCTCTCAGGCTTCGTCGTGACGCAAGGAGAGGCGGCCTCGGTCGTGGGCCGGCATCTGGTGGCGCTTCTGGCGCGGCCTGAAGGCGACGGCTGGTGGATGGACGTCTATCAGCCGAAGGCCGGGCAGGAAGACGGGCCGGCGTCTCTCGAGCAGCTCCTTGCCGTGGCCGAACGCGTCTTCATCGCCGACCAGACCATCCGGGCCCAGCACGATCGACGAGCTGAGCTCGCCGCTGAGCGCGAAGATCTGCTCGCGCGCCAGCGCCACTTCGATCAAAGAAAGCAGGCTCGCCAGAGAATCGTCGACGACGCGACCGCCGCACGCGAGAGCATCGCCGCCTTCGACGCGGCCAACGCGCGCCTCATCGCCGACGCCGAGCAGGAGCGGCTCGACATCTTGCGCGACGCACCGGTGCGCGACGCTTACGACATGTTCCTCCCCTATCTGCGGCGTTTCAGAAACGAGCTACCCGGCATGCTGATAGCGGGCCTCGGCGATGTGGCTCGTGACCTCTACAACGACTTCAACCGCGGCGACCGCGACGAGGACAAGCTCGCCCACCTCTACCTGCCGCTCACAGGCGAGCAGCGCATCCAGCTTGCGTTTCGAGGCGCCCCTGGCCGGCGCGTCGACGCGCTGCAAGTGCTGAGTGAAGGTCATATCCGATGCCTCGGGCTTGCGATCCTTCTGGCCAAGGCCACGAGCATCGGCTCGCCACTCTTGATCTTCGACGATGCCGTGAACGCGATCGACCACGACCATCGCCACGGCATAAAGGAGACGATCTTCGCCGGCGACCGCTTCCTCGCGACGCAGATCCTGGTCACGTGCCACAGCCCCGAGTTCATCAAGGACGTCAAGAACGCCATCCCGCGCGAACGGCGCGGCGATTGTCAGGAATACGCCCTCACGCATCACGAGGGCGACCACCACCCGCGCGTGCATCGGGACGTGCCCAGTAGCGCCTACATCGACAAAGCCCGAAACGATCTCGGCAGATTCCAGCTGCGCGACGCGCTGGCGAATTCCAGGCGCGCCTTGGAGATGCTGTCAAACAAAACTTGGAAGTGGCTGGGCTCACACGAGTTGGGTGAGCTCAGGCTGACGATGCATGGCCCGACCTCGCCGCTGAACGTGCGGGACCTGTGCGACTCGATCCGCGTCAAGCTTCGCGACAGCGCCACGTTCGACCACCCCAGCAAAGTGCCCATGCGCGACGCCCTGGAGGAAATCCTCAACGCCTCGAACCTGACGTGGAAATACCTGAACGGCGGAACGCACGAAGAGGAGGACCGGGACGAGTTCGACCGGGTCGAAGTGGAACTCGTTGTGTCCCGCCTGGAACGCATCGACGCCCTGGACCTGCGCACTCGCAGATGATCGCCTGGTCGGGGAGCGGAGTGCCGGACCCATGCCGCTAGGCCGCGCCGACGTGCTGCGGATCGAGGCCAGGCTGCTCAATGAGTGACCGCCTTTTAGGAGGCCTTAGATCGCAACGGGCCCTGAGCCGACCAAGCCAGCGTCTGATCGGCCGCCAAAAACCTGCCGTTCAAGCCAGCAATACGTGGATCTCGGGCGGCCGGTGCTTGCGAGAGCCTTCGGCCCTTGGTTCACTCGCACAGTCGGCTGCGCCGTGCGAGATACTTGACGGGTCAGGGAAGGAGAAAACGTGGCATTGGTCAAGATTGCGGGCACAGACAGTGTCTCCAAATTCAACGAGATTTTCAGCGCAGCTCATGCAAGGTGCCAGCGCGGCGGGGGTCTCCAGTACGAGCCACATTTTGTGCGGAGCCTTATCTCCGGACCAACCGTCGCAGCTTTGAACAACGCGTGTCCCAGTCTCTACGATGGCGCCAGGAACAAGGTGAGTTTTCGTGCGGCGTTCTTGCACCAATCCCCTTTCGCTAGTTTCACGGCTTCCGGAGCGGCGCTTTGCCGGCGTGAACTTGCAGACGCGATGTTTGTTGCCTATGTGACCGAACCCGATGCCGCGGGTGTGCACACGGTGGTCCGTCGTTCAGCGTGCCTGCTGATGTTCAAAACTTCCGATGAGCTGAACCCTAGAGCTTTTGCCTTTGATCCGGCAGCCGGCCCTCCCCCCTCTGGGACGGACGAACAGCAGTTCTACCTCTTCAACAGGTGGCCATCGTTCGAACTGCAGACAGGCAGCAAGCTCGCACCGAAGGTGCATGGCAACTTCGACATCGCGGTGCAGGGAGTTGCCCCCCCCACCACTTCGCACGATGTCGGCAAGTTCGCTGTGGTCTGGCAATCCCCGGCGAGCTTCCCGTCGACCTGGTTGGTCGATGCGAATCCGGTGCACTGGCTCGCGGGAGAGCCCATTCCGAACTTCTTGATGAAACCGCAGGATGCGTCGCTCGGAACGCTGCTCGATGAATTCATCGGAGGGGACGCTGACATCGGTCGAGACTTCTACCCGCAGCCGCCTGCCGTGCGGAACTGGAACGCTCTCATGGGCACACTGCTGGGCTACCCGCTGCCTGGACCGGCAGCGCTAGGATCGCCATTGCCAAGCGTCAATGGCAACTTAAGGAACAAGAGCTGGGCAAGTCAACTTCGAGACGTTAATCCGAATGGGCTTGGATTCATGACGTTGAACTCGGGGCCAGTCGGAATGGGGTTGATCGAAAGTGTCGATGCCGCGTTCGCGACCATCGCGCAGCACTCGCGCGAGTTGACTGGTTCCAGCGCGTGGCCGTTCGCTACATACCCGGGGTGGGGCTACTTTGGACGATCGGTCGGCAATCTGCAGGGCCATGTATTGGCTGAGGATGACGAAGGAAGCCCCTTTCCGGTTCTGATCGCAACCGTCAGCAGATTTCAGTCCGAAGAGCAGCCACGAGAATCTTCTCGGTTGACGCTGAGTATGCGAGCTGACGCTTGCCAGCTCGCAGCTCGATGCCTCCGGGAACTCAGGAGCGCACTGCCCTGAATTGCCGTCCGACTCGGATGAAAGGAACCCGGGTGTCCCGCCTTGGAAATTCGGCCGCGCCATGTTCGACACGGCGGCGGGGCAAAGGCGTCGTCGACCAGCTTGCGGCTCACCTGGCAGCGACAGCGCTCGGTCAGCGCAGCTTCAACTCCGCTACAGATGAATGCGAGAGCGACCTGTCCTCGGTGGCAGCTCATGGCCGCATCCTGCCTGTCGACCCTAAGCAAGACTGCGTCAATCGTCGACGTTTTGGTATTGCTCGATTTGGCACGCATAGGTACCCGGCTGGGTCGAGCACACCGAATAAGCGTGAGGCGGGGTGCCTGCACAGCCCGCCAGGGCGGACAAAAGAATCGCACTCGCCATCTTTTTCATGCCCCTCCTATCAGCGGTCTGCCGGCCGGATTGAGCGGCATTCTCTGACGTGACGAGGATGCCTTCCCAGTTGCCGCGAGCATAGCCAGCCGGGGTGTCGTCGGGAAGGCCCCGTTGCGGCCGTTGGGTTCGATCCCGATGCCGGTGATCCCCGATCGTCGAACAGGGCGCCAACGCCGCCGCCCGTCCCGGACGCCCCTTCAACTCGCAGAACACCAGCTGGGGGTGTAAGCCACGGGGGCATATCCAGAATGTGCCCCCACTTCCAGAATCTATGCCCCCAAAATGTGCCCCCATGTGCCCCCGGATGCTGGCAAACTCCGGCGGACCGTGTCGGACGCCCAGCGAGGTGTTTTCAGAGGAGAAATGAAAAAGTCCGGAAGAGTTTGAACTCTTCCGGACTTGTATCTGGTCCCGCCGCCAGGAATCGAACCTGGATCTCAGCCTTCGGAGGGCCGAATTCTATCCGTTGAAATACAGCGAGAGGGTGCTTCCGGAATATCGGAAGCCTCACATTATCGCCGATCAGCCGGCGCTCGCCACGGGTCGGTCGAATCCAAGCCCTTCGAGGTACACCCGGAAGGTCTGGCGCCCGGTCGCCACGAGGTCGAAAGCGGCCGGGTCGAGCAGCCAGTTCTGGATCAGTCCGCTGATCAGCGCATGCAGCCCCTGGGCCGCCGCCGCCGCCGGGATCGGCAGCCGCTTGCGGGCGCGGCGGGCGCCGGCCACCATCGCCTTCTCGAAGTCGATCACGCAGGTGTTGCGCGCCGCGAGGTGGCGCTGTTGCACCGACTCCATGTCGTGCGTGTACTCGACCTTGTGGGTGGCGATCTCGAAGACGCGGCGCACCTGCATGTCGGTGGTCATCAGCTTCAGCGCCTCGACCATCTGGTACTCGACGTCGTCCATCGGGCCGACATTGGCGCCGAGCACCGCCTTCGCCACCTCGTCCTCCAGCGGCAGCCTGACGCGTTCCATCATGGCGTTGAAGAGCGCCGCCTTGTCCTTGAAGTGCCAGTAGATGGCGCCCCGCGTCGCGCCGGCCTGGTGCGCGATCTGCTGCAGCGATGTCTGGGAAACCCCCTGGGCCTGGAACAGCACCTCCGCAGCGTCGAGCAGGCGGTTGCGCGTCTCCTGGGCCTCCTCTTTGGTGCGTCTGGCCATTTTGTCGTCTCCCCTTCTTAGAATCCCATCGCTTGGGCAAGGTCGTCACTATACATCCATGAATGTATGTAAACTACGGCTCTTTTCCCGATAGTCAAGATCGCCGTGTTGCTTTAGGCACCCGCGCGATCGCGCACCGTCCCCGTACTCCCTTCAAAGGAATCACATGCCCGACCTGCATGTCTCGCGCCCACTGTTGTTTTCGCCGCGCCTCGCCACCGTTGCCGCCGCCGTCGTGCTCGTCGCACTGACCGCCTGCAGCAAGGGCGAAGCAACGAAAGGCGGCGCCGGCGGCGGCGCCCCGCCCGCGCCCGAAGTCGGCGTGGTGGTCGCGACGCCGACCAATGTCGGCCTGGTGACCGAACTGCCGGGCCGCCTCGAGGCCTCCCGCGTGGCCGAGGTTCGCGCCCGGGCCGCGGGCATCCTGCTGCAGCGCGTGTTCCAGGAAGGCAGCGACGTCAAGGCCGGCCAGGTGCTGTACCGCATCGATCCCGCCCCCTACGCCGCCGCCGCGCAGAGCGCCGAGGCCAGCCTCGCGCGCGCCGAAGCCAACGCGGTGCAGGCCCGGGCCCTGGCCGAGCGCTACAAGCCGCTGGTCGAGGCCAACGCCGTCAGCAAACAGGAATACCTGAACGCGGTGGCCGCGCAGAAGACCGCCGAGGCCGATATCGCAGTGGGTCGCGCCGCGGTGCAGACCGCCAAGATCAACCTGGGCTACGCGACCGTGACGGCGCCGATCGCCGGCCGCATCGGCCGCTCGCTGGTGACCGAGGGCGCACTGGTGGGCCAGAGCGACGCCACGGCGCTCGCCGTGATCCAGCAGATCAATCCGCTGTACGTGAACTTCACGCAGTCGGCCACCGACGTGCTGCGGCTGCGCCGCGCGATGCAGGAGGGCCTGTTCAAGCGCGCCAGCGGCGGCGACGCAGCCAGCGTGCGCATCGTGCTGGAGGACGGCACCGAGTACGCGCAGTCAGGCCGGCTGCTGTTCTCCGACCTGACGGTCGACCAGACCACGGGCCAGATCACGCTGCGCGCCGAGGTGCCGAACCCGAAGGGCGACCTGCTGCCGGGCCTCTATGTGCGCGTGCGCCTCGAACAGGCCCAGGCCACCAATGCGATCACGGTGCCGCAGCAGGCCGTCACCCGCACCCAGCAGGGCGACACGCTCACGGTGGTGGGCGCGGACGGCAAGCTGAGCAAGCGCACGGTGAAGATCAGCGCCGCCCAGAACAACCAGTGGGTGGTGCTCGACGGCCTGAAGGCCGGCGAGCAGGTGATGGTCGACGGCTTCCAGAAGCTGCAGATGATGCCGCCCGGTACGCCCGTGAAGGCGGTGCCGTGGACCGGGCCGAAGGCTTCCGCGACCCCGGCCCCTGCCGCCTCGGCGGCTGCCGCTCCGGCTGCGGCCGCGAAGTAAGGAGCCCGCCCGCATGGCCAAGTTTTTCATCGACCGCCCGATCTTCGCGTGGGTGATCGCACTGTTCATCCTCGTGGTGGGCGGCGTGGCGATCACGCAGCTGCCGATCGCCCAGTACCCGCCGGTGGCCCCGCCGGCCATCGTCATCAACGCCGCCTACCCCGGTGCCTCCGCCCAGACGCTGGAGGACAGCGTGCTGTCCGTCATCGAGCGCGAGATGAACGGCTCGCCCGGCATGATCTACATGGAGTCGGTGGCGCAGGCCGACGGCACCGGTTCGATCACGATCAGCTTCGCGCCCGGGACCGACCCGGAGCTGGCGCAGGTGGACGTGCAGAACCGGCTCTCGCGCGCCACGCCGCGGCTGCCCGCGGCGGTGACGCAGCAGGGGGTGCGGGTCGACAAGTCGAACAACAACTTCCTGCTGTTCACGATCCTGTCGTCCGACAACCCGGCCCTCGATCCGATCGCCCTCGGCGACTACGCGGCACGCAACATCGTGCCCGAACTGCAGCGCGTGCGCGGCATCGGCCAGGCCCAGCTCTTCGGCACCGAACGTGCGATGCGGATCTGGCTTGACCCGGCCAAGATGCACGGCTTCAATCTGTCGTCGGCGGACATCAACGCAGCGATCCGGGCGCAGAACGCGCAGGTGGCCTCGGGCACCATCGGCGACCTGCCGAACGTGACCGGCCAGGCGATCGCGGCCACGGTGGTGGTCAACGGCCAGCTCAGCAACGTCGAGCAGTTCGGCAACATCGTGCTGCGCGCCAACACCGACGGCTCGGCCGTCCGGCTGCGCGACGTCGCCCGCATCGAGCTGGGCGGCCAGGCCTACGCGACCTCGGCGCGCCTGAACGGCGAGCCCGCGGTGGGCATCGGCGTCCAGTTGGCGCCGAGCGGCAACGCGCTCGAATCCGCCAAGCTGATACGCGCCAAGATGGAAGAGCTCTCGCACTTCTTCCCGCAAGGCGTGAAATGGGACATCCCCTACGACAGCTCGCGCTTCGTGAAGATCTCGATCTCGCAGGTGGCCGAGACCCTGGTCGAGGCCGTGGTGCTGGTGTTCCTGGTGATGTTCCTGTTCCTGCAGAACTGGCGCTACACGATCATCCCGACCATCGTGGTGCCGATCGCGCTGCTGGGCACTTTCGGGGTGCTGCTGGCGCTCGGCTTCTCGATCAACGTGCTGACCATGTTCGGCATGGTGCTGGTGATCGGCATCGTGGTGGACGATGCGATCGTGGTGGTCGAGAACGTCGAGCGCATCATGAGCGAGGAAGGGCTTTCGCCGCTGGAAGCCACGCGCAAGGCGATGAAGCAGATCTCGGGCGCCATCATCGGCGTGACCGTGGTGCTGATCTCGGTGTTCGTGCCACTGGCCTTCTTCGCCGGCTCGACCGGCAACATCTACCGCCAGTTCTCGGCCGTGATGGTGGCGGCGATCAGCTTCTCGGCCTTCATGGCGCTGTCGCTGACACCGGCGCTGTGCGCCACGCTGCTGAAGCCGGTGGAAGCCGGCCATCACCATGCCAAGACCGGCTTCTTCGGCTGGTTCAACCGCGGTTTCTCGCGCACCGCCAAGGGCTACGAAAGCCTGGTGTCGCGCATCCTGCGCCGCGCCACGCGCTACCTCGTGATCTACGCGGCGATCATCGGCGCGGTGGTGTTCGCCTACATGCGGGTGCCGACCTCGTTCCTGCCGCAGGAAGACCAGGGCAACATCATCGTCAACGTGCAGCTGCCGCCGGGCGCGACCCAGGAGCGCACGCTCGACGTGATGAAACAGGTCGAGGGCTTCATCCTCAAGCAGCCCGAAGTGCAGAGCATGGTGGGCGTGCTGGGCTTCAGCTTCTCGGGCCAGGGCCAGAACGCAGGCCTCGCTTTCGTGACGCTCAAGGACTGGGACAAGCGCAAGGAAGCCGGCCAGTCGGCCGAAGCGCTGGCCGGTCGCGCCTTCGGAGCGCTGTCGGGCGTGCGCGATGCCTTCATCTACCCGCTGAGTCCGCCGCCCATTCCCGAGCTGGGCAACGCCAGCGGCGTGACCTTCCGCCTGCAGGACCGCGCCGGCGCGGGCCACGAGGCGCTGGTGAATGCCCGCAACCAACTGCTGGGCATGGCCGCCCAGAGCAAGATCCTGACGCAGACGCGCCCCGACGGCCTGGAGGACGCGCCGCAGCTGCAGATCGATATCGACCGCGACAAGGCGAATGCGCTGGGCGTGACCTTCGACGCGATCAACACGACGCTGTCGACCGCGCTGGGCTCGAGCTACGTGAACGACTTCCCGAACCGGGGCCGCCTGCAGCGCGTGGTGGTGCAGGCCGATGCGCCGGCGCGGATGCAGCCGGAAGACCTGCTCAAGCTGAACGCGCTCAACGCGCAGGGCAAGCCGGTGCCTTTGTCGACCTTCGCGAGCACGCGCTGGATCACGGGCGCGCAACAGACCGTGCGCTACAACGGCTACCCGGCGATGCGCATCAGCGCCAGCACGGCGCCGGGCTACAGCACCGGGGCGGCGATGGCCGAGATGGAGAAACTTGCCTCGCAGCTGCCGGCCGGCTTCGGCTACGAATGGACCGGCCAGTCGCGGGAAGAAAAGCTCGCCGGCTCGCAGGCCATCATCCTGTACGGCTTCGCGATCCTGGCGGTGTTCCTGTGCCTGGCCGCGCTGTACGAGAGCTGGACGATTCCGCTGGCGGTGATCCTGGTGGTGCCGCTGGGCGTGCTGGGCGTGCTGCTGGCGACCATGCTGCGGTCCTATTCGAACGACGTGTACTTCCAGGTCGGGCTGATCACGATCATCGGCCTGTCGGCGAAGAACGCGATCCTGATCATCGAGTTCGCGAAGGACCTGCAGGCGCAAGGCAAGGGCGTGGTCGAATCGGCGCTCGCCGCCGCCCACCTGCGGTTCCGGCCGATCATCATGACCTCCCTGGCCTTCGGTCTCGGCGTGCTGCCGCTGGTGCTGGCCTCCGGCGCCGGCTCGGCGAGCCAACGCGCCATCGGCACCGGCGTGCTGGGCGGCATGGTCACGGGCACGGCGCTGGCCGTGCTCTTCGTGCCGGTGTTCTTCGTGGTCGTGCGCACCTTCTTCAAGGGCAGCGCACGTCAACACGAGGCCGACAAGCGCCATGCGCAGGCCGCCGGCATCGAGGAAGAAAAACATGACTAAGCAATTCATATCCACGGCCCTGGCAGGCGCAGCCGCGCTGATGCTGGCGGGCTGCTCGCTGATCCCGACCTACGAGCGCCCGGCGGCGCCGGTGCCGGCCACGTTCCCCAACGCGGCGGCGGCTCCGACCGCGCCCGGCCAGCCGCAGGCCTCGACCATCGCCTGGCAGGACTACTTCACCGATCCGCGGCTGGCCAGGCTGATCGAGACCGCGCTCGCGAACAACCGCGACCTGCAGGTGGCGATCCTCAACATCGAGCAGGCGCGGGCCCAGTTCCAGATCACCCGCTCGGCGCTGTTCCCGACGCTCAACGCGACGGCCAGCGGCTCGCGCCAGAGTCCCTCGCTCACCGGCCCGGGCGTGGCATCGAGCTACACGGTCGGCCTGGGCGTCACGGCCTGGGAGCTCGACTTCTTCGGCCGCGTGGCCAGCCTCAAGGACTCCGCGCTGGCCCAGTACCTGGCCACCGAGGAAGCCCGCAAGGCGACCCAGATCAGCCTGGTGGCCGCCGTGGCCAACGGCTGGCTGGCGGTGCTCGGCGACGACGAGGCGCTGGAGATCACGCGCCGCACCATGGTCACGCGCGACGACTCGCTCAAGCTCACCAAGCTGCGCTTCGACAACGGCGTGGCCTCGGAGATCGACTATCGCTTCGCCGAAGCGCAGGCCGAGACCGCGCGCGCTGCCTACGCCCAGCAACAGCGCCTGCGGATGCAGGACGAGAACGCGCTGGCCCTGCTCATCGGCGCACCGGTGCCGCCGGAGACCACCACCGGCAGCCCCGAGGGGCTGCAGGCGCTGGCGCCGATGCAGGAACTGCCGGCCGGCCTGCCTTCGGAGCTGCTGACCGAGCGGCCCGACATCCGCGCGGCCGAGCAGCAGCTGATCGCGGCCAATGCCAACATCGGTGCCGCACGCGCCGCCTTCTTCCCGCGCGTGACGCTGACCACCTCGATCGGCACGGCGAGCACCGAGTTCTCCGGCCTGTTCGACAGCGGTTCGAAGGCCTGGGCCTTCGCGCCGCAGATCACGCTGCCGATCTTCGATGCCGGGCGCAACCAGGCCAACCTGGACTCGGCCCGCGCCGGCCAGAAGATCGCGGTGGCGCAGTACGAGAAGTCGATCCAGTCGGCATTCCGCGAGGTGGCCGACGCGCTCGCGGGCCGCGCGACCTACGACGACGAACTGCGCGCCCTGGTGGCCCAGTCCAAGGCCGAGGAGGTGCGCTTCCAGTTGTCCGACATGCGCTATCGCGGCGGCGTGTCCAGCGGGCTCGACCTGCTGGACGCCCAGCGTTCGCTCTTCACCTCGCAACTCGCGACCGCCCAGGTCCGGCAGGCAAGGCTGCAGAACCAGGTCGTGCTCTACAAGACCCTGGGCGGCGGCTGGGCCACCAAGTGACGGCCGAGGGCCCTCGGGGCCGGCCCGGACGGCCGGGCCCCGGGGGGCTCTCTATAATCCGCGGTTGATCCAAAAAAAGCCCCCGATACTGAGGACGCAATGAGCGACGCACCGCACAACCAGGCCGCAGAAGAAGCCCACACCGGCCCGATCAAGAATCCGAAGCAGCTGCTGCTCGCGGTATTTTTCTCCTTCATCGTTCCGATCCTGATCATCGTCGGCCTGGTCTCGTTCGTCGTGTCCGGCACCCATCCCTCGGGTTCGGAGCAGGGCGAAGGCATGTCGCTCTACGGCGTTTCCAAGGACGTGCGCGATCGCGACATCGCCGATCGCCTCAAGAAGGTCGGCTCGGTCGAGATCCGCGACGCCAACCGCCCGCTCGCCACCGGCGAAGCCGTGTTCAAGGCCCAGTGCGTGGCCTGCCACGGCGCCCCGGGCATCCCGGGCGCTCCGCACCAAGGCGATGCCGCGGCCTGGGGCCCTCGCATCGGCCAGGGCTACGCCACGCTGCTGGAGCACGCGCTCAAGGGCAAGGGCGCGATGCCGGCGCAAGGCGGCGGCGACTTCGAGGACACCGAGATCGGCCGCGCGGTGGTCTACCTGGCCAACGCCGGCGGTGCCAAGTTCCCGGTGCCCGAACGGGCGGCCGCGGCGGCCCCCGAAGGCACGGCGGCGGCCGATGCGGCCCCGGCGGCCAAGTAGCCCGGATCGCCCCCACAACAAAAAGCCCGCGCGATGCGGGCTTTTTTGCGTTCTGTGAGCGCCTGCGCTCAGAGCGGATGCGCAGGCTGGCCCGCCGCCGGGCTCAGCACGTGCCCGAAACGGGCCGGAAGATCCTCGGCGCGGACGTTTTCGGGCACCCAGCGCCCCTGCTCGATCGCCTCGGCCGCCAGGCCCACGTCCTGCGTGTGGACCAGGCCCAACCCGATGTCGGCGACCAGGTAGAGCTTGCCGGCGTCGTCGAGCAGGCAGGCCGTGGGTTCGACCGGCCGGCCGCTGTGAGACGTGACCGAGAAGTCCTCGGCCACGCGCCAGATCCACGGCGCGGCCTCGAGTTCGACATACACCCGCTGCGGCCCGTTCTGGAAGAACCACTGGCCCCGCTCGTCGTGCTCGTAGTTGCGCTGGATGAAATCGATCAGCTTGTCGTGCCGCAACTGCGAGCCCTTGGCCTGCGCGAACGGCCCCATGGCCTGCGTGCCGTCATCGCGCATGAACCAGTTGCCACGCGCATCCAGCCCGAGCCAGCCGTAGCAGTGCGGCACGTTGGGCCATTTGGCCAAAGCCTGTTTGACGATGTCGTCCATAAGCATATTTTGCTCCTCCCCAGGTTGCCCCGCACTTCGTGTCGGGGCGCCCACCCCCCACCGGGGGCAACACCAGCGGCCCGGCGAAGCCGGTTCCGCGGCGTTCCACGAAGGCGGGCCTGGCTTCGCCTGCCCATTGGGTCAGGGGTGGTCTTTCAACCAGTCGATGACGCGTTCGGGCATGGCGCGGACGTGGCCGGGGGGTGCCCCGAGCGGGAAACCCACGTGGCCGCCGTGGGCGGGCTGCCAGAGCGTCACGTGGCTGCCGACCTCGTCCTGGCGCGGCAGGCTGGCCGCCGGCACGAAGGGATCGTTGATGGCGTTCACGGCCAGTGCCGGAATCCGGATCCGGTGCAGGTGCGGCTTGGCCGAGCCGCGGCACCAGTAGTCGTCGGTGCCGCGGAAACCGTGCAGCGGCGCGGTGAACACGTCGTCGAAGTCATGGAGGTCGCGGGCCGCGAGCAGCTTCTCGCGGTCGAACAGGCCCGGGTGCTGGGCCAGCTTGGCCAGCGCCTTGGGCTTCATGGTCGACAGGAACATGCGCGTGTAGACCAGCCGGTTGAAGCCGCGGCCGATGGCGGCGCCGCCGGCGGCCAGGTCCAGCGGCGCCGAGACCGAGGCCACTGCGCTCGCCAGCTTCGAGGCTTCGCTGCCGGCCTCCTCGGCCCAGCGCAACAGCGCATTGCCGCCGAGCGAAATGCCGACCGCCCGCATGGGTTGCGCGGGGTCCCGACGCTCCCGCAGCCGCGCAAGGATCCAGCCGATCTCCTCGAAATCTCCCGAGTGGTAGGCCCGCGGCGCCAGATTCAGTTCGCCGCTGCAGCCGCGGAAATGCGGCACTGCGTAGTCCCAGCCCTGCGCGTGCGCGAAGGCGCCGAAGACTTCCGCGTAGTGGCTGCGCGACGACCCTTCGAGGCCGTGGAACAGCACCAGCAGCGGCCGCGGTCCCGCTCCGGCGGCATCCAGGAAGTCGACGTCGATGAAGTCGCCGTCGGGCGTGGTCCAGCGCTCGCGCCGGTAGTCGGGCAGCGGCACCTCGGCGCGCCGGGCATACAGCGCGGGCCAGATGGTCTGCAGGTTGCCGCCGGGCAGCCAGCGTGGCGCGACGTATTGCATGGTTCAGTGCAGGGTCTGCGGCACCTCGCCGGCATCGCCGGGCTCGTGCGCGCTGCCGGGACTCGCGTGGTGCGCGACCATGCGCCAGCCCTGCGCGGTGCGGTGGTAGACGTTGGTGGCCAGCACGAAGGCATGGCGCGGCCCCTCGGCCGTCAGCACCTCGATGCGCTCCAGCACGTTGTGCACCGCGCTGGCGAGCGACTCGACCTTGCGCACGCGCGCCGGCGTGGCCTGGATCGTGCCGTTGCCGAACATGTGCTCGAAGGCCGCGCGGATCGCCTCCGGCCCAACCAGCCTCGGGCCGCCGGGATGGACGCAGAACACCTCTTCCTCGTCGGCCCAGCAGTTCATCAGGGCGTCGACGTCGCCGCGCTGCAGCGCTTCGTAGAAAGCGGCTTCGACGTCGTCGGCGGTGCCGCCGATGGCGCTGGCGCGGAGTTTGGCTTTGGTGGACATGGGTGGTACTGCCGGAAGTAGTGATTCTGCATCCGTCGCGTGACCGGCGCGCTCAGCGAGGCGCAGCCACCCAGCCTTCCACCACCGCGCTCAGTTCGCCCTGGGTGGCGCGCCACACCAGCTCGGGGGCGGCCACGTGCACGCCGGTCGGGGCGAGGCGCAGCGCGACGTCGATCAGTTCGGCCACCTTGGACGCCCGCACCGGCTGCTCGCTGGCCGGCACCATGAAGCGGGCGATCGACAGCATCCAGGCCGCCAGCCGGTCGCCCAGGTTCGCGAAGCGGACCGCCGCCG
This sequence comes from Variovorax sp. M-6, assembly GCF_052114385.1. NCBI lineage: Bacteria > Pseudomonadati > Pseudomonadota > Betaproteobacteria > Burkholderiales > Comamonadaceae > Variovorax > Variovorax sp. M-6. The sequence goes on along the minus strand of NZ_JBFREQ010000002.1, from coordinate 22,784 downwards.
GCTTGCGCGCCGAGCGCACCAGCAGCACGCGCTCGAAGCCCAGCGCCACCACGGCCTGCTCGTCGAGGCTGGCCAGGCCGTGCTTCAAGGCCTCCGGCAGCCGGCCCTGGTCGTGCGGCTGGACCACCGCCAGCGTCTGGACGCCGCAGGCGCGCAGCCAGCCCGCGAGCGCCGGCAGTTGCGCCGGCTCGGGCGTCCACAGCGCGCGCTCGCGGTCGTAGTAGAGCCGAGGCGGCTCGAACAGCACCAGCGCGGTGTCGGCCCTGACCAGCGGCCACTGCGCGATCGGCAACGCCGGCGTCAGCACGGTCTCGACGCCGCGCAGGCCGTCGCGGATCGGCTCGCGCGCCAGCACGAGGGTGTGGTCGAAGCGATGGCGGCCGGCCAGCCGCCGAACCAGCTCGTGGCCGAGCGCGCCGGTCGCGCCGGCGATCAGCAGCGTGCCCTTCGGCGGGCCGCCGTCCGAGCCCGGCACAGGCCTGCGATTCGCGGCCTGCAGGGCCTGGAAAGGATCGATCGCCATCCATCTATGCTACCTTTGCCGACTTCGCACAGAGAGGGTTCGGACATGTTGAAACGCTGGCTTCTGATCATCGTCGCGGCGCTGTCGCTCGCGGGCTGCGGCTACAACGACTTCCAGCGCCTCGACGAGGCCAGCAAGTCGGCCTGGAGCGAGGTGCTCAACCAGTACCAGCGGCGCGCCGACCTGGTGCCCAACATCGTGGCCACGGTCAAGGGCCAGGCCAACTTCGAGCAGGAGACACTGACCAAGGTGATCGAGGCGCGGGCCAAGGCGACCTCGATCCAGGTCACGCCCGAGACGCTCAACAACCCCGAGGCCTTCAACAAGTTCCAGCAGGTGCAGGGCGAGTTGTCCAGCGCGCTGTCGCGCCTGATGGCGGTGTCGGAGCGATACCCCGAGCTCCAGGCCAACCAGGCTTTCCGCGACCTGCGCGTGACCCTCGAAGGCACCGAGAACCGCATCACCGTGGCGCGCAACCGCTACATCCAGACGGTCCAGGAATACAACGTGCTGGCCCGCAGCTTCCCGACCAACCTGACGGCCAAGGTGTTCAGCTACCAGCCCAAGGCCAACTTCACGGTTCAGAACGAAGCCCAGATCTCGACCCCGCCGACGGTCGATTTCAGCGCGCCGAAGAAGTAAGGCGCGGCCCATCACCATGACGGCTGGTGTGCGCATCCGGCAGGCGCTGACGGCCTTCCTCCTGATGGCGGTGGCGCTGTTCGGCGCCCAGGCGCAGGGCCTGCTGCCCGTGCCCGCGCTGAACGCGCGCGTGATCGACCAGACCGGCACGCTGAGCGCGGCCCAACGCAGCGCACTCGACGCCAAGCTGCAGGCCTTCGAGCAGAAGAAGGGCTCGCAGATCGTGATGCTGATGGTCGCGACCACCCAGCCCGAGGACATCGCGAGCTACGCCAACCGGGTCGGCAATGCCTGGAAGATCGGCCGCAAGGCGGTCGGCGACGGCATCCTCGTGGTGGTGGCCAAGGACGACCGCAAGATGCGCATCGAGGTCGCGAAGACCCTCGAAGGCGCAGTGCCGGACCTTGCCGCCGCGCGCATCATCGACGAGGCCATGAAGCCACGCTTCCGGCAGAACGATTTCGCGGGCGGCCTCGACGCGGCGGCCGACCAGCTCATCGCGCGCGTCAACGGCGAGGCACTGCCCGAAGTCGATGCACGCGGCGGCGACTTCGGCGACGGCCAGGGCTCCGCCCGCGGCTTCGACTGGCAGGACCTCGGCATCTTCCTGTTCGCGGCGGTGCTGGTCGGCGGCCCGATCGCGCGCCGCATCCTGGGCAAGATCCCGGGCTCGCTGGCGCTGGGCGGCCTGACCGGCGTCGTGGTGATGGTGCTGACATCGAGCCTCGTGATCGCCGTGCTGGCCGGGCTGGGCGCCCTGCTCTTCACGCTGCTGTCGATGGCCTTCGGTGCGGGCCCGGCCATCGGCCGCCGGGGCGGTGGCGGTTTCGGCGGCGGTGGCTTTGGCGGCGGCGGCTGGGGCGGCGGTTCGTCTTCTGGCGGCGGCGGCTTCAGCTCCGGCGGCGGCGGCGATTTCGGCGGCGGCGGCGCCTCGGGAGACTGGTAGCCATGACATCGCCTTCTTCTTCACCATCCTCCGCCTCGCTCTTCGCTCGCCTCGGCCGCCTGTGGCGCCATCGCTGGACCGACGAGGCCGACGTGCGCCGCGCGTTGCCGGCCGAACTGCTCGAGCGCCTGACGCGCCGCGTGGCGGCCAGCGAGCGGCGCCACAGCGGCGAGGTCCGCATCTGCGTCGAGGCCGGCCTGCCGCTGTCCTATCTGTGGCGCGGCGCGCCGGCGCGCGAGCGCGCGATCATGCTGTTCGGCAAGTTGCGCGTGTGGGACACCGAGCACAACAACGGCGTCCTGATCTATCTGCTGCTGGCCGAGCATGCGATCGAGATCGTCGCCGACCGCGGCATCGATGCCCACGTCGACGCCGAGCAATGGGCCGCGATGGCGCAGCGCATGGGTGCCGCATTCCGCGAGGGGCGCTTCGAGGACGGGCTGACGCAGGCGCTCGAAGAAGTATCGGCCTTGCTGGTCGCGTACTTTCCGCTGGCCGAGGGTCAGGCGGATCGCAATGAGCTCCCGGATGCGCCGGTGGTGCTGTAGGCAGCGGAATTGATCAGGTCGGCGACGCCGACGCCGACGCCGACGTGGGCCGTGGTTTGAACGAACGGCTCGACCTGACGAAGGCGAGCAGCGGTCTTTCCGTCAAGCCGTACGCAATCAACGCATAGACCACGCAGGACGAGAAAGTCAGGCCCCAGAAAACCGCGCTGGAGCCCGGACCCGCCGGGACGGCGATCCGACCGGAAAGCCAAGCGGCGGCCCATACCGCCATCACGACCATGTGAGAGAGATAGAGCGTGTAGGAGCAGTCTCCGAGAGCAACGAGAGGCTTCCAGACTCGCAGCCCTGCACGCTCTGCCGCGGCCATGCCCAAGAGCAGAAGCGAATAACCAGCGCCGATCAAGACCACACGGTCGATCGATGCGGTGGAGATCACATCCGACCCATCGACGGCGCCGAGCATGCAGGCTAGGACGACGAGCGCCAATCCCGAAACTGACAGCCCCACGGCCCGAGCACCGGAAAGACCTGCTCCGACTGGCGACACCCACAGGCAGCCAGCCAGAGCCCCGAAGATGAACTCGACGCCGAACGGATGCACGACGACGCGCTGATAGACGTCGGCCGGAACATCGCCGAAAGCCCGGAAGAGCAGAACACTCGCCAGCCACGCGGCCAGCACCCACGGCACTTTTTTCTTCGGAACAAGCATGAGCATCGCGAACACCAGATAGAACCAAAGCTCCAGCGTCAATGACCAGGCGACCACCAGGAGAGGCAGGGCTTCGGACGGAAGCAGAAGGAAGGATCCCCACAGGTCAATTTGTCGACCCGACTTGTTGATCATGGATGGCAGCAGAAGCTGAACCGTCACAAGCGTGAAGAAGTAGATCCAATAGGTCGGATAGATGCGGAAGGCCCGATGCAACAGAAAGCTCGCTGATTCCGTCAGCCCCTTGCGGTTGGCGGTGGTCATCGCCATGACAAATCCACTGACAACGAAGAAGAGATCCAGGCCAGTCTGTCCGAAGGTGAAGAGATCGGGTAGAACCGGATGAGACAGGAACTTTTGATCGAAGCCGTAGGCGTGGAACCCGAGCACCATGAGCGCGGCAAGTCCGCGCGCGGCCTGGAGGGTGTGTATTTTCTTCATGGGGTACACGCCACAGACCGAGGCGATTTCGAACCAACGAGTGGCTGAGGACGCCTGGCGGATGCAGACCTCTTCATTGAGCGTGGGTCACCCTGGCGGCCAATCGGGCATGCCCGCAAACTCGCGCGACGACGCGTTTGGAGAGCATCCGAACGGCGACGTCAAAACCATTGACGACGTCATCGGGGTTCTCGACCATGGCTTGCATGCTCGCGAATCGATACCTCGGATCGGCCGGTATGCTCCAGGCCGTGTCCCCGGAGGCGTCGGCTCCGTAGTAGAAGAAGTCGGTCGAGAGCCAGTCCGCTGAATCGGGAGCAGCCATGAGATGGGCCGACACGTTCACTCTCGGCTCGTAACTGCTCGACCACAACCGGGTCGCCATGCCTGCATCGGCAAATGCGACACACAGCACTGCCTCCGGGCGACGCGATTCTCGGTCGTCGCGGCGGCGCAGCGTGTTCGGCACAGGCGTGACGCCTTCGGCCTTCGATGTCTCGAAGCCTGCCGAGGTCAGATCGACAAGCAGATTGGCGATGAGCTTGGCGCCCAGCAATTCGCGAGTGACTCCCATCCTCTGACGGAAAGTCGCACATCTTCCTTCTTCGTCGTTCGTCCGGAGCGTCGCGACGGACATGAAGGCGGGTGCCAAGTTGCTGTCCCGGAATTGCAGCTGGGCCGGCGATGCGACAGGCATCAGTGCGATGGCTGGCGTGTCGGACTCCTCGTTGGGTCGACGCGACTCGGGACAATGATTCGACGCGCCCATCCTCGAATGCGGCATCAAGGCTGCCGACGCATATCGCTCTGTTCTCACTTCGCTCCCCTCTTCTCTAGAAACCGCTGTCGGGCTGACGTGCCACGTGCACTGCACAGGCCAATTCATTCGCCCGCGAGTCGGCAGTCAATCTGAGAAATAGAGGGTGAACGGCTTGGCCAACACACTTTAGAAATCGCACGCAGAGACGTCTACGAGAACGCTCCGAGGGATCCGTCAGAAACGTCCGCGATGTCGCTCGAAAGAGAGTTCTTAGTTCGGATCAGACGAGTCTCATGGATGAGTGACCGAGTCGCTCGGTAGCCTCATCCCTTGATTCACTTTTGAACTTTTCGCCAACAATGCTCAGCCAACGAACTCTCATAGAAAAGCTCTTGACCTTCGCCTGCGTCACGCTGGCCGGTTGTGGCGGCGGCGGTGCCGATGGCACCTTCTCCGACATGGCCCCACCTCCTTCAGCAAGCTCGAAGGATTCGGCTGTATCCATGGAGGCGGCCAAGCCGCCGACCGCTTGCACGATCGAACTCTACGGCGACTCCATCATGGCGGGCAATGGCTCCGCCGAGACGCCGGCAATGACGCTACAACGCGTGCGGCCCGGCCTCGAAGTCGTCGCGGACCATTCGGTAGCGGGCATGCAGCTCGCGGCGTTGGCGACGGTGTTTTCGAGCGAAGCGCGCAGCGCCCGCATCGTGGTGATAGAGAACGGCGTGATCGACTCATGGCGTGGGTTGCCGCCGAACAACTTCAAGGCCGCACTCGAAGCACTGATCTACCAGCTTCGCGCCGAGGGTCGCACGCCGGTGCTGACCGGCTACTCGCGGCAGGCGCCGAACGCCATTCTTTCCCTAGAGGCCATCGCGCGCCGGGACGCATATGATGGCCTCGCTCGGTCAGTCGCCGCCGCCGCCGGCATCGAGTTCGCAAATTGGGGCTCGGTGCAATTCGAAGGCGCAAACGATCTTCTGGATGGCGTGCACCCCAATAAGGACTACAGCGACCGCCTCGTCGAGCGCCTTGCCGTCACCCTCGACAAGGTGGCGCCGGAATGCGTCCCTGTGCAGACCGAGTCGCAGGTGGGCGAGACAAAGCCATGATGCACAGCGACGAGCCCGCAGCGGCAAGAGCCGGTTCGTTATCGAATCAAAGTTCCAGGTTCATCGGGCGATGTCCGCGCAGCATGTTCGTGCAAACGGTTTTAGCCAGCGCCGCGCGGCCTTGAAGCCGTGGCGGCTTCAAAGGCCAGATCATCAGCCTATGAAGACGATGACCTGTTCCTGCGGAACTTCCTCAAGGGCTACAGCAACTCAACCAATTCGTCGACCGGGGCCGTCACCGTGTGGTGCATCCACGCCCAGTGCGACGACCAGCCGCGCCGCGCCGGTCGTCATGCCAGCGATCCGGCCTGGGTCAGCAGATCGACCGCGTGCTCGCGCAAGTCGATGGCTCCGCGGCCCCGGGTATCAGATTCGTCCATCCGGCGATTTTGCAGGAACGCTGAAGCGTCGACGCCATGGGCGCGCCGGGCCTGCGTGCTACCAGTTCGTCCACTTGAGCTCGCTGGCCGCCGAGGCCACGGTGCGTTCGATGAAGCGCACCCCGCGCGCGCCCTCTTCCACGCGCGGATAGTCGGCTGCGAGCGGATCGGCGGGCCGACCCTCGAGCCGGGCGCGGATGTCCGCAGCGATGCCGCCGTACACATTCGCGAAGGCCTCGATGAAGCCCTCCGGATGGCCGCTCGGCAGCCGGCTCGCGCGCCGGGCCGACTCGGCGAGCCACGGCGAGCCGCGCGTGAGGATGCGCTTCGGGCCGTCGTGCGGAAAGTGCGTGAGTTCGCTCGGCTGCTCCTGCCGCCAGACGAGCGTGCCGAGCGTGCCCGAGACGCGCAGCCGCAAGTCGTTCTCCAGGCCGGTGTTGACCTGCGACGCCACCAGCACGCCGCGCGCGCCGCCGCGAAAATGCAGCAGCAGGCTGCCGTCGTCGTCCAGCGGACGGCCCGGCACCAGCGAACTGAGGTCGGCGCAGAGGCTCTCGATCTCGAGGCCGGTGACGGTCGCCACCAGGTTCTCGGCATGCGAGCCGATGTCGCCGATGGCACCCGCCGCGCCGCTCATCGCGGGGTCGCTGCGCCAGGCGGCCTGCTTGTTGCCCTCGCCTTCGAGCCGCGTCGCGAGCCAGCCCTGGTTGTATTCGACGACCACCTTGCGGATCTCGCCGATGTCGCCCGCGCGCACCATCTCGCGCGCCTGTCGGACCATCGGGTAGCCGGTGTAGTTGTAGGTGACGCCGAACACTGTGCCCTGCCGCGCCACCGCGGCGACCAGCGCATCGGCCTGTTCGCGCGTGTGCACCATCGGCTTGTCGCACACCACATGGAGGCCGGCGTCGACGAAGGCCTGCGCCACCGGGTAGTGGACGTGGTTGGGTGTGACGATCGAGACGAAGTCGATGCGCTCGCTCGCGGGCCGCCTCAGTTCGTCGTCGAGCAGCGCGCGCCAGTCACCGTGGTTGCGGTCATCGGGCAGGAAAAGATCGCGGCCCGAGGCCTTGGCCTTCTCGGGGCTCGACGACAGCGCACCGGCGACCAGTTCGATCTGCCCATCGAGCGCGATGGCCTTGCGGTGCACCGCCCCTATGAAGGCGTCGCGGCCGCCGCCGACCATGGCGTAGCGCAGCCTGCGAGAAAAAGTGTCGTATGTCATGCAGTTTCAAGCGCCGCGAAGCGCGCCCTTGGTGGAACACCGAGGAACCGGCTTTGCCGGGCCTCTGGTGTTGCCCCCGGTAGGGGGTGGGCGCCCGGACACGAAGTGCCGGGCAACCTGGGGGCGAGCAATCAGAACGGCGAGTCAGGGTGGTAGAAACTCTTCGCGTTGTCCTTGGTGATCAGCACCGAAGGAATGATCGTCGTCGCCGGCAGCTTCTCGCCCTTCAGCCGGGCCTCGGCCGTCAGCTTGATCGCGTCATAGATGAACTTCGGCGAGTAGCTCACGTCCGCCTGGATGCGCGGGTCCTTGCCGTCCATGATGGTCTTGACCATGCCCTTGGCGCCGGCACCGCCGAACACCACGAGGATGTCGTCGCGCTTGGCCTGCTCGATGGCCTTCAGCACGCCCACCGCCATGTCGTCGTCGGCGGCCCAGATGGCGTCGATCTTCTTGAAGCGTGTCAGGTAGTCCTGCGTGACCTTGAAGGCGTCGTCGCGGTTCCAGTTGGCGTACTTGGCGTCCAGCAGCTTGATGTCCGGGTAGTTCTTGAGCACGCTGTTGAAGGCGTCCATGCGCTCGTTGTCGAGCGTGGTCGCGATGCCGCGCAGCGCCACCACGTTGCCCTTGCCGCCCAGCTTCTTGGCGATGTACTCGGCCGGGATCTTGCCGAAGGCGGTGTTGTCGCCGGCGACGTAGGCGTCCTGCGCGCTGGTGTCGGTGAGGCCGCGGTCGACCACCGTGACGTAGGTGCCCTTGGCCTTCACCTGAGCGACCGGCTTGGTGAGCGCGGCCGACTCGAACGGGAAGATCACGAGCGCGTTGATCTTGCTCACGGTCGACAGATCCTGCAGCTGGTTCGCCTGCTCGGGCGCGTTGGCCGCGGTCTTGATCGTGATCTTCAGGTCCTTGTGTTCTTTCTCGAGGTCCTTCTTGGCCTGGTTGGCCCAGTAGTTGATGCCGCCCATGAAGCTGTGCGTGGCCGCCGGAATCGACACGCCGAGGTTGACCGGCTCGGCTGCCAGCGCCGGGAAGGCCGCGAAGCTCGCGGCGGCGACGGCGCTCAGCGCCAGGCGTCGGGTGATGGATGTCATGCTTCTTGTCTCCTGTGGTGAATGAACTTGAACGAACGAGAAACGTTGGCGGCCTAGCGCCGGCCGCGCTGAAGAAACGCCACGACGATGATCACGATGCCCTGCACGGCGGCGTTGAGGTACACGCTGATGATGCTGGTGAGGTTCAGGATGTTGCTGATGACCGAGAGCAGGATCGCGCCGATCACGGTGCCGGTGATGCTGCCCGCGCCGCCCTTGAGCGCGGTGCCGCCGACGATCACGGCCGCGATCGCCTCCAGCTCCCACAGCAGGCCGGTGGTCGGAGAGGCCGATCCCAGCCGCGGCACGTAGAGCAGCGTCGCGATGCCGACGCAGACGCCGAGCAGCACGTAGGTCATGATCTTCACGTGGTCGACGCCGACCGCGGCATAGCGCGCCACCTGCTCGTTGGAGCCGATCGCCTGCACGTAGCGGCCATAGGCGGTGCGGTTGAGGATCAGGCCACCGATCACCGCCACGATGAGGAACACCCACACCGGCACCGGGATGCCCGCGAGGCTCGCGTAGTACACCGGTGCATAGAGGTCCGACAGATCGTTGTCGAGCGTCAGCGCGCCGCCGTCGGCGAAGTAGGTCAGGAAGGCGCGGAAGATGCCGAGCGTGCCGAGCGTCACGATGAAGGGCTCGATCCGGCCCTTGGTGATCAGCAGGCCGTGCGCCAGGCCGAACACGGCGCCCAGAACCACAGCGAGCACGGCGCCCAGCACCACCGCCAGCAGCGGCGAACCGAGCGCCGGGCCCATCGCATTGATGGACATGATCACGCAGCCCGCGATCAGCGCCGCCATCGAGCCGACCGAGAGGTCGATGCCGCCCGAAATGATCACGAAGCACATGCCGACCGCGATGATGCCGATGAAGGCGGTGCGGGTGAGCACGTTCATCGCGTTGTCGAGCGTGGCGAAGTCGCCGTTGAGCAAGGTGCCCGCGATGCACAGCAGCACCAGGCCGATGACCGGGCCGAAGCCGTGCAGGCGCTCGGTCCAGCTGGACTTCGATTCGCCACGGTGGGTTGCTGCGGGGGTCTCAGGCGTGGACATGGGCGGTTCCGGTGGCATGGGCGATGAGATCTTCCTCGGTCAAGTGCTCCGCATCGAGCGTGGCCACGATGCGGCCCGCGCGCATCACCGCAACGCGGTGGCACAGGCCGATCAGCTCCATCAGCTCGGAAGAGACGACGATCACGGCCAGCCCCTGGCGGGCCAGTCGCTGGATCAGGAAATAGATGTCGCGCTTGGCGCCGACGTCGACGCCTCGCGTGGGCTCGTCGAGCACCACCACTTTCGGTTGCGGCTGGAGCACCTTGGCCAGCGCCAGCTTCTGCTGGTTGCCGCCCGACAGCGACGAGGCGCGCGCATCGAGGTCGCCGGTGCGAATGCCGTAGTCCTTCACCGCCTCGGCCAGCGCAGCGCGCTCGGCGTCGGGCTTCAGCCACGGTTGCGCATAGCGCTCGAGCGCCATCAGCGTGAGGTTCTGGCGCAGACCGAGGTTCACGTGCAGGCCCTTGCCCTTGCGGTCCTCGCTCAGGTAGGTCAGGCCGTGTTTCGCCGCGTCGCGCGGGTTGCGGAAGCTGCGCGCCTGGCCTTCGATCTCGACCGTGCCGCTCGCGGGGCGCAGCCCGAGCAGGCCTTCGAAGAGTTCCGTGCGGCCGGCGCCGACGAGCCCGGCGAAGCCGAGGATCTCGCCCGGACGCACCTCGAAGCTCGCGTTCTGCGCCCAACCGGGCACGATGAAATCCCGCACCTTCATGGCCGGCGCCGTCGCCGTGACGACCGCATCGCGCGGCGGATAGAGGTCCGCGAGTTCGCGCCCGACCATCAGGTTCGCCATCTGGTGGCGCGTGACCTCGGAGGTGAGCGAACGGGCCACGAAGCGCCCGTCGCGCATCACGATCACCTCGTCGGTCACCTGCTCGACCTCGTCGAGCTTGTGCGAGATGTAGACGATGGTCACGCCGTCCGCGCGCAACTGCGCGATCAGTTTGAACAGACGCTCGGTCTCGCCGGGCGTGAGCGTGGCGGTCGGCTCGTCCATGATCAGGAGCCGCGCATGGCGCGAAATGGCCTTGGCGATCTCGACCAACTGCTTCTCGGCCACGATCAGGCGCCGCACCTTGGTGCCCGGGTCGATGTCGAGCCCGACCTCCGCCAACGCGCTGGCCGCGTCGCGCGCCATCGCGACGTCGTCGAGCAGCCAGCCCCTCTTCTTCTCGTGGCCGAGGAAGATGTTCTGCGCCACCGTGAGGTCCTCGGCGAGGTTGAACTCCTGGTGGATCAGCACGATGCCCAGCGCCTCGGCATCGCGCGAACTGGCGAACCGCTGCGGCTCGCCGTTGACCTTGAGCGTGCCGCCGGTCAGCGGCTCGTAGCCGGCGAGGATCTTCATCAGCGTGGACTTGCCGGCGCCGTTCTCGCCCAGCAGGCCGTAGACGCGGCCCGGCTCGAGCGAGAAGCTCACGCCGTGCAGCACCTCCACCGGGCCGAAGGCCTTCACCACCTGGTCGAACTCGACCGCGACGGATCTCTTCACAGCAGAACCTCCGTGCTTCGCACTGCGGTGCGAGCGCCTTCGGGCGGCCGGGCGGCGCTCATGGCGCCACCCCGCGCGCCTTCAGCGTCTCCTGCATCGCGAGCACGCCGGCGCCGATCAGCCCGGCCTGCGCGCCCAGAGGCGTGTACTGGATCTCCAGGTGCCGCGTCGACAGCGCCAGCGAGCGCTGGTAGACGCTCTGCCGCACGGCGGCGAGGAACAGCGGCCCGATGCGCGTGATGCCGCCGCCGATGAAGACGTGCGACGGATTGAAGAAGTTCACGATCGACGCGAGCATTTGTCCGATCAGGCTGCCGGCGCGCTGCACGATGGCATTGGCGGCGGCATCGCCGGCGCGGCTGGCCTGCCCGACGTCGACCGCCTCGATGCGGCCCTGCATCCGCAGGCACTCGGCCAGAGCGGCGCTCTCGCCGGCTTCGGCGGCCTCCACCGCCATCCGCGTGATCGCCGGACCGGCCGCCATCGCCTCGACGCAGCCCAGGTTGCCGCAGTGGCAGCGCGGGCCCTCCTGGTCGACGCAGATGTGGCCGACGTCGCCCGCCGATCCGGCGGCGCCACGGTACACCTCGCCGTGACAGACGATGCCGCAGCCGATGCCGGTGCCGACCTTGATGACCAGGAAGTTGGATAGCGAACGCTTCAGCCGCCAGAGCTCGCCGAGCGCCATCAGGTTGACATCGTTGTCGACGAACACCGGCGCCGCATAGTCCTCGCGCAGGTAGTCCCGGATCGAGAAGCTGTCCCAGGCCGGCATCAGCGGCGGGTTCACCAGCTGCCCGATCTCGAAATTGACCGGGCCCGGCACCCCGATGCCGATGCCCAACACCTGCCTCGCCTCAAAGCCCAGCCGTGCAAGCAGCTCGCGCACCAGCACGCGCACGCGCGCCAGCACCACGCCCGGGCCTTCGCGCACGTCGGCCGCTTCCGCGTGATGCGCGAGCACCTGGAGGTCGAGTCCGAGCACCGCGACGTCGAGGCTGGTGGCGCCGATGTCGACGCCCACCACGACGCCGAGGCCGGCATGCAGCCGGAGATTCTCGGGCCGGCGCCCGCCGGACGATCGCTGCAGGCCCGCCTCGGCAAGCAGGCCCTGCTCGACCAGGCCGGCGATCAATGAATTGGCCTTGCTCTTGGAGAAACCGAGCTGCTCGGCCATGCCATGGCGCGACCCGCCGGCCGACCAGAAGGTGGTCTCCAGCAGGAGCATCTCGTCTGCGGTCAATCGGCTCCAGGGGGCCAAGTGCGTGTCTCCGTATTCGTTCTTCGCCGTTTCGCCCGGTGGAGCGAGTCGAAGCGAATACTAGAGGCGGCGCTTCAGCCGAACAAGTCTTAACTTCGGCCAAATGAAGGCCAAAGATAGGGCTCCAAGCTTCCCCAAACGCAAAAGCCGCCCGAAGGCGGCCTTTGCAGCATCAGCGCGCAGGCGCGCTTTACTTCTTTTGGCGGTACTTGCGCAGGGCCGCCAGCTGGGCGGCCATCACAGCCAGTTCCGACTGGGCCATCGCGATGTCGATGTCGGTCTTGGCGTTCTTCAGCGCTTCCTCGGCCGCAGCCTTGGCGACGTTGGCCTTCTCGTCATCGAGGTCCTTGCCGCGGATCGCGGTGTCGGACAGCACGGTCACGGTGGTGGGTTGCACTTCGAGAATGCCACCGGCCACGAAGACGAATTCCTCGCCGCCGTCGGCCGTTTCGATGCGCACCGCGCCGGGGCGGATGCGCGTGATCAGCGGCGTGTGGCGCGGGTAGATGCCGAGCTCGCCGGCTTCGCCGGGGAGCGCGACGAACTTGGCCTCGCCGGAGAAGATCGACTCCTCGGCGCTGACCACGTCGACGTGAATGGTGCCTGCCATGGGGATTCCTTAAGCGACCTTCTTGGCCTTTTCGAACGCTTCGTCGATGCCGCCGACCATGTAGAACGCTTGTTCCGGCAGGTGGTCGGCTTCGCCGTTCACGATCATCTTGAAGCCGCGGATGGTCTCGGCCAGCGGCACGTACTTGCCGGGCGAGCCGGTGAACACTTCAGCCACGTGGAAAGGCTGCGACAGGAAGCGCTGGATCTTCCGGGCGCGGGCCACGGCCAGCTTGTCTTCGGGCGCCAGTTCGTCCATGCCCAGAATGGCGATGATGTCGCGCAGTTCCTTGTAGCGCTGCAGCGTGCCCTGCACGGCGCGGGCCACGTTGTAGTGCTCTTCGCCGACCACCAGCGGGTCGAGCTGGCGCGAGGTCGAGTCCAGCGGGTCCACGGCCGGGTAGATACCGAGCGAAGCGATGTCGCGCGACAGCACCACGGTGGAGTCCAAGTGGGCGAAGGTGGTGGCGGGCGACGGGTCGGTCAAGTCGTCGGCCGGGACGTACACGGCCTGGATCGAGGTGATCGAGCCGACCTTGGTCGAGGTGATCCGCTCTTGCAGGCGGCCCATTTCCTCGGCCAGCGTGGGCTGGTAGCCCACGGCGGAAGGCATCCGGCCCAGCAGTGCCGACACTTCGGTACCGGCCAGCGTGTAGCGGTAGATGTTGTCCACGAAGAACAGCACGTCGCGGCCTTCGTCGCGGAACGACTCGGCGATCGTCAGGCCGGTCAGCGCCACGCGCAGACGGTTGCCCGGGGGCTCGTTCATCTGGCCGTAGACCATGGCCACCTTCGAGTCCTCGAGCTTCTCGAGGTTCACGACGCCGGAGTCGGCCATCTCGTGATAGAAGTCGTTGCCTTCGCGGGTGCGCTCACCGACGCCGGCGAACACGGACAGGCCCGAGTGCGCCTTGGCGATGTTGTTGATGAGCTCCATCATGTTCACGGTCTTGCCGACGCCGGCGCCGCCGAACAGGCCCACCTTGCCGCCCTTGGCGAACGGGCAGACCAGGTCGATCACCTTGATGCCGGTTTCCAGCAGGTCCTGCGAGGGCGAGAGTTCGTCGTACGCGGGTGCCTTGCGGTGGATCGAGGCGGTCAGCGCCTGGTCGACCGGGCCGCGTTCGTCGATCGGCGAACCGAGCACGTCCATGATCCGGCCCAGCGTGGCCTTGCCCACGGGCACGGTGATCGGAGCTTGCGTGTTGGTCACGATCAGGCCGCGGCGCAGGCCGTCGGAAGAACCCAGCGCAATCGTGCGGACCACGCCGTCGCCGAGCTGCTGCTGCACTTCGAGGGTCAGCGCGCTGCCTTCGAACTTGAGGGCGTCGTAGATCTTCGGCATCTTGTCGCGCGGGAATTCCACGTCGACCACGGCGCCGATACATTGAACGATCTTGCCTTGAACTGCTTCTGCTTGAGCCATGTCTGCTCCGATAAAAATTTAAATCTGTTGAGGGCCGAGGGGCTCAGACGCCCGCGGCCGCCGCGGCGCCCGAGACGATTTCCGACAGCTCTTTGGTGATGCCGGCCTGGCGGGTCTTGTTGTAGACCAGCTTGAGCTCGTCGATCACATTGCCCGCGTTGTCGGTCGCCGCCTTCATGGCCACCATCCGTGCCGAGTGCTCGGAGGCCATGTTCTCGGCCACCGCCTGGTACACCAGCGATTCGACATAGCGCACCAGCAGTTCGTCGATCACGCTCTGCGCATCGGGCTCGTAGATGTAGTCCCACGAGTGATGGCCCGACTCGGTGCGAAGCGTCTCCGCGGCCAAGGGCAGCAACTGTTCCACCAGCGGCTCTTGCTTGATGGTGTTGATGAACTTGGTGTAGCAGAGGTACACGGCCGAGATCTTGCCTTCGGCGTAAGCGTCGAGCAGCGTCTTGACCGGCCCGATGAGCTTGTCGAGGTGCGGCGTGTCGCCCAGCTGCGTGACGTGCGCGACGACGCGGGCGCCGATGCGGTTCAGGAACCCCAGGCCCTTGTTGCCGATGGCCACCGACTCGATCGCGTTGCCGGCGCTCTGCGCCTCGCGCAACTTGGCCGTCACCGCGCGCAGCAGGTTGGTGTTCAAGCCACCGCACAAGCCCTTGTCGCTGGTGACGACGATGAAGCCGACCGCCTTGGCGTCGCTCGTCTTCATGAAGGCGTGCGTGTACTCCGGGTTCGCCTGGCCGAGGTTGGCCGCGATGTTGCGGATCTTCTCGCTGTAGGGGCGGGCGGCGCGCATGCGTTCCTGCGCCTTGCGCATCTTGGAAACCGAGACCATTTCCATGGCCTTGGTGATCTTCTTGGTGTTCTCCACCGATTTGATCTTGCCGCGGATTTCCTTACCAGCTGCCATGAGCGTTCCTTCCTTGGTCGTCGATCAGGCGAACGACTTCTTGAACGCGGCGACCGCCGTGTTCAGTTCGGCTTCGGCGTCCTTGTCGAGCGCCTTGGACTGTTCGATCTTGTCGAGCAGCGCGCCATGGCTGGACTTCAGGAACTGGTGCAGCCCGTGTTCGAAAGCCAGGATCTTCTTGATTTCGATGTCGTCCATGAAGCCCTTGTTGACCGCGAACAGCGTCGCACCCATCAGCGAGATGGGCAGCGGGCTGTACTGCGACTGCTTGAGCAGTTCGGTCACGCGGGCGCCGCGGTCGAGTTGCTTGCGGGTCGCTTCGTCGAGGTCGGAGGCGAACTGCGCGAACGCAGCCAGTTCACGGTACTGCGCCAGGTCGGTACGGATACCGCCCGACTGGCCCTTGATGATCTTCGTCTGTGCCGACGAACCCACGCGCGACACCGAGATACCGGCGTTGATGGCGGGGCGGATGCCGGCGTTGAACAGGCTGGTTTCCAGGAAGATCTGGCCGTCGGTGATCGAGATCACGTTGGTCGGAACGAAGGCCGACACGTCGCCGGCTTGCGTTTCGATGATCGGCAGTGCGGTCAGCGAACCGGTCTTGCCCTTGACTTCACCCTTGGTGAAGGCTTCGACGTAGTCGGCGTTGACGCGGGCTGCGCGCTCGAGCAGGCGGCTGTGGAGATAGAACACGTCGCCGGGGTAGGCTTCGCGGCCTGGCGGGCGGCGCAGCAGCAGCGAAACCTGGCGATAGGCCACGGCTTGCTTGGACAGGTCGTCATAGACGATCAGCGCGTCCTGGCCGCGGTCGCGGAAGTACTCGCCCATGGTGCAGCCCGAGTAGGCGCTGACGTACTGCATGGCGGCCGATTCCGAAGCGGAGGCGGCGACCACGATGGTGTATTCCATCGCGCCGGCTTGTTCCAGAGCACGCACCACGTTCTTGATCGACGAAGCCTTCTGGCCGATCGCGACGTAGACGCAGGTCATGTTCTGACCCTTCTGGTTGATGATCGCGTCGATCGCCACGGCCGTCTTGCCGGTCTGGCGGTCGCCGATGATCAGCTCGCGCTGGCCGCGGCCGATCGGCACCATCGAGTCGATCGACTTGAGGCCGGTCTGCATCGGCTGGTCGACCGACTTGCGGGCGATCACGCCCGGAGCGACCTTCTCGATCACGTCGGTCATCTTGGCGTTGATCGGACCCTTGCCGTCGATCGGCTGGCCCAGTGCATTCACCACGCGGCCGATGAGTTCGGGACCCACCGGCACTTCCAGGATGCGGCCCGTGCACTTGACGGTGTCGCCTTCGGAGATGTGCTCGTACTCGCCCAGGATCACGGCGCCGACCGAGTCGCGCTCGAGGTTCAGCGCCAGGCCGAACGACGGCGTGCCGTCAGCCGACGGCGGGAACTCGAGCATTTCGCCCTGCATCGCGTCCGACAGGCCGTGCACGCGCACGATGCCGTCGGTCACCGACACCACGGTGCCTTCGTTGCGAATGTTCGCGCTGACGCCGAGACCCTCGATGCGGCTCTTGATCAGTTCGGAAATTTCTGCGGGATTGAGTTGCATGACTCTTTCCTTCTTTCTTTGTAAGGGGCTGACGGCCTCAGGCTGCCAGCGCAACTTTCATTTGTTCAAGGCGCGCTTTGACGGAGGTGTCGAGCACTTCGTCACCGACGACCACACGAATGCCGCCGATGAGCGACGGGTCCTGCTGGACCGTGAACTGCAACTTGCGGCCGAAGCGCTTTTCGAGCGCGGCGGAGATGTTGGCCAGGGCGGCGCCGTCGATCGGGAAGGCGCTGTACACCACGGCATCCGACGAGCCGGTCTGCGCGTTCGCCAGCGTGCGGAACTGCTTGGCGATCTCGGGCAGCGCGGTGAAGCGGCCGTTCTCGAGCAGTGCCATCAGGAAGTTGTTCGCGTGAGGCGGCAGCGGCGAACCGTGCACGCTGGCGACAACACCGAGCACCTGCTCGGGCGTGGCCTTGGGATTGTCCGCGAACTGAAGCAGATCGGGGTTGCCGGCGATGGCCGCGACGTCGTCGAGCCAGGCGCCGGTGGCGCCCAGGTCCGACGAGGACGCCTGGAACAGCGCTTCGGCGTAGGGACGTGCGATGGTGGCGAGTTCGGCCATGGCGTGATCAGAGTTCGGTCTGCAGGCGGGCCAGCAAATCGGCGTGGACGGCCGGATTCACTTCCTTGCGCAGGATCTGCTCGGCGCCCTTGACGGCCAGCGCGGCGACTTGCTCGCGCAGGGCCTCGCGCGCCTTCACGGCTTGCTGCTCGGCTTCGACGCGGGCGGCCGCAACGATCTTGTTGCCTTCTTCCGTGGCGCGGCCCTTGGCCTCTTCAACGATGGCCTGCGCACGACGTTCGGCATCGGCAAGACGCTGGGCGGACTCGTTGCGCGCCTGGCCGAGTTCGACTTCCACGCGCTTGTTGGCGGCGGACAGTTCGCTCTTGGCGCGGTCGGCGGCTGCGAGGCCATCGGCGATCTTCTGGGCACGATCGTCCAGCGCCTTGGCGATCGGCGGCCACACAAACTTCATCGTGAACCCGACAAGAATCAGGAACACGATCATCTGGACGATCAGGGTACCGGTAATGCTCACTTTTCACCCTCTCTTTGGGAATGAATCCGAGGCCATTCAGCGCGGAACGACATGGGTTCGACGAGAAAGCCTGGACCCGATTACTTCGGCAGGTTGGCGATTTGCGAGAGGAACGGGTTGGCCGTTGCGAACCACAGCGCGATACCGGTACCGATGATGAACGCGGCGTCGATCAGACCAGCCAGCAGGAACATCTTGGTTTGCAGTTCGCCCATCAGCTCGGGTTGACGTGCAGCCGACTCGAGGTACTTGCTGCCCATGATGCCGATGCCGATACATGCGCCGACAGCGCCCAGACCGATGATCAGGCCGGCGGCCAGTGCGACAAAGCTGATAACTTCCATGATGACTCCTAGAGGACTTTGGTTGAAGAGAAAAGAAAAAACGAAAGCAGATGATCAGTGGTGATCGTGCGCCTGGCCGATGTAGACCAGCGTCAGCATCATGAACACGAAGGCTTGCAGCGTGATGATCAGGATGTGGAAGATGGCCCAGGCCGTGCCTGCGATGATGTGGCCGAGCGCCAGGAAGATGCCGGTGGCGGACAGCGTCCAGGCGCCGCCCATCAGGGCGATCAGCAGGAAGATCAGTTCGCCGGCATACATGTTGCCGAACAACCGCATGCCGTGCGAGACCGTCTTGGCGACGAACTCGATCATCTGCATGGCGAAGTTGAAGGGGTACAGCGCCCAGTGGTTGCCGAAAGGCGCCGTGAAGAGCTCGTGGACCCAGCCGCCGAGGCCCTTGATCTTGATGTTGTAGTACAGGCAGATCAGCAGCACCGACACCGACAGACCCATGGCCACCGAGAGGTCGGCGGTCGGCACGACACGCATGTAGGCGTGGTGCGGGTCGCCGCCAGCGATGCCGAAGATCTTCGCCCAGATGGCCGGGAACAGATCGACCGGGAACAAGTCCATCGCGTTGAGCATGAAGATCCACACGAAGATCGTCAGCGCCAGCGGGGCGACGTACTTGCGGCTCTGCGCGTTGTGGACGATGCCCTTGGCTTGCTGGTCGACGACCTCGACCAGGATCTCGACCGCAGCCTGGAAGCGCCCCGGGACGCCCGAGGTGGCCTTGCGGGCGGCCAGCCAGAGGATCCAGCAGCCGACGACGCCGAGCAGGATCGAGAAAAAGAGCGAGTCGTAGTTGAAGACGGTGAGATCGGCCACACCTGCAGGCTTGGAGCTTTGCAGATGCGTCAAATGGTGAACGATGTATTCACCAGCGGTCATTCCGTGTTCCGCAGCGTTTTCAGCAGCCATCCGTTACTCGTCTCAAAGTTTCAGGCGCTTGGGGGCCAGCATCACCGCCACCCAAGCCGCCTTCATTGTCACCACCAAGCCCACCAGCATCGCCGGCCAGCTCAGCGCCGTAATCAGCCTTGGCGCGGCGATCAGCATCGCCACCGTCAAGGCCATCTTGACCATTTCCCACAAAAAGAACCCGAACACCGCAGTGCCCGGATTCAGGGACGCAAAGCGCCCGGTCAGCCCTCGTGCGAACACCGCAGCGGGAATGACCACTGCCAGCGCGCCGTATCCGGCGGACCATCCCAGATTTTGCCTCCCGGTCAGACCCCAGGCGGCCAACGCCACCAGCAAGCCCGCCACGACCTGAATCGCGATCACGCGCCACGGCGAGATCAACGGCTTCCTGTCGCGCAGCCGCTGGGCCTCCTCGGCGGTCAGCGGCTTGAAGTCGTCTTCCGGGTCGGTGATGTCCTCGGGGACCTCCCTCGATGCATTGCGGGCGATTGTTTTCATTTCGAATGAAGCCCGGATGACGACCCAGAATTTCTACAAAGCCATTGATTATAAGTAAAAACCCATGGCATTCCGCCAGCCCGTACGGCGGAGGAGGAAAAGTTCCCTTGGCGCGCGCCGAGGGATCCGCAAGCCGCTTGGGAAAGTCCCGAGCGCCCCCACCATAATTCCTCTCATGCACCCGATCGCCGACGCCCTCCCCGACGCCCTCTGCTACCTCGACGGCAGCTACACGCCGCTGCGCGACGCCAAGGTCAGCGTACTCGATCGCGGCTTCATCTTCGGCGACGGCGTCTACGAGGTCGTGCCCACCTACGGCGGCCAGCCCTTCTGCTTCGACGAGCACATGGCGCGGCTCGAGCGCTCGCTGGCCGAGCTCCAGATCCGCAATCCGCACTCGCCGGCGCAATGGCGGGCCATCGCGATGCGGCTGGTCGACGCCGCGGCACCGGCGCAGCGCGCGGGCATGCAGGGCATCTATATCCAGGTCACGCGGGGCGTGGCGCCGCGCGACCATGCGATGCCGCAGGGCCTGGTGCCGACGGTGTTCATGATGGTGAACCCCATGAAGCCGGTCGCCGATGCGGTGCGCGCCAAGGGCGTCGCCTGCGTGAGCGCGCCCGACTTCCGCTGGCAGAAGGCGCACATCAAGGCCACCAGCCTGCTCGGCGCGGTTCTGGCGCGCCAGATCAGCGTCGAGGCCGGTGCCGCCGAAACCATCATGTTCCGCGACGAGGGGCTCAGCGAGGCCTCGTCCAGCAATGTCTGGGTCGTGAAGGACGGCGTGGTCAGCGGCCCGCCCCGGGACCAGCTGGTGCTGGCGGGCATCCGCTACGGCCTGATCGAGCGCCTCTGCGCCGACGCCGGCATTCCCTTCACGCTGCGCCGCATCGCCCGCGACGAGGTCTTCGGCGCCGACGAACTGCTGCTGTCCTCGGCCAGCAAGGAAGTACTGCCGGTGGTGACGCTCGACGGCCGCAGCATCGGCGCCGGCAGCCCCGGCCCGATCTACCAGGCGCTCTACGCCGGCTATCAGCAGGCCAAGGCCCGCAGCCCCCAAGACCAAGGAGTCCCCGCATGACCACCGCACCCGACGCCCCGCTCGACGCCCGCAAGGAATCGTTGATCGAATACCCCTCGCAGTTCCCGATCAAGGTCATGGGCGCGAAGGCAGACGGCTTCGTGCACGCCGTGACGCAGATCGCCGAGCAGTTCGATCCGCAGTTCGACGCCACGACCATCGAGCTGCGCAACAGCAAGGCCGGCAACTACCTCGGCGTGACGATCACCGTGACCGCCACCAGCCGCGAGCAGCTCGACGACCTCTACCGGGCGCTGTCGAGCCACCCGATGGTGAAGGTGGTGCTCTGACCGCTGCGCTCGAGACGCGGCTGCTCGGCCGCGTCGACTACGCCCCGACCTACGCGGCGATGCGGCAGGCGACGCGCGAACGCACGCCCGAGAACCCCGACCAGCTCTGGCTCTGCGAGCATCCACCGGTCTATACCCAGGGCCTGGCGGGCAAGGCCGACCATGTGCTGAACCCCGGCGAGATCCCGGTGATCCAGACCGACCGCGGCGGCCAGGTCACCTACCACGGCCCCGGCCAGGTGGTGGCCTACCCCCTGATCGATCTGAAGCGGGCCGGCTACTACGTGAAGGAATACGTCTACCGGATCGAGGAAGCCGTGATCCGCACGCTGGCCCATTTCGAGGTCACGGGCCACCGCGTCGCCGGTGCGCCCGGCATCTACGTGCGGCTGGACGATCCGTTCTCGCATGCCGCGCTGACCGGGCCCCAGCACCCCGCGGACCCCTTCCGCGGCCTCGGCAAGATCGCCGCGCTCGGCATCAAGGTCAGCGGCCACTGCACCTACCACGGCGTCGCGCTCAACGTGGCGATGGACCTGGAACCCTTCACGCGCATCAACCCTTGCGGCTACGCGGGGCTGCAAACCGTCGATCTTTCTACAATCGGCGTTCAAACAACCTGGGACGAAGCCGCGCAGGTGCTGGGCCACAAGCTCGGCATCTACCTCGCGCCCTGAGCCCCGTCAAAGAGAAGCCATGAGCACAGCGCAGGGCCACCCCAAGCAAGCTCGCGCCACGGTGCGCAGCACGGAGGTTATTCAATGAGCACACTCGACGTTGTCCGCGACGCCCAAGGACCCGAAAGCTACAACCCCCTCGCCAAGCAGAAGGCCGCGGCCAAGCTGTCGCGCATCCCCGTCAAGGTGGTGCAGGGCGAGGTGCTCAAGAAGCCCGAGTGGATCCGCGTCAAGGCCGGCTCGCCGACCACCCGCTTCTACGAGATCAAGCAGATCCTGCGCGAGAGCAACCTGCACACGGTCTGCGAGGAAGCCTCGTGCCCCAACATCGGCGAGTGCTTCGGCAACGGCACCGCCACCTTCATGATCATGGGCGACAAGTGCACGCGGCGCTGCCCCTTCTGCGACGTCGGCCACGGCCGGCCCGACCCGCTCGACACCGACGAGCCGCTCAACCTCGCGAAGACCATCGCCCGGCTGCGCCTCAAGTACGTGGTGATCACCAGCGTCGACCGCGACGACCTGCGCGACGGCGGCAGCCAGCATTTCGTCGACTGCATCCGCAACATCCGCGAGCTCTCCCCGAAGACGCAGATCGAGATCCTGGTGCCCGACTTCCGCGGCCGCGACGACCGCGCGCTCGAGATCCTCAAGGCCGCGCCGCCCGACGTGATGAACCACAACCTGGAAACCGCGCCGCGCCTCTACAAGGAAGCGCGACCGGGCAGCGACTACCAGTTCAGCCTCAACCTGCTGAAGAAGTTCAAGGCGCTGCACCCTCAGGTTCCGACCAAGAGCGGCATCATGGTCGGCCTCGGCGAGACCGACGAGGAGATCCTGCAGGTCATGCGCGACATGCGCGCGCACGACATCGACATGCTGACCATCGGCCAGTACCTCTCGCCCAGCAACAGCCACCTGCCGGTGCGCCGCTATGTGCACCCGGACACCTTCAAGATGTTCGAGGAAGAGGCTTACAAGATGGGCTTCAGCCATGCCGCCGTCGGCGCGATGGTGCGCAGCAGTTACCACGCCGACCAGCAGGCGCACGCCGCAGGCGTCTAGGGCGTGTTCACCCTATTTCCAGGGTCGCGAAGGCATGCCAAGACGGGCCAATCAAGGCGCGCGACGCCGCATGTGCGTTGGCACATGCAAGGAGTGCAACGCGGAGTGGCACGTCTTGGCATGCCTTCCCTTCGGGTTGCCCGGCCTTCCCTTCGGGTTGCCCGGC